>CAZTZM010000056.1:0-15476 GCA_964618005.1 uncultured Myxococcales bacterium
GCGTGCGGCGGTCGGACACGCTCCACACCTTCACGACGCCGTTCTCCTCGACCGGGCTGACCAGCACCGGCGCGAAGAAACGCCGCGCGGCGTAGTGCAGCGCCTTCCAGCGCCCGTAGTAATCGATGCCCGACCAGGACGCGACCGGCCAGCAGTCGTCGAGCTGCCAGTACAGGCTGCCCCAGTTGCGCCCCATCGCGCGGCGGTGCGCCTCGGCGGCGTACTTGATGACGGTCGCTTGCAACACCTGCCCGACGTAGAGAAACGACGCGAAGTCCTTGGGCGTCCTGAAGTCGCGCTGCATGTACTTCTTAATCAGCGCGTTGCCGCGCGGGTGCCGCTGGTGCGACAGCATGACGGGGCTGGCGATGTCCCAGTCGGTCTCGCGCGAGGTGTAGCGCGCCACCGACGCCAGCTCGGGGAACGACTGGAAGCCGTACTCGCTCATGAAGCGCGAGATGTTGTCGCTGTAGGCCTCGTAGGGGTTCTCGGCGTGCCAGACGCCCCAGTAATGCATGTCGCCCCAGCCCAGCTTGTCGGCCGGGACGTGGTCGTCGTTGGCGCTGGGCGAGCTGCGCGTGTAAAAGCGCCCCGGATCCTCCGCCGCCACGACGGCCGGCAGCACGTCATGGAAAAGATGCTTGTAGTCGCGCGCGATGCGGTCCTGCGCGGTCTTCGACAGGTTGAACTTCTGCTGCCACCCCCAGCCCTTCCAGGCCGCCTCGATCTCGTTGTTGCCCGCCCACAGCGCCACCGACGGGTGGTTGCGCAACCGGCGCACGTTCTCGACCGCCTCGTGGCGGACATTCTCGATGAACGCGGCGTCGCCCGGGTACATCGAGCAGGCGAACATGAAGTCCTGCCAGACCAGCAGCCCCAGCTCGTCGCACAGCGCGTAGAAGCGGTCGTCCTCGTAGATCCCGCCGCCCCACACGCGGACCATGTTCATGTGGGCGTCGGCGGCTGACTGCAGCAGCTGGCGGTAGCGCGCGTCGGTCATGCGGGTGACGAAGCTGTCGGCCGGGATCCAGTTGGCCCCCTTCATGAAGACCGGCGCGCCGTTCACCTTGATCGTGAAGCTCTTGCCGGCGGCGTCCTGGACGTGCTCGACCTCCAGCGTACGGAGGCCGATCCGCGTCGTGCGCGCGTCGCGCGGCTGTCCGTCCTCCGACGCCAGCGTCGTTGCCAGCGTGTACAGCCGCTGCGGTCCCAGGCCGTTCGGCCACCACAGCTCGGGCTTGTCGAGGCGCGCGCCGAGGTTCACGTCGTTGGGGCCGACCTCCAGGTCGGCGTCGACCTGGGCGACAGGTCCCCCTCCGTCGGCGGTGACCGTCACCCGGTAGCGGCCGGCCTGGCCGGCGACGACGCGCGCCTTGATGGCCAGGGTCGCCGCCGTCGCGTCGAGGTGCTCCTGAAAGACCTGCACGTCGTCCAGCCGCGCGCCGTCCCACGCCTCCAGCGTGACCGGCCGCCAGATCCCGCTGGTCACGAAGCGCGGGCCCCAGTCCCAGCCATAGTGGTAGGGGGCCTTGCGCGTCCACATGCTGACCATCCGCTCGGACTGATCGTTGTTGGCCGGCAGGTGGTAGCCGAGGTGATCGTAGGAGGCCTGCACCGCCTCGATGGGCGAGCGGAACCGCACCACGACCACGTTGTCGCCCGCGCGCAGCCGGGCCTTCACGTCGGCGCGCCAGCGGCGGAACATGTTGTCGGTCGCCAGCACGGAGGCGCCGTTGACGAACACCTCGGCGTACGTGTCCAGTCCGGCAAAGGCCAGCTCGACGTGCTCGCGCGCCAGCGTCGCGGCCTCCACCTTCAGCGTCGTTTCGTACTCCCACGACGCGTGCTCGATCCACTGCTGATCTTTTTCGTTCAGCCGGTAGAACGGATCGCCGATCTTGCCGGCGGCGAAGAGATCGGTGTGGACGCAGCCGGGCACCGTCGCCGGCAGCCACGGCTCCGGCGGCTCGCTGGCCGCCGTCACGCGCCGGAACGTCCAGGGACCGGCCACCGCCAGCGCGGTGGCGGCGGCGGCCAGGTGCGCGACCGGCGCCCCGGCCATCACCAGGTCAACCCGAAGCCGAACGGGAACAGTGGCGCGGCGCCGGCATCGCCGACGTTGATCGGGATCTGCGCGAACTCGCGCGGCCAGGAACAGGGGAGCTTGCCGCTCGGCTTCGTCACGCCGCACAGCACGTCGGCCACGCCGCCCCCTTCGGTCCCCGGCAGCCAGGCGGCCACCAGCGCGGTCGACGCGTCGAGCACGTCCCCGCTCAAGATCAGCGGCCGCCCCGAGAGCACGACGACCACCACCGGCTGGCCGCTGCGTTTGGCGGCGGCGATCAGCGCCAGATCCTCCGCGCCCAGCTCCAGCTTCTGCGGGCGATCGCCGCTGGCCTCGGCGTAGGGATCCTCGCCGACCACGGCCACCACCACGTCGGCCTTCTCGGCGCCCGCCGCGTCCTTGGAGAAGTCGACGCGCCCGGCGCCCAGCACCTGCTCGAACCCCTGGCGAATCGTGGTCCCGGGGGTGACCGGCCCGCGCCGGCCGCGCCAGGCGACCGACCAGCCGCCGCACTGCACCCCCATGTCGTCGGCCCGGAAGCCGCAGAGGTGCACGCGCGCCGGGTTGCGCAGCGGCAGCAGGTGGTTGTCGTTCTTCAGCACCACCAGGCTCTGGCGGACGGCCTCGCGCGCGACCGCGCGGTTGGCGGGCGAGCCGACCTGCGCGGTCAGCGCGCGGTCGGCGAAGGGGCGCTCCCACAGCTTGAAGCGCGCCTTCTGCTTCAGGATGCGGCGAACGGCGTCGTCGACGCGGGCCATCGGGATACGCCCGGCGGCGATCAGCTCCTTCATGTCGGCGATGAACTCGCGCCAGCGGATCGGCACCATCACCATGTCGATGCCGGCGTTGATGGCGACGTCGATGTCCTGCTTGTAGTCCTTCGACATCATGTCGATGGCGGCCCAGTCGGTCACCGCGAAGCCGCCGAAGCCGAGCTCGCCCTTCAGCACGTCGGTGATGAGGCGCTTGTTGCCGTGCATCGGCTGGCCGTTCCAGCTCGAGTACGACACCATCACGCTGCCGACGCCCGCCTTCACGCAGGCGATGTAACCGGGCAGGTGGATGCGGCGCATCTCCTCTTCGCTGGCGCGCATGTCGCCGCGGTCCTTGCCGCCGAACGTGCCGCCGTCGCCCAGGAAGTGCTTGGCCGTGGCCAGCACGGCGCTGGCGTCGTCGGCGTCCTGATAGCCGTGCACGGCGGCGGCCCCCAGCGGCGCCACCAGCTCGGGCGACTCGCCGAAGCTCTCGTAGGTGCGTCCCCAGCGCTCGTCGCGCGCCACCGCGATGCAGGGGCTGAACGTCCAGCGCGTGCCGCTGCCGGCCGCCTCGCGCGCGGTCACCCGCGCCGCCTGCCGGACCAGGTCGGGGTTGCGCGTGGCGCCGAGCCCGATGTTGTGCGGGAACAGCACCGCGCCCTTCACGTCGCCGTCGCCGTGGACCGCGTCCACGCCGTAGATGAGCGGGATCCCGAGCCGCGTCGACAGCGCCTGCGTCTGGTACCGATCGGTCATGTCGGCCCAGATCTCGGCGCTGTTGGGCTTGGGGAGCGAGTCGGCGCCCGAGAGCACCGAGCCCAGGAAGAAGTCGTGGATCTCGCGCCCGTCCCGCAGCGCCGTGTGATCGGCCTGGGTCATCTGGCCAATCTTCTCGTCGAGCATCATCTGGGCCAGCAGCGCCTCCACGTCGGGCGCCGGCAGGCCGGCCTTGCGCGCGGCGGGCACATCCGCCGCGCTCGGCTGCGGCGAGGCGCCCGGGCGCGGACCCATGCAGGCGGCCGGCGCCAGCGCGGCGGTGGCCGCCGCGCCCAAGAACGTCCGGCGGCTGGGAGGACGGATCGGGGGTTGAGCTGGATCTTGGGGGTCGAAGGGGCGATCGGACACGGAAGCTGTGTAACACAAGTGCCCGCGCCCAGGAACCGCCGGGGAGAGCGGCGACCGGCCACGGTATCGTTCACATCTCGGGAGAAACGTTTGATACCGCCCCCGGCCTGGTAGTAATCCGCAGCTACCAACTGCAAGCGTCGCGCAACGCTTCGTCAAGGGAGAGACGGAAATGAAAATTCGGGAGCTCGGGCGCCACCGACGGGTTCGCGATCCAGAGGTGGCGGCCACCGCGGTGTCGAGCGAGAACGCGAGCTGGGTGAAGGTCCCATTGGCCAACGGCGTTCCCGTCGAGTTTGCGTAGACATACTGCTGGCCCGGCTTGGCGTAGATGAACGCGCCGCCGTAGAACGACTTGTCGACGTTGACCGACGCGTGAATCGTGATTCCCGCCAGGGCCGGGGCTTTTTCATGTGCGAAACCGCCATTTGACCGAGACGAAACCGCCCGCCGGCCGAGCCCCGGCGAGACTCCACCCATGACGCCGGAAGAAAAATCGCTGGTGAGAGAGAGCTTCGCCCAGGTGGTGCCGATCGCCGATCAGGCCGCCGCGCTGTTCTACGGCCGCCTGTTCGAGATCGATCCGTCGCTGCGCCCGTTGTTCAAGACGGACATCACCGTGCAGGGGAAGAAGCTGATGCAGACGCTCGGTTACTGCGTGAGCAAGCTCGACGCGCTCGACGAGCTCCTGCCGGCGGTGCGGGAGCTCGGACGCAAGCACGTCGGTTACGGCGTGAAGGCGGGCGACTACACCACCGTCGGCGCCGCGCTGCTCTGGACGCTGGAGAAGGGGCTCGGTCCCGCGTTCACGCCGGAGGTCGAGGCGGCCTGGACGACGGTCTATCAGGCGCTGGCCGCGACGATGATGGCTGGCTCCCAGCCGGTCGCCGCCGCCTAACGATCGAGGTCGACGCTCGGCGGGAGCGTGGCGTCCTCGTCGGCCCGCACGGCGTGGCGGCGCGCGTGGTGCCGGGGCGTCTCCGGCGTCGGGTCGGCCGCGACCTCCTGGTGATCGGCCAGCTGTCGCGTGAGGGGATTCGGCGGCAGCACGGGGCTGGTTGGCGCGGCGACGGCGGACGGCGCGGGTGCCGCGACGGCGTTGGGAGCATCGCCCGCGTTCACCGCGCGCGCGGGTCGCCAGCCGCCCGCCACCAGCAGACCGGCCACGGCCCCCAGCAGGCCGACGGTGGCGGTGCCCCGGCGCAGCCACATCCGGCGCATCGAATAGGCCGGCGCGGGCGCGGCCGCCGGGGGCGGCGCGGGCGTCAACGCCGGGCGCCCGGCCGCTTCGCGTTCCAGGCCCGACAGCGTCACATCGATCTCGTCCGCGCGATCGTCGGCGGCGATGGCGGTCGTTATCGCCGGCATCGGCCCGCTCTCGCGCAAGCGGCGATCGACGATGGCTTGTCGCTGGGCGCGCTCGGCGGCGAAGGCCATCGACACGACCTTGCCCAGGTTGCGGGCGTGCGAGTCGGCCGATCCGATCAGCACCCCCTCCAGCTCCATCTCGAACTCGGCCGCCGTCTGATAGCGGCGGTCGGGATCGGGATCGAGCGCGCGCGCGCAGATCGCGTCCAACCCCGGCGGCAGCCCGGCGTCCGACGGCAGCGCCGGCAGCGCGCGTCCGGCCGCCAGGTGCGCGACGATGTCGACCTCGGTCATGCCGCGCCACATGCGGCGGCAGGCCAGCATCTCCCACAACATCACGCCGACCGCGAACAGATCGGCGCGGCGATCGACCGTCGGGCGCTGCACCTGCTCGGGCGCCATGTACGCCAGCTTGCCCTTCAGCGTCCCGGGACGGGTGTGGTGCGACGCCGCCAGCGTCTTCGCCACGCCGAAGTCGACCAGCTTGACCTGTCCGTCGTAGGTGACGAACACGTTCTGCGGGCTCACGTCCCGGTGCACGACCCCCAGGTCGGTTCCGTCCAGGTCGGTCAGCGTGTGCGCGTACTCGAGCGCCGCCAGGATGTTGGTCAGGACGCGCAGCCGCAGCGCCAGCGGCAGCTCACCGGGGCCGCGCAGCAGCCGGTTCAGGACCCGCGTCAGCGGCTGGCCGTCCAGGTACTCCATGGCGATCGCCAGCTCGCCGTCGTGGGACAGCACCTCGTACGTCTGGACGACGTTCGGGTGGCTGAGGCGCAGCGACAGGCGCGCCTCGTCCAGGAACATCGTCACGAACTCCGGCTCGCTGGCCAGCTCGGGCCAGATCCGCTTCAGCACCGCCAGCCGTCGCACCCCGTTGCCGGCGTCCACCAGGGTCAGCAGCACCTCCGCCATCCCGCCGCGCCCGATCTGAGCAAACGGCTGATAGCGGGCGCCACCGGAGCCGGTGGGTCTGCTGCTGCTCGTGGGCTCCACCGACAACGACACGCTCCGCGTGTGTAACACGCCCAGTCGAACGGCCAAGTAACATTTTCAACAGGATAAACGAAGGAATTTCCGGAGGTTTGGTGCTCTATCAGATGCGCTGTCGATCGTTTGGTGCGCTACGGATCGCGGCGCGGGCGACGCCGACCGCGATCACTCCGACCAGGTCGCCACCGCCCGCGGCGCCGGCAGAGCCGGCCCCACGACCACCCGACGCGGCCCGTCCCAGAACACGCGATCGTCGGTCGAAACGGCGGGGAGGGTCCAGGGGAGCGAACGGGCCGAGCCCAGCAAGTCTTGGTGCTGCCAGTTCCTTGACGGGCGTGCGACGAATCGGAAAACTGATCGCGTGCGGCGCGCGGTGGCTCGGCTTCTGATGATCGGCGCTGCGGCGTCGGGGCTCGCCGCTTGCGAGCGCCACATGGACAGCGCGGCGGTGGACGCGCTGCAGGCCCGCGCGGCAGACGTCGACACGTTCGTCTTCGCGTCGATGACCGCGGTTCCGGCGAACGTGCCTCCGGACGTGAACGAGACCGTGGCCGACCCCGCCAAGGCCCGCGACGTCTACAGCGCGACGCTGGCGTTGCCGCTGATGCCCGCGGGGACCTACAACTGCCCGGCCGACTTCGGCGTCACCTACCAGCTGACGTTCTCCGGCCAGGGCGCAACCATCATGACCGCCATCGTCGATCCCAACGGTTGCCAGCAAGTCCAGGTCACCGACGGCGGCCTCAACGCCGCGCTCCTCTGGTCGGTCAACAACAGCGACTACTGGGGCACGCTGGCCGCCGACCTCGGCGTCAAGGTCAACGCGATCTACCCCTACTTCCCCGCGCCTTGATAATGGGGAAGCCCGGGAGGGTTCCGCAACCGAGCGAAGCTCGGCTCCGCCCGACGCGAGCTACCGGCTGACGGACTGCTGCCAGAAGACGACGTCGCCGTCGCGGTTGGCGACGAACGAGACGCCGCCGTCGTGCGAGATCACGATGGCGAGGCCGCGCGGGTGTTGATGGACGAAGCGATAGGCGGCGCGGTGGCGGGTCCCCACGTCTTCGACCGCGTTGATCTCGCGCGTCTCGCCCTCGGTGTCGGTGGCGTGCCAGATCCGCCAGGGCGCCGGCAGGCCGCTCGACACCTCGGCGCCGAACCCGAGCAGCGCGAAGCGCTTGTCGAGCACCACCGCGCCGTCGATCTCGGCCAGCGCGGCGATCACGCGGCTCATCTCGAAGATCGCCTGCTCCAGCCGTTCCAGGTCGGGGCTGGTGTCCTCGGCGAAGTCGACCCAGTCGACCGACGGGTTCGTCGTCCCCGCCGCCAGCTTGTCGAGGATCTCGAACAGCAGCGCGCGGTAGCGGCGCGGCGGCTCGCCATCGTCGAAGCGGTACTTGAGGTTCAGGCCGGCCAGCGAGGCGGGGGGGGGGCCCGGCGGCGCGTCGACCACCAGGATGAGGCCGCCGTGCCGCGCGCCGATCACCAGCTGGATTGCCCGCCGCAGCAGCTGCTGGCCGATGCGGCCGACCAGTGAGGTCTCGACCGCGGTGGGCGACGGCGCACGCGCCTGCAGCGCCGCGTGCTCGCGCTGCACCTCGCGCCGCACGTCCGCGAACATCGCGGGCAGCCAATCGGAGTCGAACACGTCCATCATCGCGTCGACCAGCTGACCCTGCTCCAGCGCGCCGACCAGCTTGCCGGCGCAGCGCACGGCCAGCAGGCCGGGGCCGGTGGCGTGTACGATCGGATCGTAGCTCCAGTTGGGGACCACGCTGCGCCCGCCCCAGGTCGGGGCCAGCCAGGCCGGCCCCGAGTGCGCCAGCCCCCAGATGCGCAGCTTCCCATCGAACGGCGACGCGCCGATCAGCGACGACTCGAACGGCGCCGACGGGCTCAGCTGGCGGATCTCATCGGGGGTGAAGGCGCGCGTGTGATCGAAGCGGAGCCGCAGGACCCCCTCGTTGGGGGCGCCGCGCTCAGGCAGCTTCTCGGGCGGCGTGAGCAGCAGCCGGAACCGCGTGGGCCGCGTCTCTTCCGACGTGAGCGAGGCGTGGTACGCGACGGTGAGGGCCTCGCGGAACAGGTCCTCGGGCAGCTCCAGCGTCCGGCCCGCGGGCCAGTGCTCGCGCACGTAGCGCGCGAGATCGGGCGGGTAGCGAAAGCCGGTCGTCATCTTCCCGGAAGCATGCCCGGATTCCGGCGCGCGATCACGTCCCCGCGTCGCCCACCCGGCTCACAGGCTCCGCTCCGGGTCGCCGATGACGGGGCCGGGCGTGGCGGGCTGGACCTTGGCCCGGATCGGCTGCCACCAGCCGTCGGGCCGCGCCGCGGCCCAGATCGGCCCCTGCTCGATCGCGCCGAACAGGATCATCACCGACGCCACCGCCAGCCCGCCGAACACCAGCTGGGCCTCGGCGAGGCGGATCGCGATCTCCACGTTCGTCGCCGGCAACCCAAGGTCGACGGCCGGCGCGCGGAACAGCGTGATCTGCTGCTCACGCGCTGCTCCTTTTCGACTCGAAAGAGGGGCGGCCAGCGCCACCGGCCTGCCAACCCGGGTCCCGGGTCGTGGGTTCGGACGCGCGGAACCGGGACAGGGGAAGGATCTGCCGGGTCCTGCGATTGGACAATCGAGACAGCGCGGTTCCGATCTTCCTTCGCGGGCCTGCGCGATGTCAGGCCCCTGACATATCCGAGGCCCCAACGCTCGCGAATCGACCCGGCGTCCGGGGCCAGCCGTTCAAATACGGCAAAAGCCTACATAGCGGGGTCGACAGTCGCTTTTACTATTGCGACCGGAGCGGCCGGAGCGTCGGTAAAGTCATGAACACCTCATCGGGCGAGGCGTTTCCCGTGCGGACGGCGGGCGGAGTGCCGCCGGCGCCGCGGCCCGCGCGCGTGCGCACGGGCCGTCGCGGCCGCTCGTACTGCATGCTGCGGCTGGACTCGCGCGGCCACGTCACCGACCTCCCGCTGTTCGGCCCCGCCCTGTTCGATCACTCGGGGGATGACCTGGTCCACCGGCCGATCGTCGAGATCTTCGCGGAGCGCTCGCGGGCGGCCGCCCGTGCCGCCATCGCGCGCTTCCGGCTGGCGAGTCCCGCGCGGCGCCACCTGCGCTGCGACGATCTCCTGTGGGTGGTGCGGCGTGACCGCGCCGAGATCCCGGTGCGATTGTCGGTGTCGTGGGCCGAGCAGGCGCGAATGGTGATCGTCTTGCGCGACCTGCGCGACGAGCTGCGGGCCGAATGCGCGTCGACCGCCTGGTCGTTCGCCGAGCTGGCGCTGAACGACACGCTGGACTACGAACACACGGTGGCGACGACCGCCTCGTGCGCGGCCCGCTCGCTGGGCAGCGCCGCGATCGTCGAGACCGATCCGTTCGCGGGCGACGCGGGGCGGGTCAGGGCCGCGACCGCCTGCGAGGCCGATCCCGATCGCGTACAGGTGATCGAGGCGAACTGGTCGTCGAGCGGGCTCCGCGCGCTGCTCTACGCCGCCGATCCCGATCGCCCGCGCCTGATTCCGGTGGTGCGTGGGGCGCGCGCCGGCGAGATCGAGGCGCTGTGCGCGCGCTCGGCGATGGTGGTCCCGCTGTTCGCCGGGACGCAACGCCTGGGCGCGCTCACCTGGCTCTCGACCGATCCGGCGCGGCTGTTCTCGCGCGGCGATCTCTCGCTGGCAGCGGAGCTGGGGCGGCGCGCCGCGCGCGCGATCGAGAACGCGCGCCTTTTCCGCAGGGCGCAGCTCTCCGCCAAGGACGGCCGAAAGATGATGGCGGTCGTGGCCCATGAGCTGGGCGTGGCCTGGGCGGCTGTCCAGCGCTGGGCCGGCGAGCGGGCGCAGGACGCCGTGTTTCAAGAGACGCCGGGCGCCGCGGAGGCGCTGGCCGCGGCGACGATGCGGATCGGGCGCCTGGTCGCCGAGCTGCGCGACGTGGGCGAGATCGAGGCCGGCCGGCTGGACGTCGACACCACCTGTCGCGCCTCGCCCGCCCGCCTGGTCTCGGCGGCCGTGACGGCGGCGCGGATCGCCGCCGAGGAGCGGCGGATCGAGGCGGATCTGGCGCCCGGGCTGGCGGAGGTGTGGGCTGATGAAGCGCGCGTCCGGCAGGTGTTCGCCAACCTGATCGACAACGCGATCAAGTTCTCATCGCGGCACGAGACCATCACCGTGGGCGCGGCGCCGGGGGCGCGGGCGGGCGAGGTGCAGTTCTTCGTTCGCGACGCCGGGATCGGGATCGCCGACGACGATCGGCGGCACGTGTTCGAGCGCGGATGGAAGGCCAACCCCGCCGATCGCCGCGGGCTGGGGCTGGGGCTGGCGATCTGCAAGAGCATCGTGGAGAGCCACGGCGGCTCGCTGGCGGCGATCAGCCGGCTGGGCGAGGGCAGCCGTTTCGTGTTCGTGCTCCGCGCGGCGCCATCCGGGCGCGACCCCAATCAGTAAAAGGCTCTCGTGGTGGCCGGCTCGGCCGGCCTTAAAGGATGGGCAGCGACGTGCCGCCGCGGCGCGCGCCCCCCCGACCAAATCCATGAAGGTCCTCTGCTGCCACCCGAGCGGGCTCATGTACACGGAGATCTATCTCCGTCTCGAGCCGCTGGGGGTCGAGCTGGTGGCGGCCGCGGCGCGCGCGGCGGGGCACGAGGTGCGGATCGTCGACCTGCAGGTGTTCTCGCAGGCCGACTACCTGCGGGTGCTGCGGGACTGGGCGCCGGACGCGATCGCGTTCGGCGTGAACTACCTGGCCAACATTCCCGAGGTCGTCGACCTGGCCAAGGAGACGCGCCGCCGGCTGCCGAATGTGCTGTTCGTCGTCGGCGGTCACAGCGCCTCGTTCACGGCGGCGGAGATCCTGCGCCACGCCGACGGCGCGATCGACGCCGTGATCAAGGGTGAGGGCGAGGAGATCTTCCCGCGCGTGCTGGAGGCCGGGCGCGACGAGGCCGTGTTGCGGACCCTGCCGGGGCTGCTGACCGCGGGCGGTGAGGGGCCGGCGCCGCGGCTGGTGCGCGACCTGGACGCGCTGACGCCGGCCCGCGATCTGCTGCCGCAGCGCCGCAAGTACTTCATCGGGGTGCTGGACCCGGCGGCGTCGATCGAGTTCTCGCGCGGGTGCCCCTGGGACTGCTCGTTTTGCAGCGCCTGGACGTTCTACGGCCGCACCCATCGGCAGCGCGATCCCGGCCGCATCGGCGCCGAGCTGGCGTCGATCAAAGAGCCGGGCGTGTTCATCGTCGACGACGTGGCCTTCATCCACGAAGAGCACGGCTACGCCATCGGGCGTGAGATCGAGCGGCGCAACATCCGCAAGAAGTACTATCTGGAGACGCGTGGCGACGTCCTGATCCGCAACCACGAGGTCTTCCGTTACTGGCGGCGCCTGGGGCTGGAGTACATGTTCCTGGGCGTCGAGGCGGTCGACGAGGCGGGGCTGAAGGCCCACCGCAAGCGGGTCAAGCTGTCGCAGAACTTCGAGGCGCTGGAGCTGGCGCGTTCGCTGGGCGTCACCGTCGCGATCAACATCATCGCCGACACGGACTGGGACGAAGACCGCTTCCGCGTCATCCGCGAGTGGGCCATGTCGATCCCGGAGATCGTCAACATCAGCGTCAACACGCCGTACCCCGGCACCGAAACCTTCCTGCAGGACGGACACAGGCTGGCCACGCGCGACTATCGGCTGTTCGACATCCAGCACGCGGTGACGCCGACGAAGCTGCCGCTGGAGCGGTTCTACGCCGAGCTGGTGAAGACGCAGCAGGTGCTGAACATGAAGCACCTGGGTCTCTCGGCGCTGAAGGACACCGCGGTGCTGGCGGCCAAGCTGCTGGCGCGCGGGCAGACCAACTTCGTGAAGATGCTGTGGCGGTTCAACAGCGTGTTCAACCCGCAGCGACAGATCTCGGATCACCAGCAGCCGGTTCGGTACGAGATGCGGGTCCCGCCCCCGCCGGCGCCCGACGCCAACCCGCGCCCGCGCGAGCTGTACGTGCTGCGTCCCCCGTCAGCGCGCGCGGCCGCGCAAGGCTGACCCACGGGCGAGCCGCCTCGGCGGTGGAGCTTGCTCTACCCCGGGCGCCTTCTAGATTGAACGGGAGAGGCGAAATGGCGACAAAAGCCGAACGGTTCAGAGCGGAAGCACAACGGACCGGCCGCGATCGCGCAAAGGTCTTCAAACCGGCCCGACCCCCGAATCGGCGCGCGCGCTCAGGACAGCCTGACAAGGAGCACAACCTGGCGACGGTGCGCGGCACGCACGGCTCGTACGAGCTGGAGCCCGGCGGAATCAAGGGCTCGTCGCGCCGATCGACGCGGAAGAGCCAGAACCGCCAGAAGACCGACAGCGGCCTGCGGCTCACGCAGATGAACCGGAACGCGCAGCCAGAATCGCGGGCTCGCCGCCGCGCCCACAAGCCCATCTGATCAGCCGATCTGATCAAACGATCGGGCGCGGCGAGGGCCGCAGGAAGCGGCCGATGGCCGCCGAAACTTCGGCCGGCGACGTGAAATCGACGCGCGGGTGGCGGAACGGGATCCACTGGAAGCGCTGATAGAAGAGGCGCCCGGCGTGCGGCGGCTGGCGGTAGTCATAGGCGGCCAGCGGCCGGAGAACCTCGCGCGCGTAGCGGACGTGGGCCAGATTCCCGCGTTCGGTGCGATAGAGCCGCGCCAGCCGCGCCTTCCACGCCGCCTCGGGCGCGCACAGCGCCAGCACCGTCTCATGTCCGTTTTCGGCGGGGAGCTGGTTCGAGCGGACACCGCGCGCGGCGTTGTACTCGGAGAACTCGACGACTGGCACGTCCCGCCGGAATCGGCTGGCGAGAAAATTCGTGACGTCATGGTCCTGATGGCCGCCTTCGTAGGCCGGCGTCCAGATCCGATCGGCCGCCACCGCCAGCAGGTGGCGCGTGATCAGCGCGCGCGCTTCGCCCAGGTGGGACTTGAGCTCGCGCGAAGGCCAGTTCGTGAAGACCAGCGGCTCGATCCCCAGCGACCGTGCCGCGGCCAGCGCCTCTTCCCGCCGTCGCAGCACGCGGCGCTGGTGGCTGGTCTGGCGCCAGCGCCAGCGGGTGGCGGTCGACGGCACGCCGGTGGTCAGGTAGAGCGCGAACACACGCGCCCCGCCGGCGCGCGCCCGCCGGATCGCGACCGCGCAGCCCACCACCTCGTCGTCGGGGTGGGGGACCAGCAGCAGGATCCGCCGCCCGGCCAGCGCCGGCAGCGTCACCCCACCCGGCGCGGGGCCGCGCGGCGCCGGGCGAAAGCTCACCGCGATGCCTCGGCGCGCGCCCGCCGCCAGACCGGCAGCAGATCCTGTTGCAGCACCTCGCGCCAGCTGGGGACCGAGGTCTCGGCCCAGCGCCGGGCCGCGCCGCCCAGGTGGCCGCGCAGCCCGGGATCGTCGGCGACGCGTGCCAGCGCGGCCGACCAGGCGGCGGGGCTGTCGTCACCGACGACGATTCCGTTGTCGCCGTCGGTCACCACGCCGCGCGCCACGCTGGGGGTGGTCAGGAAGGCACGGCCGCTCGCCAGCGCCTCCAGCGCGACGTTCGAACACTCCTCGATCGCCGAGGGATGCGCCACGATGTCCACCGAGGCGTAGGCGCGCGCCATGTCGGCTGGCGAGAGCGTGCCGGGGAGGCTGGCGGCCGAGCCGAGCTGTGCGCCGATCGTGCGCCGCTCCTCCCCCTCGCCGGCGCACAGCAGGTGGAACGGCTTGCCCGCGCGGACCAGCGCGCTGACCGCGTCGACCACGGTCAGGATGCTCTTGCCACGGTTGAGCCGCCCGACGAACAGCACCACGATCCGCCCGGCGGGGATGTCGTAGGTCGCCTCCAGCCAGCCGCGATCGCGCCGCGCGGGCGAGAAGAGATCGCGATCGATCCCGCGGCGCAGGAGGCCGACGCGTCCGGGCGGCAGGACGCGCGCCAGCGACTCGACCTCCTCGGGGCGCGACACCAGCGCCGCCGCGCACAGGCGCTGGTGCCGCAGCAGTCGCCGGCGCATGCGGGCCTCGGCGCGCCGGGGGAGATCGAGGTGATGATTCAGCAGCCGGCCCAGCCGGAAGCGCCCGAACAGGCGATCGATGGTCTGCGCCGTGTAGAGGCGCGTGTAGCGCGGGGTGTCGGTGTGGACGGAGCTGGTCAGCGGCACGCGCCGCCGCCGGGAGATTCGTTCCGCGGTGCGCGCGTACGCGAAGTAGGCGTCGGTCGTGTGAATCAGGTGGGCGTCGGCCAGGTGGCGCGCCAGCGCGCGGTGGTGCAGCGCCAGATCGGTGTGATCGGGGACGTGCGACAGGAAGGGCAGGCGCGCGGTGCTGAAGGCTGGGAGGTGCAGCCGGAAGCGGACGTTGTCGCCCAGCGATCGCACGTCGGGCTCGGCGCCCGCGAAGTGGATCGTGAGATCCAGGTTGGGGACGCCCACCGCCGCGGCGGCCAGCTTCTCCCAGGCCTTGACGTGTCCGCCGGCGTCGGGCCGGTGAAGGAGATCGACCAGTACCCCTACACGCAGGGGGGCGTCCTCGCGTATGCGCATCATTTCAGCCATCGGCGCAGCTCCCCGAGCGCCGCGCCCGCACGCGGGCCGCCGTGCGCCCGAGCGTCTGGCGCTCTGCAAACGCCCAGGCCACCAGCCCGGGCAGTCCCACCACCAGCTCGCGCAGGCGCTTGACCCCGCCCAGCACGACCGCGGCCTCCAGCGGCAGCCCCAACCGCCGGCAGAAATACAGCACCGCCCCTTCCTGCACGCCCAGCCCACCGGGGATGAAGAAGGCGGCGGCGCGCGCGGTCGACGACAGGCTCTCGATCGCCAGCGCCGCCCCCCAGGAAACCGGCGTCTCACAGAGCGCCAGCACCATCCAGGTCTCGCCCACGTGCGAGAACCAGCCGGCCAGGTGCCAGGCCGCCGAGGAGGCGAGCGCCCGCGGTCGGCGCGCCAGCCGCCGCATCGCCGCGTCCAGCCCGGTGACGCCGCCCGCCAGCGACTTCGCGCGGGCCCGCAGGCGATCGCCGAACGGCAGCCGCGCCAGCAGGCGCCCAGGTCCAAGATGGAGGACGACGTACAGCGCGCCGCCGCCCGACAGCGCGGCCAGCGATCCCACCGCCACCGACGGGCCCAGGCGGCCCGCGGCGCGCAGCACCGCCAGCGCCGCCAGCCCGGCCAGGCCG
>CAZTZM010000057.1:0-1429 GCA_964618005.1 uncultured Myxococcales bacterium
CCCGAGCACGATGTCCTGCGAGGGCAGGATGATCGGGCGGCCGTTGGCGGGCGAGAGGATGTTGTTCGTGCTCATCATGAGCACGCGCGCCTCCATCTGCGCCTCCAGCGACAGCGGCACGTGAACCGCCATCTGATCGCCGTCGAAGTCAGCGTTGAACGCCGCGCAGACCAGCGGGTGGAGCTGGATGGCCTTCCCCTCGATCAACAGCGGCTCGAAGGCCTGGATGCCCAGACGGTGCAGCGTCGGGGCGCGGTTGAGGAGGATCGGGTGCTCCTTGATGACCTCTTCCAGGATGTCCCAAACCTCGGGACGCTCCTTCTCCACCAGCTTCTTCGCGCTCTTGATGGTGGTGACGAGGCCGCGCTCTTCCAGCTTGTTGTAGATGAACGGCTTGAAGAGCTCGAGCGCCATCTTCTTCGGCAGGCCGCACTGGTGCAGCTTGAGCTCGGGGCCCACCACGATGACCGAACGTCCCGAGTAGTCGACGCGCTTGCCGAGCAGGTTTTGACGGAACCGACCCTGCTTGCCCTTCAGCATGTCGCTGAGGGACTTCAGGGGCCGCTTGTTCGGGCCGGTGATGGTCTTGCCGCGGCGCCCGTTGTCGAACAGGGCGTCGACCGCCTCCTGCAGCATCCGCTTCTCGTTGCGGATGATGATCTCGGGGGCGTTCAGCTCCTGAAGCCGCTTGAGGCGGTTGTTCCGGTTGATGACGCGGCGGTAGAGGTCGTTGAGGTCCGACGTCGCGAAGCGGCCGCCGTCCAGGGGGACCAGCGGGCGCAGATCGGGCGGGATCACCGGGATCACGTCCAGCATCATCCACTCGGGCTTGTTGCCCGACTCGCGGAAGGCGTCGACGACCTTGAGGCGCTTGGAGAGCTTCTTCCGCTTCGCCTCGCTGGTGGCTTCCTTCATCTCGCCGCGCAGCTGCTCGCTGAGCGCGTGGATGTCGATGTACTTGAGCAGGTCGCGGATGGCCTCGGCGCCCATGCCGGCCACGAAGGCCTCCTCGCCGAACTCCTCGACCGCCTTCATGTAGCGCTCCTCGGTGAGGAGCTCGCCACGGACCAGACCGGTCTCCTTCGGGTCGACGACGACGTACGACTCGCAGTAGAGGATCTTCTCCAGGTCCTTCAGCGTGATGTCGAGCAGGTTGCCGATGCGCGACGGCAGCGACTTCAAGAACCAGATGTGCGCGACCGGCGTGGCCAGGTTGATGTGCCCCAGGCGCTCACGACGCACCTTGGACTGGATCACCTCGACGCCGCACTTCTCGCACACGATCCCGCGGTGCTTCATGCGCTTGTACTTGCCGCAGTTGCACTCGTAGTCCTTCACTGGGCCAAAGATCTTCGCGCAGAAGAGGCCGTCCCGCTCCGGCTTGAACGTCCGGTAGTTGATCGTCTCCGGCTTCTTCACCTCGCCGTGC
>CAZTZM010000058.1:0-11685 GCA_964618005.1 uncultured Myxococcales bacterium
GGCCACGTCGGTGAAGCGGATGTTGACGTCCTTCTCCATGTAGACCTTGGCCTTGCTGCGCCCTATGGCCATGAAGCCGTTCTGGCCGACCTGGCCCATGCGCCGCAGGACGAACAGCCAGAAGACCGCCAGCACCGCCAGCGGAATCAACCAGCCGGCGGCATCGCGCCAGAAGCTGGTCTCGACGACGCCGGTGACCTTCACCCCGTGCGCCTGCAGGTCGCGCATCAGGTCGGCGTCGTCGACGCGCACCACCTCGAACCCGGTGGGCGTCTGGGCCGGCTTCGGCGCGGTGTGCGCGCCGCCGGTCTGGGCCGGTTCGGTCGGTTTGAAGTGGCCGCGAATCAGCGTGTGGCCGACGGCGACGTCGGCCACCTTTCCGCTGTCGACGGCGCCCTTGAAGTCGCTGTAGGACGTGCGGTTCGGTTGCAAATAGGCGGAGAGCGCCTGCTGCAGCAGCAGCACTGCCCAGAACGCCACAATGAGGTACCCTAGAGAGAACCTCATTTTCTTCTTTTCGCCGTCCATTTGTCGTTCAACCTAAGGCTCAGGACCGCGGGCGTACGGCGGGCAGTCCCAAGATCTTCGGAAGTTCCTCCGAGTGATCTTCGAAAGCGAGCCGCGGACGATCGCCGGGAGGATCGTTAGGGTGACCAGCGCGGACGTTGCCGTTGTCACGGGTGCGTAACCCCGGGCGCTTCGCCGTTACGACCGCTGACGTCTGACAGCACGCGGAGCGCGGAAACGCGGGCGTCGCCCGGAATGTCCCGGTGGCACGACTCTTGAGACACCGAACCTCGGGGGCCGGGCGGAGTCGAGGAAACGGTCGTGCTTTTAGAGAAATTACTGAGATTGGGAGCGGGACGGACCCGGGTCGAGGGTGCGCAGAAGCTCGGCCGGTACGAGCTCTTGCATCCCCTGGGGGCGGGGGGCATGGCCGAGGTCTTCAAGGCCCGCGCCTTCGGCCCGGCCGGGTTCGCGCGGGATGTCGTGATCAAGCGGATCCTGCCGGCGTACGGCTCGGATCCCGACTTCGTGCGGATGTTCGTGGACGAGGCGCGCATCCTGGGGCTGGTCCGGCACCCGAACGTGGTGCAGGTCTACGACTTCGGCGAGGACAACGGGACGCTCTACCTGGCGCTGGAGTACGTCGAAGGGCCGTCGCTGTCACGCATCCTGCGCACGCTGCGCGCGGCGAACCGACCGCCGCCGCCGGCGTTCGTCGCCTATGTCGGCCGCGAGATCTGCCGCGCGCTCGCCTACGTGCACGCGCTGGAGGACGGGGACGGCGCGCCGCTGGAGGTCGTTCACCGGGACGTCACGCCGTCGAACATCATCGTGACGCCGGCGGGCGCGGTGAAGTTGCTCGATTTCGGCGTCGCCAAGTTCAGCACCGCGGCGCGCTCGACGCGCGCGGGGACGGTGAAGGGAAAGCCGGCCTACCTCGCGCCGGAGCAGCTGGAGGGAAAGATCATCGACGGGCGCGTCGATCTCTTCTCGCTCGGCATCGTGATGCACGAGACGCTGTCGCTGCAGCACCTCTTCGCCGGCGACAGCGACTTTCACACCGCGAAGAAGATCATGGAGATGAAGATCCCCAGCCTCACGGCGAAGCGGAGCGATCTGCCGCTGGAGCTGGAGGACATCGTGATGCGCGCGCTGGAACGCGATCGCGACGATCGCTTTCGATCGGCCGAGGAGATGGGACACGCGCTCGACGAGTTCATCGTCGGCGCCAAGCTGCGCCTCGAGGACGTGGCGGCCTTCGTGCGCGAGATCGAGACGATGGCCGCGCTTCCGGCGCACGCGCGAACGGTGCGCCTCGCGCCGCGCAAGCTGACCGATGACACCAAACGGCTCCGCGCCATCAACGACGGCGTCGAAGAGCAGAGCACCGATCCGGATCTCGGGTTGCGGTTCCGGATGTGGCGCACCCGCATGCGCGCGCCGCGCCTGGCGACCGTCGTCGGCGTCGGTCTGGCGATGCTGGGCGCGGGGACGGCGTTCGGGCTACATCACAGCGGCGCCGCAGCCGGCCGTGCGGTTGCGGCCCCGGCTGCGACCGTCGCCCGCGTCGCGCGCTAGGAGGGCGTTCCGTAAGGCAACGGTGAGCGAAGCGAACCATGCCCGACGACGTGCCGCCCGATAGGCGGCCTAGTTCAGCGCGACGGCCGAACAGGTGCCGCCCGAGAGGATCTGCGAGCAGAGCTTCTTGAAGCGCGGTTCCAGCGGTCGATCGGGGGTTCGTTCGCGCTTGCCCGGATCGTGGATGGTGATGCGGCCCGCGGTCAGCTCGGGCGCCGGCGCGTTCATCACCGTCGCGAACGCGTGATCGAGGACCGCGATCCGGTGCGGGTAGTGCCGCGGATAACCTTTATCTATGTAGCGCGGGCCGTGGTTGTAGTGCGCCCACCAGGCGTGCGTCTTGTGGTCGCAGGCCACCACTTTGGTGACCTTCTGCCGGTGTCCATGCGAATCGAGCTTGACGATGGTCTTCGTCATCACGCCGCCGCCGTCGCGCCAGTGCGCCAATTCGCGCGCGCCGAGCTCGATGTTGGTCACGGGATCCATGACCTCTTTGAACGGCATTCCACGAACGTTGCCGTTCGTGCAGCGATCGTGCTCGTCGAGCAAACAGCGGATCGCCATCAGGCCGCCGTCCTTGGCGTAGACCTTTCCGTTGCGCGTGTAGACGCGCGCGGCCTTCTCATTCATGTCGCTCTCGTTCGTCATGATCGCGAGCAACAACGACGGGCTCAGGTTGTGCCGCTTCGCGGATGTGGCAACCGCGTCGGCGATTCGTCCGCATTGCGAAGGTGTCCAGGCCGGCGTTTGCCAGCGGATCTTCTCCTTCACGGCGCAGATCGTCTGCTGAAGACAGGCGTTTGCGTGGACCTCACCCGAGGCGTCCACGTCGGAGGCGCCGAGGGCTGCCGACGCCGCGGCGCCGTCGGGCGCGACAGGAGGGCCGGCCGCTGCGAAGGCCGGGGTCAGACTTACCAGAGCTGTGGCGGTGCCAAAAGAAAGAGATAGCTTTCGCAAATCGGCGAACACGGCTTGTCCCCCTTTCGATTAAACGGGTACCGACTCTCGGTCGGCGTTCCAGGGTCAGGGCCGTCGCGTTTCCCGCGTCGGGTTGAAAAGGTTTGATCCGCTCCCTCGACAACGCAAGAGGCTTGTCAAAAAAAGCGTCGTCTTCATGCGGCGTAGGCCGTAATGGAGATTGCAAAAAGGAGGGCCCCAAACGCGGCTCGCGAGGACGCGCGGGGCAGGTCACAATACCGCGC
Organism: uncultured Myxococcales bacterium; assembly: GCA_964618005.1. Classification (GTDB taxonomy): domain Bacteria; phylum Myxococcota_A; class Polyangia; order Fen-1088; family Fen-1088; genus JADGRB01. The sequence continues at coordinate 3,288 of CAZTZM010000058.1, forward strand.
ATGTTGCAATCCCCTGCGCGGCGCGGAGCGAGTGTCCTCGCGACGCCCGCGATCGAAGCGATCTGGCGCGCGGCCGCGTCCGAGATTGGATTCTCCGTCGAGCGCACGCGCGAGGCGTACGCCACCAGCGACGGCCGCGGCGTGATCGCGATCGGCGACGACGATCTGCTCGACGCCGATGATTCGGTCGCGCAGCTGGTGTTCCACGAAATCTGTCACGCGGCCACGGAAGGCGAAGCCGCGTTGAATCGCCCGGATTGGGGATTGGACAACGTCGCGGCGCACGCCGTGCGCGAACACGCCTGCCTGCGATTTGGCGCGCATTTGGCGGACCGCTTCGGGCTGCGGGCCGCGATGGCGCCCACCACCGATTACCGCGCGTACTACGACGCGCTCGGTGCCGAGCCGCTGGGCGACGACACCGATCCCGCGGGCGCGATCGCGCGCGAGACGCGGGCGCGCTTCGACGCCTCGGCCTGGCGCGGGCCGATCGAGACGGCGCTGGCGCGGACCGCGGCGCTGACCGAGATCCGCCACCCGATCGGATTTCCGTTCGGCCCGGCGACAGAGACCTGCGGCGGCTGCGCGTGGCTCTACGTCGGCGGTCGTGGCCCGGCCGTCGCGCGCTGCCGGCAGTCCGCTCCCGCCAACGGCGAGGGCGCGCGAACAGAGCGGGAGACCCGCGCCTGCGCGCGCTGGGAGCCGCCCGTCGACTGTCACACCTGCGGCGCGTGCTGTCGCGAGGCGTACCACTCGGTCACCGTCTCGGTGCGCGATCCGGTCGTGTGGCAGGAGCCCGATCTGATCGTGCGCCACGGGCAGCGGTTCGAGATCCGGCGCGAGGGCGAGCGCTGCGCGGCGCTGGCGGTGGATCGCGGCGGCGCCCGCCCGTACGCCTGCACGATCTATGAGAACCGGCCCAGGCCCTGCCGCGAATTCGCCGCCAACGGGCGGCACTGTTTGGATGCGCGCCGGCGCGTCGGGCTGTCGGTGAGAGCGGCGTAGTCGCCGATGTCCGAGACCGTCGATCTGTTCGTTCCACTCTCCGACGCGGACGAGCCGCTGGCCAAGCTGGTCGAGCGCGCGCTGGGCTGGAGGTCCGGCGGGGCAGGGGAGCTGCGGGTCCTGCGGCGCTCGCTCGACGCGCGCAAGGGGCGGCCGCTCGGCCACCGGCTGCGGGTCTCGGTCTCCCGGCCCGGCGAGCCGGTCGGTCCCGCGGCGCCGCCACGCGCGGTGCGCCACTGGCCGGCCGGCCGGCCGATCCCGCGCGTCGTCGTGATCGGCGCCGGGCCGGCGGGGACCTGGGCCGCGCTGCGCCTGGCCGAGGGAGGCGTCCCGGTCACGATCCTCGAGCAAGGCAAGCCGGTCCAGCCGCGACGGCACGATCTCGCGCTCATCACGCGTGGCACGCTGACCGCCAGCTCGAACTACTGCTTCGGCGAGGGGGGCGCGGGGACCTACTCCGACGGCAAGCTGTACACGCGCGCCAAGGACCACGCCGGAATCGCCGAGGTGATCGGCGATCTGATGCGCTTCGGCGCGCCGCCGGAGATCGAGATCGAATCGCGCCCGCACGTCGGCTCGAACCGGTTGCCCAAGGTGCTGACCGCGCTGCGCGCGCACCTGGCGGCGCTGGGCGTCGAGCACCGCTTCGAGACGGCCGCCCGCGGGCTGGTGATCGAGCGCGGGCGCGTGCGCGCGGTGCGCGTCGACGGCGGCGAGGTCCCCGCCGACATCGTGGTGCTGGCCGTGGGTCACTCGGCGCGCGCGGTCTACGAGTGGGTGGCGGCGGCGGACATCGCCGTCGTCCGCAAGGCGATCGCGGTCGGTGTCCGCATCGAGCACCCCCAGCCCCTCATCGATCGGATCCAGTACGGCGCCGCCGCCGGGCACCCGAAGCTGCCGGCGGCCTTCTACGAGCTGACCGCCGCGGCGGGACCGCGCGGCGTCTACAGCTTCTGCATGTGCCCCGGCGGCTGGATCGTCCCCGCGGCGACCGAGCCCGACGGCGTGGTGGTGAATGGCATGAGCCTGTCGCGGCGCGACTCGCCGTTCGCCAACTCCGGCCTCGTGGTCTCGGTCGACGTCGAGGACTTCGGCCCGGCGGCCGCCGGGCGGCTGGCCGGGATCGCGTTCCAGCGCGGGATCGAGCAGGCCGCCTTTCGCGCCGGCGGTGGGAGCTTCCGGGCCCCCGCCCAGCGGCTGGGCGACTTCCTGGCCGGCCGACCGAGCCGCGAGGTCGGCGACTCGAGCTATCGCCCCGGGCTGGCCGCCGGGGACCTCGGCGCGGTGCTGCCGCCGTTCGTCACGGAGGCGCTTCGTGCCGGGCTGCGCCAGATCGGCGCGCGGCTGCCTGCCTTCATGCTGGCGGAGGCGCTCTTGATTGCAACGGAGACGCGCACCAGCGCGCCGGTCCGCATCGTGCGCGATCCGGCCACGCTGCTGTCGCCCTCGGCCGCCGGCCTCTATCCCTGCGGCGAGGGGGCCGGGTACGCAGGCGGGATCGTCAGCGCCGCGCTCGACGGCGCGCGGGTGGCCGACCGCATCCTCGCCGCTGCCTAACTTCGGGGGCGAGTCGGCTCCGGGGGTGGGGTGATCGTCTGCAGGATCTGGCGCAGCCAGGCCCGCTGTTCGTCGGTGATCACCTCGAAACGGACGCCGGTGTTGTAGCGGGTGTCGTCCGACTCGGCCGACCAGGCGACGCGCGCCTTGACCCACAGGGGTGGGGTGTCGCTCTCGACGTCGTCGACCACCAGAAACAGCCCCAGCACCACCTGCTCCCCCTCCGTGAGCGGGCGATCGGCGCTGAGGCCGGCCCCCCCTTCGGACAGGTCACGGGTGGTGGCCGTGAAGACCGTCTGGTTGGTGCGCACCTCGGCGGACATTCGCAGATCGACGCGCTGGTGCTGGCGGCGGGTCTGCGCTTGGGGTTTCAAATGCGGCATGGTCAAGCTGCGAACGGATCGTCGGGATCGAACGTGATCCGGCTGGTCTCCTCGGACTCCGACATCAGCCCGCCGGGGGCCAGCGTGCCGTCCAGGAAACCGACGAACATGTTCAGGTACCGGGCGCGTTCCTCGTCGACGTTCACGAACTTGACGCCGATCTGGTACGACCCGAAGAGGGCCGTGCACCAGGCGACGCGCCCCTCGATCTGCAGCGGCTCGGACATGCCGTCGTCGCCGAAGGTCAGCACCACCTCCAGCGAGATCTCGGCGTCCCGGGCTATCGGCTGCGCGGCCACCAAGCACAGGCCGGCGCGGGACATGTCGCGCGTGCGCGCGGCGATCTCCTGGTTCGCCACGCTGACGGAGACCTGAACGTCGACGTTGTAGCGGGGATGTTGACGGCGCGTCGGGCGAGCGTCAGTCATGGCTCCAGCCGAGACTCTCCCTCGAACGGGCGCGGCCGCGCAAGGCGGGAGAACGCGCCGCCCGTGAGGGCGTCGAGCTCGGCCTCCACCTCCGCGATCCGGAGCTCGCGCCTGGCGCTCGACGGCATGTCCGTGTCATCGGCGGCGGCTGCCTCGACCTTGAGGCGGCGGCGCTCGAAGTAGAGCCGGATGACCAGCGACTCGATCTCGCGCCGCGTGTCGGCGCTGCGCAAGGCCTGGAACTGCGCCGAAACCTCGTCGGGATTGAAAATGAGCTTGCTGAGATCCCAGGTCGCCCGGGCCTCGTAACGCACGTCGTTGTTGCTGTCGATGCCGACCGGCGCCAGCGCGGTGGGGTCGCTGCTGGTTCCCAGGTCGACGGACTCCGTGCGGGCGAACCGGCGGTCGACCATCAGCCGCACCTCGGGCAGCCAGCCGGCCAGGCGCGCGCGCACGATCAGCGATCGGGCGCGGTCCGGTTCGGCCAGCACCTGGGCGGTGGCCGCCTCGCGCAGCGCCGCCACCGGCGGGTCGGCCGCGAACAGCGCCCGCATCGTGGCGGGATCGATGGGGCGGGCGTGGCGCGGGCGCCGGGACGGCGCGTCGCCCGACGGCTCGCGGGGCTCGGGCGCCACCGGCAGCGGCAGGGGATGAGGGTCGGCGGCCGGGAGCAGCTGGGCGCGAACAAGCGCCAAGATCAGGCCGAGCGCCAGGTTCATCGGAGTGCCTCTCGTTCGGCCAGCACCGCCTCCAGCCGCGCGGCCGCCGCGGCGTCGATTGGGGCGTCCTGTTCCAGCTGGGTCTGCTCCCGGGCCAGCACCTCGTCGCGTTGGACCAGCTCGCCCGCCACACGCGTGGGATCGATCCGGCCGCCCGTGAGACGGTCGAACGGGAACGTCAGATAGACCATGACGGCGAACGCGCGGCGATCGACCGTCTCGCGGGCGTCGACGACAGCCGTGATCAGGGGCAGGGTCACGCGCGGCCTGGCCCAGCGCCCGGTGGGCAGGGGCGCGAAGCCGATTCCGGGGACGGTCCAGGGGGCGGGCGTCGCGTCGTCCTCCTCGCGCGGGTGCGGATCGAGCGCGATCAACCCCTCGCCGGTGGCGAGCCAGATTCGCCCGCCGGCCACGGTCGCGCCGCGGACGCTGCGTCCCAGGGTCTCGCGCCGTTCGCGCCAGCTGGCGGCGTCCGGCGAGGTCCAGACGCCCACGCCGGTGGCGATCCAGCGCGACTCGGCGTCGGGCCCGCAGGCGATCGTGCGGATCGGCGGGCGATCGGCGACGCGCGTCGGGGCGGCGCCAGGCGTCCAGCGGTAGACGCCGTCGCGGGCCAGCGCCACCGCGACGCCGTCGCACACCGCCAGCGCGTCAGCGCCCCGGTCGAGGAGTCGCGTGCGGACGCCCTCGCGCCCGATCGCGCTCACCCCGTCGTCGTCGGCCACCAGCGCGGCGCCGTCGGCGGCGATCGCCAGCGCGCGCGGCCGGGCCGTCAACCCGGCCACCACGGCGAATGTGCCGGGCGCGCCGTCGCCGTCGGCGCGAAACAGCAGCTCGTCGGAGGCGGCGACGGCCGTGCCGCCGCCCGCCGCCACGAGCAGCAGATCCCGTCCGTCCAACCCCGCGGGCGAGCAGGCGCGACCGTCGCCGTGAAAGATCCCGGCCGACGTCGCGATCCAGGCCCCACCGGCGGCGTCCGCCGCGATCGCGCGCGGGACGATCCCGAGATCGAGCGCCGGGCGCGGCCGGCGCGGTGGTCCCAGCCCCTCGTCGTCGAGCGCGTCCTCGGCCTCGGGCGTGCTGTCGTCGTTGTCGCGAAGCCCCGCCGCCCGCAGCACCTGCTGCGGGTCGGGCGCGCCGATCGGCGTCCGCTTCTCGCGTTGTGGAGGCGGGGCGAAGCGGGCGCATCGTCCGAGCGCCTGGCCGGCGCCGTCGAAGAACAGCAGGTCGCTCCCCGCCAGCGCGAAGAGGTGGTCTCCAGCCGACGCGAGCCGATCGATCGATTGGCTCGCGCTCGCCCTCGGCGAGACCGCGCCGCTCAGCAGGAGCATCGCGCCGATGACGCCGCTCGATCGCGCAGACACGACATGAGCCATGCGCGCTTGTTCAGCAACGCGCGTGCCGGCGCGACCCCGCCGATTCGACTCGCCGAATGGCCGGCGCCCGTCCCCGCGCCGGTCACCCGCTGCCGGATGCTGGACGCACGTTCCGGGCGCGGGACATGCTATACGACCGCCGATGTCGGCGAAGATTCTGGACGGCAAGGCGCTCGCGGCGCGCATCAAGACGGAGCTCACGCAGCAGGTCGCGGGGCTTCGCGGGCGCGGGATCGAACCGGGGTTGGCGGTGGTGCTGGTCGGCGAGGATCCCGCCTCACAGATCTATGTCCGCAACAAGACGACCGCCTGCGCGCAGGTCGGGATCCGCACCTTCGATCACCGGCTGCCGGCCACCACGTCGCAGGCCGAGCTGCTGGCGCTCATCGCGCGCCTCAACGCCGACCCCGCTGTCGACGGCATCCTGATCCAGCTGCCTCTGCCCCGCGGCCTCGACGTGCGCGAGATCCTCCCCGCCGTCGACCCCCGCAAGGACGCCGACGGCATTCACCCGGAGAATCTGGGCCGGCTGGTGATGGGCGAGCCGCGCTTCGTGGCCTGCACGCCGTTCGGCATCATGAAGTTGATCGAGGAGGCGGGCGTGCCGCTGGCCGGCGCCGACGCCGTGGTGGTCGGCCGCTCCAACATGGTCGGCAAGCCGATGGCGGCGTTGCTGACCGCCGCCGACGCCACCGTCACCGCCTGCCACTCGAAGACCCGCGACCTGGCCGGCGCGGTGTCGCGCGCCGACATCGTGGTGGCGGCCGTCGGCCGGGCCGAGATGGTCCGCGGCGCCTGGATCAAGCCTGGCGCCGTCGTGATCGACGTCGGCATCAACCGGCAGGAGAACGGCAAGCTGCTGGGCGACGTCGAGTTCGCCGCCGCGGCCGAGCGCGCCGCCGCCATCACGCCGGTCCCCGGCGGCGTCGGCCCGATGACCATCGCGATGCTGCTCGCGAACACGGTCACGGCCGCCAAGCGCCGCGCCCCGTCAGCTTAGCTTGACCGCGACCGGGCGGGCGAGGGCGCGCAGGGCGGAGGTCTGCAGGTCGGCGAACGCCGGCGGGTTGGCCAGCGCCTCGTCGAAGCCGAGCGAGGCCGCCCGCGCCCGATCGCGCTCCATCTGCGCGACCGCCAGCACCGGCGTCGAGGCGGTCTCCTCGTGCTCGCGCAAGCGCGCATAGAGCTCGTAGCCGGCGGCGCCGGTCGAGTCCAGGTCGATGACGCCCAGGTCGACGGCGCAGATGGCGCCCGGCTCGTCCAGCCGGCGCTGGTCGATCTCGATGACCTCGCAGGTGACGATCGAACGCAGGTAACGGATCAGCAGCGCGCGCGGCGCCGCCTGCGAGGCGGCCACCAGCGTCTTCAGCCCCTTGAACCCGAACGCCAGCTTGTCGATCGCCTCACCCAGCGCCTCGACGCGCGAGGTGATGGCCAGCGGGGTCTCGCTGGTGCCGTTCGTGCCGGTGCGCGGCCGTGCCACGGCGGCGGCCAGCGCCAGCGAGCCGGCGGGCGCGACCAGCTTCACCTGCAGCGTCGTTCCGCTCGGCAGCCGGTCCTTCAGGTCAACCAGCAGCTGGCCGCGCGAGAGATGGGTGGCGTAGGCGACGAGGAGAGCGGCGTCCGAACGATACGTCAGCTCCAGCGTCGCCGCCGCGCTCACGAGGGCAGCAGCCTCGCCAGCAGCGCGTCCAGCTGGTCCAGCGAGTGGTAGTGGATCGCGATCTGGCCGCGCTCCTGCCCGACCTCGACCAGTTCGACCCGGGTCCCCAGCGCGCGGGTCAGGCGGAGGCCCAGGTCGCGGGCATTGGCGGACGGGCGGGGCGGGGGGGCCGGCGGCGCTGTTGGAACGACGGCCTCGGTCCGCGCGCGACGCACCAGCTCCTCGACCTTGCGGACAGAGAGCTCCGTGGAGGCGATCCGCCGCGCCAGCTTCTCCATCTCGGGGGCCGATTCCAGCCCCAAGAGCGCGCGGGCGTGCCCCATCGACAGTCGTCCTTCGGCCAGCAGCGCCCGCACCGACTCCGGCAGGCGCAGGAGGCGCAGGGCGTTCGCCACCGTGCTGCGGTCCTTGCCGACCCGCTCGGACAGCTGCTCCTGCGTATAGCCGAACTCGGCGGCCAGCCGTTCGTAGCCGGCGGCCTCCTCCAGCGGGTTCAGGTCCTCGCGCTGCAGGTTCTCGACCAGCGCCATCTCGAACGCCTGCGACGGCGCGACGTCGCGGATGACGGCCGGCACCTCGAACAGGCCCGCCCGCTGCGCCGCCCGCCACCGCCGCTCGCCGGCGATCAGCTCATAGCCGCCGCCCTCATCCGTGGTGCGGGTCCGGACGATCAAGGGCTGGATGATCCCCTGCGCCTTGATCGACGCCGCCAGCTCGTCGAGGCGCGCCTCGTTGAACTTCGTGCGCGGCTGGCCGGGCGCCGGGTGGATCTCCTCGACGGCGATCGTCCGTGCGCCGGTGGACGGCGGGCGGGCGGCCGGCGCCGTGTTTGGCGTGGGGGCGCCGGGAATCAGCGCCGCCAGGCCGCGGCCCAGGGCGTTCCGCTTGGGGGCGCTCATCGAGAGGCCGCCGTCGGGACGGGGAGAGGCCGCTGGCCGGCGTCGCGCGCCAGCAGCTCGCGCGCCAGGTCCAGATAGCTCTTCGCGCCCTTGGAGGCGATGTCGTAGAGGATGATCGGCTTGCCGAACGACGGCGCCTCGGACAGGCGCACGTTGCGCGGGACGGTGGTGGTGAAGACCTTGCCGTCGAAGTGGCCGCGCACCTCGCGCGTCACCTGTTCGGTCAGATTCTGTCGCGGGTCGACCATGCAGAGCACGATTCCTTCGATGTCGAGGCCAGGGTTCAGCGAGCTGCCCACGAGGCCAATCGTCCGTTGCAGCGCCGTCAGCCCCTCCAGCGCGTAGTACTCGCACTGCAGCGGGACCAG
>CAZTZM010000059.1:0-7587 GCA_964618005.1 uncultured Myxococcales bacterium
GGCATGTACGCCACCGAGTACCGCAAGGCGCTGCGCGACGCCGGGTTCGACGGCTTCCGCGTGCTGCTGTTCCAGCAGAAGGGCGGTCTCAAGCAGGCGACGGGCGAAGAGGCCGGCCTGGTGATGAACCCCAAGTTCTTCCTCACGCTGCTCACGTCGATCATCGCCGGCGACGTCATCAACGGCATCGGCTACCGCCTGCGTCCGTTCGAGGTCGAGGCCGGCGCGACCAACGAGGCGATCGAGAAGACCAAGAAGTGGGTGCACGAGGCGCTCACCCAGCAGAAGTCGGTGCTGCGCGCGCTGTGGCGTGGTCGCGCCGAGTTCGCCAAGGTGAAGTGCGACTGGACGCGGCCGGCGCCGCGCGTGTCGATCATCGGCGAGTTCTGGGCCATGACGACCGAGGGCGACGGCAACTACCAGCTGCAGAGCTTCCTGGAGCAGGAGGGCGCCGAGTGCGACATCCAGTTCGTGACGAACTGGCTGCTGTTCATGCTGTGGGAAGGGCGCTACGACACCAAGCTGCGCGGCGAGCTGCGCGGTCTGGACAAGGGCAAGAAGTCGATCAAGGACGCGGCGTTCGGCAAGAAGCTGTTCGGCCTGTTCGTGGCCGACCTGGCGATTCGTGGCGCGTTCCACACCTTCGGCGCGGCGATCGGTTACCGCGGCTACCATCTGCCGGACATGGACGTGATCGCCGAGACGGCGGACAAGTACTACAACAACCAGGTCCGCGGCGGCGAAGGGCACATGGAGGTGGGCAAGTTCATCCTCAACGTGCTCCACAACAAGACGCACATGACGCTGTCGGTGAAGCCGTTCGGCTGCATGCCCTCCTCGGGCGTGTCGGACGGCGTGCAGTCGCTGATCACGGGCATGTACCCGCAGAGCATCTTCTGCGCGATCGAGACCTCCGGTGACGGCAAGGTCAACGTCCACAGCCGCGTCCAGATGTTCTTGTTCAAGGCGCGTCTGGCCGCCCAGAAGGAGTACGCCGAGGCGCTGGAGCGCTACGGCGTGAGCGCCGAGCAGGTGAAGGCCTTCAACGACGCCAACCCGCACTTCGGCTCACCGCTGCACCGCGCGCCGCACGCCGCCGCCGGCACCGCCGGCGACCGGCTGGCGGAGATCGCGCCCTTCATCGGCAAGAGCCCGATGCAGGTCCGCCTCCTGCGCGCCAAGGCCGCCGCGAGCACGGTGGTCGCCGCCGCCAAGGCCACCCCGGGCTTCATCGCCGGCCTGCGCAAGAAGCTGATCGAGCGCGGCCCGACCCTGGTCGCCCAGGCGCGCGAGGAATGGAAAGACGCCCGCCCGATCATCGAGGAGCGGGCCCGCGCCAAGGTCACCGAGACCGTCAACAAGATCCGTCGCCGCCCGGCGGCGGCCGCCGAAGTCCAGGCCAGCGCCTAACCGCGCGGACCCCGCTCCCCGCGAAGGCGGGGAGGGTTAGGGAGAGGGCCCGCCGTCTGCAGCGGAGGCGGGTCAGTTCACCACGGCGCAGAACGCCGTGTTCTGGACGTTCTGGGCGCCGCGCCAGATCTCGAAGCCGCTGAAGATGTTGGTCAGGTACCAGCCGGACTGAATGGTGTTGGGCTGGTTTTTGACCGCGTCCTGGATGAACAGGTTCAGGTCGAACGACAGCGACTTCGTGGTCGTCGTGGCGACGTAGGAGATGCAGGGGCGGTTGCCGTTGGGGCCGATCCAGACGTCCCAGGTCCCCGGGACGGCGGGGATGGTGATCGCCTTCTTCATCGGCGTGCCACCGATCGGCTGGGCGTCGGCCGGCTTGTGCAGCCACACCATCAGGTACCCGCCGCTGGGGCCGGAGGCCATCGGCTCGCCGCCGGCGTTCGTGCTGAACCAGACGTCGTAGGTGGCGTTGTAGCTGTTGTCGGTGTCATCGCTCAGCGTGCCGGCGTCGTCCCAGGTGAACGTGGTCGGCACCGTGGTCAGCGCGCTGACGGCCTTGGGGAGGTTGCTGTTCATCGTGGTGTGGTTGGAGTTCGCGCCGATGAAGACCGACGGGAAGCCGGTGGGCCCGCCGTTGGTGGCGGTGCTGCCCATCTGCGTCGTCATCTTGAACAGGTAGTCGCCGCCGTAGCTCATCACCTGCGTGGCCGACGAGTTCCACTCGTTGACCTGCATGAAGTAGCTGTTGTTGTCGTAGAACATCGTGCCGTAGCGACCGTCGAGCGTTCCGGTCATCGTCAGTGGGACCGGCGTGCAGCCGGCGCTGGTCGCCCCGCCGGTGCCGCTGCCGGCCGAGCCGCCGGTGCCCGGCGCCGAACCGCCCGTGCCGGTCGTGCCGCCGCTGCCCGAACCGGTCTGCCCACCGGTGGCGGTGGTCGCGCCGCCGGTGCCGGGCGCTGAACCGCCGGTCCCGACACTGCCGAGGCCGCTGTCATTGGCCGAGCAGGCGGCGCCCGAAGCGGCCAGCGCGGCGAGCAAAGTGGCCGCGCGCAAGGAACCACGAAGCAAAGTGAAACGCATCGACTGCCTCCGGTTGGGGGGATCCGGAAAGTGAAGCCGCTCATTCTACACCCGGGTGGCCCCGCGGCGCCCGGCAGGTGCTAACCTCGACTGCCTGAAGACCGTCAGCGGAAACATCGTCGGCCTCAAGCCGAGCCAGAAACACGCCCTGGAGCGCGTGTATCGCCGCCGGCTCCTGCCATCGGAGGTCGCCTCGGCCGAGCTGGCCACCTTCCTGGGGAGCATCTCGCGCGAGATCGAGCGCCAGGTTGGCATCCTGGTCGACCGGCGGGGTGAGATCGAGCACGTCTTCGTCGGTGACGCCTCGCGCATCAACCTGCCCGAGCTGGGACGCATCCGCGCCGGCCGCGGCCGCTTCCGCGGCCTGCGCCTCATCCACACGCACCTTCGCAATGAGCCGTTGACCCGGGACGACCTGGTCGACCTGGCGCTGCTGAGGCTGGACCTGGTGGCGGCGATCGGCCTCCTGCCCGACGGACGGCCGGCTGACCTGCACGCGGCGCACGTGCTGCCGCCGGTGGAGGGGCAGCCGCCCTGGCGGGTGTTGCCGAGCGAACCTTTTCACCACAGCACGCTCGATCCCGCGGCGCTGATCGCCGCCCTGGAAGAGGAGTTCGATCGCGTCGCGCCGGCGGCGGTCGCCACCGATACGCGCGACCGGGCGCTGCTGGTGGTCGTCGACGTCCGCGGCAACCGCCGCCCGGGCGCGCCGACCGGCGCCGAGGCCGCCGCCGACACGGTCGGGCGCGTCGCCGAGCTGCGCGAGCTGTGTCGCACGGCCAACGTCCGCGTCAGCGGCGTGATGGAGCAGCGCCGCGCCGAGGCCGATCCCAAGTACCTCATCGGGCGCGGCAAGCTGGAAGAGGTCCTGATCCGCGCCATGCAGGTCGACGCGAGCACGCTGATCTTCGATCCCGACCTGACGCCGGTGCAGGCCCACGCCATCGCCGACTTCACCGACCTGAAGGTCATCGACCGGACGATGCTGATCCTCGACATCTTCGCCCAGCGGGCCAAGAGCCGGGACGGCAAGCTGCAGGTCGAGCTGGCGCAGCTGCGCTATCGACTGCCGCGCCTGCACGAGAAGAACACCATGATGAGCCGCCTGACCGGCGGCATCGGCGGGCGAGGGCCGGGCGAGACGAAGCTGGAGGAGAACCGCCGCCGCGCGCGGGAACGCATCCACCGGCTGGAGAAGGAGATCGACCGCTTCGGCGAGCAGCGCGCGGGCCGCCGCGCCGAACGCGTGCGGCGCGGGCTGCCGGTCGTCGCCATCGTGGGCTACACCAACGCCGGCAAGTCGACGCTGCTGAACACGCTGACCAACAGCGACGTGCTGGCCGAGAACAAGCTGTTCGCGACGCTGGATCCCACGACGCGCCGGCTGCGGTTCCCGAGAGAGCGCGAGATCATCCTGGCCGACACGGTGGGGTTCATCCGCGATCTGCCGCGCGATCTGGCGCGGGCGTTCCGCGCCACCCTCGAGGAGCTGGACGAGGCCGACCTGCTGCTGCACGTGGTCGACGCCGGCGATCCGGCGCGCGAGCAGCAGATCGCGGCGGTGGAGACGATCCTGAAGGACCTCGGCCTGGCCGAGACGCCGCGCCTGCTGGTGCTCAACAAGATCGACCTCGTGCCCGAGGAGGAGCGCGGCGGGCTGCCGCGCGGCGAGCGCGACCTGCCGGCGGTGCAGATCTCCGCGCAGGACCGCTCCACCGCGCTGCCGTTGCTCGACGCGATCGAGACCGCGCTCTGGCGTGAGGGGCGGTTGGGCGCGGCGCGCGAGCCGTCATCGGAGGCGCACGCGTCGTGACGCTGCTGACCTGGGCCGGCGCGGTCGCCGTTCTGCTGGGGGTCCTGATCCTGGTCCACGAGCTGGGCCACTTCGTGTTCGCGCGCCTGTTCGACGTGAAGGTGCTCCGCTTCTCACTCGGGTTCGGGCCCAAGCTGTTCGGGTTCACCCACCGTGAGACGGAGTACCGGCTGTCCTTGATCCCGCTCGGCGGCTACGTCCGGCTGCTGGGCGAGGACCCGGGCGAGCCGATCCCGCCCATTGATCGGCCGCGCGCGCTGGCGGCCAAGCCGCTCTGGCAGCGGTACACGGTGGTCATCGCCGGGCCGATGTTCAACCTGCTGCTGCCGCTGCTCATCTACTTCGTTCACTACGCGGGCCAGCGGACGCTGCTGCCGCCGACCCTCGGCACCGTGCTGCCCGATCTGCCGGCCGCCACCGCGGGCCTGCTCCCGGGCGATCGGGTGGAGTCGGTCGACGGCCGCCGCGTGCGCTACTGGGAGGAGCTGGAACGGATCGTCTCCAGCTCGGCCGGCAAGACGCTGCGCTTCGCGATCCGCCGGGGCCCCGACGCCGAGGAGCGCGACGTGACGCCGATCGATCTCGAGCGGCTCGGGCCATTGCGCGTGCGCGAGCACGTGGGCTGGATCGGCGTCTCGCCGCGCTTCCACCTGCCGGAGATCGGCGTGCTCGATCCCGCCTCGCCGGCGGCGCAGGCCGGGCTGAAGACGTTCGACTTCATCACCGCGGTGGGCGGCGTTCCGGTCGGCACCTGGACCGAGTTCTCGGCCGCCATCGAGCACGCGGGCGCCTCGCCCCTGCGCCTCAACTATTTGCGCGGCGGCTATTCGGCCGTCCCGTTCGCGCACGTCGAGATCCAGGAGCCGGGCTCGGCGATCGTCATCCCGACGCCGGTGTTCGACGCCGCCGGGCGCCGTCACTACGAGACCGGCATCATGTCGGCCGAGCTGTTCGTCTTCTCCGTCGAGCCGGGGAGCCCCGCCGATCAGATCGGCCTGCGCCGCGGCGATCAGATCGAGACGCTGGACGGCGCGCCGCTGCCGCACTGGGATGTCCTGCGCGAGCGGCTGGCCGATCACCCGGATCGCAGCTTCCGCCTCGGCTGGGTGTCGCCCGGCGGCGAGCAACACGAGGCCGAGTTCCGACAGGAGGTCCGCTCGGAGATGGACGTCTACCGCCAGGACGAGCAGCACCTGGTGTTTGGCGCGCTCAACCGCCTGGCCTGGAAGACCGACCCGCCGGTGCCGATCACGAACCGGTTCGGTTACGCGTTCAGCCACTCGTTCGAGCGCACCGGTCAGATCATCGTGGCCATGACCTACGGGTTCGCGGAGATCGTGCGCGGGCGCGTGCCGCTGACGACGCTGGGCGGCCCGATCATGATCGGCTACGCGGCGGGCGTCGCGGCCGAGCAGGGGTTCGATCAGTACCTGTGGTTGATGGCGCTCATCAGCATCAACCTGGGGCTGCTGAACTTCTTGCCGGTGCCGATCCTCGACGGCGGCCTGCTGGTGTTCTTCACGCTGGAGCTGTTCAAGCGACGGCCCCCCTCGCCGCGCGCCCGGGAGATCGCCACCTACGTCGGGCTGGTGGTGGTCGGCACCCTGATGTTGTTCGCCATGCGCAACGACGTTGTCCGGTATCTTCTGCCCCGATGAGCGACCTCTATCTCTGTCTCGACACCTCGACGCCGACCGCCCGGGTGGCCGTGCTCGACGGCGCCGGCCAGACGCGGTTCGCCGCCGAGGCGACCGCCGATCGCCATGCCGGGCATCTGCTGCCGCTGTGCGCGGAGGCGTTGCGCGCCGCCGGCACCACGGTCGCCGAGCTGGCCGGCATCGCCTGCGGCGGCGGCCCCGGCAGCTTCACCGGCCTGCGGGTGGGGCTGGCGGCCGCCAAGGGGCTGGCGCTGCCGACCGGCGTCCCGCTGTACGTCGTCTCGTCGCTGGAGGCGCTGGCCCTCGACATCCTGCAGGCGGCGCCGCCGGGTGTGGGCACCGCGATCCCCTGCCTCGACGCCGGCAAGGGCGAGGTCTACGTGGCCGGCTACGTCGCCGATCTTGAGCGCCTGGTGCGCGAGACGGTCGTCTCCGCGCGCCTGACCCCGAGCGCGCTGGGCGCCTGGCTGACGCCGCTGCCGTCGCCGGTCCTGGCCGGGAACGGCGTGGCTCGCCATCGCGCGGCCCTGGGAACGGTGGCGATCGCTGAGATCGCCGGACCAACGGCGATCTCCGTCGGGTGCTTGGCGCTCTTGCAGCGCGCCCGCGGCGAGGCCGCCGATCTGGCCTCCGCGGTCCCATTCTACGGCCGCCCGCCCGACATCACCGTGAAGCGCTCGGACCCGAAGTAGCACCGCTCGTTTCGCCTCGGCCCGCGCCAGCGGACCAGCTGGTTTGGTCGCGGACAACAGGTCGGGCGACGATGGGCAGACATCGCGCGGCGGAGCCGGCAGTCCCCACCGGGATTCAGCGACCGGATTTCAGAACGCGAAGGCCTGCACGCGGTAGCCGCTGCCGCTGCCGGTGAACGTGCTGCTGGGCGGAACCTTCTGCCAGCGACGCCGTGCCCGCGCGCCTACGGCAGGCCCTGGGCGACGATCCCCGTGTACCAGGTGTCCGCGACCAGCTGGGCGCCGGTCGGGTTGGGGTGGACGCCGTCGGTCGTGTACGCCGAGCTCGGCTGGTAGTCCGCCTCGGGGATCGACGACCAGACGTTGACGACGTAGATCGGCGATCCCGCGGATGTCTTGCTGGAGGCCCAGCTGGGGATCTGCGCGTTCAGCGCCTCCACGCCGCTCTCGCAGGCCGTGCAGCCGCTCGGGTGCATGGGGAGGATCTGCGCCACGAAGAAGATCACGTTCGGCTTCTGGCTGCGGAACTGGTCGACGACGAAGCTGTAGGCGCTGAGGATGCTGGAGGTCGAATAGCCGTTCCAGACGTCGTTCGTGCCGTATTGCATGAGCACCACGTCGGGCTTCTCGGCCGCCCAGGTCTGGAGCTCGGCCAGCGTGCCGTGGCCCGAGGCGGGGGGGCTGTTCGTGGTCAGATACGTGACGTCGTAGCCCCCGTGCCCTTCGGTCATCAGGTTGGGGGCGTTCGCGCCGCAGCTCTGGTTGTTGAGGTTCGTTCCAATGAAGGTGAAGTCGGTGTGACCCTTGGCGATCAGCTCCTTCGACAGGAGCTGCGGGTAACAGGTCGACCCGGTGATCGAATCGCCGAGCGGCATGATCCGCCAGGTCCCCGTATGACCAGACGCGCCGCCGCCCGCGGGCGCCCCGCCGGTGC
>CAZTZM010000060.1:0-13984 GCA_964618005.1 uncultured Myxococcales bacterium
GGTCGGCGGCGGCAGCTCGCTCGGCAACGGCACCCAGATCGCCATCAACGACTGCAAGATGGGCGACGCCAGCCAGCAGTGGAACATCACGCCCGACCCGTCGACCGGCACCTTCTTCCTGAAGAACATCCAGTCGGGGCGATGCTTCGATGAAAGCGCCGGCAACACCTCCAGCGGCCTCCTGATGCAGATCTGGGACTGCAACGGCGGACCGACCCAGAAGTTCAACATGCAGGCCTACGCCACCAACTGAGCGGTCTCCTTCCGGAGCGCTTCCAAACGGCCGGTCCCGCGAGAGCGGGCCGGCCGCTTCCTTTTCAGGGTGGTTCCCCGCCCCGGGCCCTGCAGAAAGAACCTCGCCCACGGGGCCGGTCGTCACCCGGTAATCACGGTCGTGGTCGCCCGAGGAGCTGGATCGGCCCGATCATCGCTTGGGGCGCATCGTCCCGCGGCTGGTCATGAGCCCGGGTCGACGATCTTGATGACGTTCGCGTTGTCCGAGCGCTTCTCGATCGGCTCGTCCCCGGCGCTCCGGGCGTCGGGGGAACGGCGCTTATGGTGTGGCGGCCGGCATTCGACTGACCGCCGGCAAGAGCACGCTGCGGGGGAAGTGGGACCGGAAGGCCGCAGCCGCTCGGCGCGCCTCCCCGGTTCGACCCAGCCCCGCGAGGGACTTCACCCGCAGGGCCTCGCGCTCTTCTGCAAGCCGCCCGTTCTTGAACCGGCGCGTGTGCTCGGCGATCACCTGCAAGGCCGCCTCGAAGTCGCCGCGCACGACCGCCGCGCGCGCCCGTTGCAACAATCGCAGCTCGACTCGCACGAGGTCCGACCGGGTCGAGGTGCGTTCGGGCAACGTGAGCGCCGGATCCGGCGCAAGCTCGGCCTCCTGCGCCGGGGCCGGGGCCGGATCCAGCGGCGCGGCGATCGGTGCGGGCGCGAGGGCCAGCGCCGGTGGCGGCGCGTTCGTCACCCGGTTGCGTCGCGCGTGGAACTCGTACGCGGCGGCGGCAATCGCACCGCTGGCCACGAGACTGGCCGCCGCCGCCACCGCCCATCTCCAAGGGGGCGCGGTCACCACGGTAGGCGCTGACACCGGTGTCGCGGGCGTCGCGAGCGCCGCGCGGGCGCGGGACAACGCGCGGGCGCGTTGCATGGCCGGAATCGCTGGAATCGAGCGCTCGCGATCGAGCAGCGCGTGAACCTCGGGTGAGAAGGGGGAACGGTCTCTCATCGTGTCTTCGCCTCGCTCCTCAATCGACGCACGCTGGCCTCCAGCTCGCGGCGGCCCTTCCGCAACCGCGAATAAACGGTGAACTTCGGGATCTTGAGGGTCGCCGCCACATCCTCGACCGGGACCTCGTCGAGCTCGTGCATGATCAGGACCGCCCGGCGCGGCAGCGGAATGTGTTCCAGCGCGGCCAGCAGCAACGCCCGCGCCTGCTTGCTTTGAAGCAGATCGTCGGGACCAGGTCCGGCGTCGTCCGCCTCGACGACGGCGAACGACACCTCGCGCCGGTGCTTGCGTCGGTGTGCCGAGGTAATTCGAAACGCGATCCCGAACAGATACGGCCGTAGGGGGCGACTCGAATCGTACTGAGACCAGCCCCCGCGCAGCGCCAGGAACACGTCCTGGGCCAGATCGTCGAACTCTGCCGGCGTCGCGCCGAGGCGGCGGAGCGTGCGGTGGAGGTAGTCCAGCTCCCGCTGAAACGCGTCCAGGCACGCCTCATCCGATGTCCCGACCGGCGCGGCCGGGGGCGAAGGCGAATGGACAAGGCGCAGATAACTCACGCAACTTCCGCGTTAGAGGGTCGCCCTACAGTCCCTCGTCAGAAAATGCGCCGCCCTTGATGACGGGCCAGCCGTCACTCGACACGCCGCTTCCGATCGTGTTCTCGCTCCCGTGTCGGGCGATCAGGCTTCGCGACGGCCCGTCGTCGTGAGGTCGGCGCCAGGTAGGCCGCCAGGACGTCGTCTTCGTGGACGCGCGACGACACCAACCTGGTCATGCGCCGGACCCGCCTCTTCGCGGTGGAAAGGCTCACCTCGTGAGCGGCGGCAATCTCGCCCACCTCCATGCGGTCGATGTACCGGCTCACGAACAACACGCGGTTTTCGAGACCGAGACCTTCAATCAGTCGCGTCAGCCGTCTGACCGCCTCGCGCGCGTCCAGGTCGGCGCCCTGGGTAGGAACTCGGTCAAACTCTGGCGTCAGGATCATGACCGAGCGAAGTCGCTTGCGGCGGATCTGATCGCGAGCCACCCGCAGGCAGATCCCCATGACGAAGTACCGGAGCGCCGCCGGCCTGCGCAGCTTTCGCAGCCCTTGAAAGAGCCGCAGGAAGACCTCCTGAGCGAGATCGTGCGACTCGGACGAAGCGCCAAAGACGCGGAGGAGCGTTCGTCTGACCAGAGATGCGTATCGGACGCAGATCTGGCGAGACGCGGACGGTTCTCCGCTGATGGCGCGCCCGACGAGGACCTCGTCGGGCCAGGTTGGTGGTTTGCGCGATAGCGGACGGACACCGATCATGCGCGACGCAAGCGCGTCCACCTAGCTCTTGCTTCGGACGTCCGGTTCTTGTCATGAAAACGGCGGACGCCAGCCGTGTCAGGGCTTCTACTTGGTGATCGTGATATCGCGCGACAGTCCGAAAGTTCCGACGATCTCGCCGTCCCCGGCATGCAGCGGGAGCTTCGTTGTCCGGACGCTGCGCGAACGGCCGTTGGGCAGCGTCTCCCGCTCCCGGATGCTCACGAGCGGTCGTCCCGTGCGGATGATCTCCTGTTCGTCCTGAAGCGCCTGGACCGCGTGCTCGTCGGTGAAGAAGTCGAAATCCGTCCGTCCGACGGCGAGAGCCGGGTCGCCGATGCCGTAGTGCGCCGCCGCGTACCGGTTGATGTGCGTGAAGCGGCTTTGCCTGTCCTTGAAGTAGATGGTCTCGGGGAGGTTATCCATGACGATCTGGAACAGGAAGATGTCGTCCTGGAGCTGTCGCGTGCTCGAGACGACGGATGAGCGCGCGTCGGTCTCAGACCCTGGCCGCGCCAGCGGAAAGCCTTCCGGCCGCCACCCGAGCGCCGCGAAGAGGCGGTCGCGACGGCCAAAGCGGCCGGCTTGCCAGTCGAGCGCCAGCTGGCGAATCGCCGTGTTCATCTCGCTTCGCGCCTGGCGGAGCCTCAGCGCCACGCCCATCCGAGTCATCGAGAGGATACGCGCGATCTTTCTCGACGGGACTTGGTCCAGCTCGGACAGGACCAGCACCGCCCGACGCCTCAGCGGAACTCGGCTGAGGGCCGCCCGAACCAGCGAGTCGGACTCGGCGGAGCCGGGCTCGGCCTCCACGCGACGAACCCGACGTCTCGCAATGACCCGGGCTGCGAGGCCGAACAGATGCAATCGCAACGACTTTCGACCAGCCAACGACGGCCAGGCGGGCACCAGCAGAAGAAAGACCTGGTGAACGAGCTCTTCGATCTCGGTCGTTCGGGCCCCGAGGCGGCGTAAGGACGCACACAAGTAGTCGAGCTCCGCATCGAAGGCCTCGATGCAGCCCTCCAATCCGCGGGGAAGGAAGGAGTCTTCCATCGGCGAGCTGGCTCTCGGCTATCAGGGTGCCTGCGTCACGATGCTGGTGGAACCGGAGGTTAGGGCTGAGCCGCCGCTTCCCGACGTCGCCGTCACCGTCACCGTCCCCGGTGTCGTCGTGGACTGAATGATGGCCATCAGCTTGCCGCTGAACGCCGCGTGCGACGTGCCTTTATACGCGTCGTGGTTGGTCGAATCGCCGGCGTCGAGGCCCACCAGAGCGCCCGGACCGCTCACGCTGACGGCGATCGTGTTGCCTGCCTTGGGAGCCACCACGCCCTGCGCGTCGACGATGTCCACCTCGACGTAAGCCAGGTCGCGCCCGTCCGCGGTGATCGTGGACCGGTCGGCGCTGAGCGCCAACTTCGCCGCCGTGCCGGCGGTCTTCACCGTGTCGGTGGCGACGACCGTCCCGCCCTTGCTCGCCTTTGCCTGCAGCGTGCCGGTCGCGAAGGGGACCGACCACAGCAGGTGGCCGGTGGTGCTGTTCATCGTCTTCGAGCCCAGCGAGGTGCCGTTGAGAAACAGCTCGACGCTGTCGGCGTTCGTGTAGACGAACACCGACACGGACTGACCGGCGGTCCAACTGGTCCAATCCATCGGCACGATGTGGACCATGGCCGGCCCGGCGGCGTTCCATTTGCTCTGATAGAAGTAGAAGATGTCCTTCGGAAAGCCCGCGCTGTCGATCGCGCCGAAGTACGAGCTCTTGGACGGCCAGCTGTAGGGCGTCGGCTCGCCGATGTAGTCGTAGCCGGTCCAGATGAACTCGCCGGCGATGAACGCGCGGGTGTTGACGCTCGACCACGAACCTTCGGCGCTGGTCCCCCAGGAGACGACGCTGTTGTCGTAGGACGAGCACTGATTGTCGCTGGACGTCAGGATGTTCGAGGTCACGGGCGTCTTGTAGATGCCCCGGCTCCGGACGGCGGACGATGACTCGCTGGCGAAGAGCTTCCAGCTCGGGTTGCTCGAATGCGTGGAGTCATAGCTGTACGGCGCGTAGTTGAGCCCGACGACGTCCTCCATCGCCGCCACCTGGGCGCCCGGGGCGGCCTCGGCGTTGGCCTGGCCGATCGCCCGCGTGCTGTCCTTGGCCTTGACGGCTGCGATGAGCGAGGCCGCGATGGTGGTGTTGTTGTTGTCCTGGATCTCGTTGCCGATGCTCCAGATGATGATGCTCGGGTGGTTGCGGTCTCGGGACACCATGTCGCCGATGTCGGTCGTCGACCACTGGCTGAAGAAGCGGGCGTAGTCGTACGGGTTCTTGGCCTCGTCCCAGCAGTCGAACGCCTCGTCCATGACCAGGAGGCCGATTTGATCGGCGAGATCGAGGAGCTCCGGCGCGGGCGGGTTGTGCGAGGTGCGGAGGGCGTTCACGCCCATGCTCTTGAGCGTCTGCAGACGCTTTTCGATCGCGCGGTGGTTCACGGCGGCCCCCAAGGCGCCGAGGTCGTGGTGGTTGCACGTGCCGTTGAGCTTCAATGGAGCACCGTTCAAGGTGAAGCCCGACGTCGCGCTGAACGCGAACGTGCGAATCCCGAAGCTGGTCGTGTAGGTGTCGACGACGGCGCCGCCGACGGACACGGTCGTGATGGCCGAGTACAACGTCGGCGAAGCGGGCGACCAGAGCTTGGGGTTGGCCACCGTGACCGTCTGCATCACCGTGGCGGTCTTCCCGGCGGGGACCGAGGTGGCCGGTGACGAGGCCGCGCCGACCTCTGTCCCCGTCGCGTCCCCGACCGAGCTGGCCACGGTGACCGACTGGGCGCTCGTCGTGTCGTTCTGGACGGTCACCGCGATGTCCACGGTGGCGCTCGAGGTCGAGACCTGCGGCGTGGTCACCGCGGTGCCGGTGTAAGCGACGCGCACCGGGTTGACCGTCTTCAGCCAGGTGTGTCGGTAGATCCCGCTGCCCGAGTACCAGCGGCTGCTCGGCTGCTGGTTATTGAGGCGCACGGCGAGCACGTTCGAAGCGCCGAACTTCGCGCTGGCCGTCAGGTCACACTCGAAGGACGAGAACCCATACGGGCGGGCGCCGACCTGGGTGCCGTTGAGATAGACCGTGCTGTCCATGTAGGCGCCGTCGAACTGGACGATGACCTTCTGCCCCGAGCTCGCCGCCGGCAACGTGAAGGTCTTTCGATACCAGCCGACACCACCGTTCAGGTAGCCGCCGCCGGCGCCGGCGGGGGAGTTCTGGGTGAAGGGCAGCGAGATGCTCCAGTCGTGGGGAACATTCAAGGCCGTCCACGACGAATCATCGAAGGTCGTGGCCTGCGCGCCCGTGACGTCGCCCATGTGGAATTTCCAGCCGGCGTCGAAGGTCACCGTGGTCGGCCGCGCGCCGTCGTAGGTGTTCACGAGCCCAGCCTGTGAAGAGCCAGAGCCGCCCGCCATGCCGCTGCCGCCAGTCGCGGTCCCCGCTGTTCCGCCTGTTCCCTGGCCGGATTGGCCTCCCCCGCTGACGCCACCAGAAGCGGTCATTCCCCCGCTTCCGAAGGCGCCGCCGGTGCTCGGATGGCCGCCCGATCCCGTGGCGGACCCGCCGGTTCCGGAAACACCACCCGAGGCTGTACCGCCCGCGCCTGAGAGACTGCCGCCCGTTCCCGGGCGGCCCCCGGAGGCGCTGCCGCCGCTCCCGACGGCGTCGTTCCCCCCGGTTCCTGTCGCGCCCGTCCCGTCCCCTCCTCCGCCTTGGGAACAGGAATTCCCGAAGGCAGACAACAGAAAGAGCGCCGCGGCATACCGAATGAAGGGATTGGGGGCCGTCTTCACTCCCTTAACTGCTTCGGGCTCGGACGGTGTTGACGAAAAAAGAACGCACGCATTTTCGCGGTCTATCGGTGAACGGTCCTTGTCTGAGCCTTCTGGTTCGCGGAAGATGAATTGAAGGGTGGAGATCGCGAGCAGGTTTCACCTGGCAGCTGCCGCGGGGGCAGCCCTCATCGTGCTGGGTGCTTCACCCCACGTCGGAGCCCGCCCCGTGGATCTGACCGTCCAGCTCGACTACGGGGCGGCAGAGGGCTGTCCACCCGCGAGCACTCTGGACGCGATCGTGACCGGTCGGCTCGGCTATAGCCCCTTCCGGGACGATGCGTTCGATCGAGTCATCGTACGGATCGAGAGATCGGGTCGAGGTCTCGAAGGACATCTCGATTGGCAGAATCCCCGCGGTGGATCGATCGGGGAGCGGACGTTCCCGTCCCGAACCGGCGACTGCCCGGAGCTCACGCGGGTCATCGGATTCGCGCTCGCCCTCCAGATCCAGCTGATGGCCGCGGCGGCGGAGCCGACCGTCAGCGCCGAGCCCGCGAGCCCCGCCGACAAAGCCGCTCCGGAGGCGCCGCCGCCGCCACCGCCACCGGTCGTGCCCGCGCCGGTTCGGGTCGCCGAAACCTCGTCTGCTGGAAAGGAATCGAGACCGCGCGGCCCTTCGGTGCTCGTGGGCGCGGGGATCGCCGGGGCGGTCGGTATCTCCTCGGACCCGGTTCCTCTCGCCCGACTGTTCGTGACGCTCGAATGGTCCCACGTCGCGGTCGAGGTTGGGGGAGAGGCCAGCCTTCCATCGACGACGCAGGTTCCAGGCGGCGCCAGTTTTTCTCAGGGGGATCTCCTGGCGAGCCTGGCCGGCTGCGGCGTCCTTTCCATGTGGCGGGCCTGCGCCATCACGAAGGTCGGTGAGATCCGTGCGACGGGTCAGGGTGTTGACGTCCCTCTGACATCGTCGGGACTGATGGTCCAGGTGGGACTGCGCGTGGCGGCCTCGCACCTGGTGACACGTCACATCTATGTCCTCGGCCACGTCGATGGCCTCGCTCAGTTGACTCGGGGCACCGTAACGCTCGACGCCGTGCCCGCCTGGACGACGCCGCGGTTCGCCGCCGTTTTCGGAATCGACCTGGGCGTGAGGTTTCGGTAACAAGAGAAGGCGGGCCGGGACAATCAGAAAGGCATGGGCTATTTACGACGGGCGCAGCTGCCACTTCCGCCGCCCTCGCCGGAACCCAGCTGCCTCGAAGTCTATGAGCGGGAGCTCAACTATCTCTTCGAGACGCTCCAGCGACTGGGCGCCCACCCGCGGGAGATCGAAGATCTCGCCCAGGAGGTCTTCGTCATCCTGCATCGAAACTGGCCGACGCTGGACCTCTCTCGACCGTTCCGCCCCTACCTCTTCGCCATCGCCTTCCGAATCGTCTGCGCCCATCGCCGGCGCCGATCCCGCGAGGTCCCCTATGCGGTGCTGGAAATGGAGGATCAGTCGCTGAGCCCCGAGGGCTCACTCCAGTCCAAAGAGTCGGTCCGCGTCCTGTTGACCGCGCTCGACACCGTCCCCCTGCCCCGTCGTGCCGTCGTGATCATGCACGACCTCGATGGTGTCGCGATCGTCGACGTGGCCGCGAAGTTGGCCATCACTCGATTCGGAGCGTACGCGAGACTGAAGAAGGCGCGAAAAGAGCTCGCCTCGGCGTTGCGACGGCTCTTGAGGGAGGGAGTGGGTGGATGAAACGGCACGATCCGCGGGCCGTCCCACAAATTGAAGCGATCATGCAGCAGGCGCGGCGCGTGCGGCCGATGCCCGACATCGTGCGCGCCCGACTGCTCTCGCGCGCTCGCGCGGCCATCTCGGCCCCGATCGAGGGCTCTGTCGCGCCTCCTCCATGGGTGGTCCCCTCCAGGGGGCGTCGGGTTCGCTTTGCCATGGCTGCGGGCGCCGTCCTGATGATCGTCGCGGCCGGAGCGACCGCCGCACTCCATGAGATGGCGGCGCGCCGGCATGAGATCGCAAGCCGGGTCGACGAGACGCCACCAGCGCAGATCATCCGTCCTGTCGCCCTCGATCTGCCGTCCGCGCCAGACTCCGAGCCGGCCGTGACGCCCGTCCGTCTCTCGCGCTCTCAACGCACCGCTCGTGCGCTGTCACCCAAGGAGTCCTACGCCGCCGAGCTCCGGCTGCTTCAACGCGCTCAGTCCCACTACGCCAGTCACGACTACTTTGACACCCTGGTCCTCGTTGCCGAGCACGCTCAGCGGTTTCCGAAGGGACGCTTGGTCGAGGAGCGCGAGGGTCTGCGGATTCGTTCACTGGCCGGCGCGGGACGGTCTGCAGAGGCGCACCGAGCGCTCATCGCCTTCGCCAGACACTTTCCACGTAGTGCGCTCCTGCCGCGGCTTCAGCAGACGGCTGGGGCCGTGGAGGAGTAGAGGGGGCGCTCCTTGGCAGGAAGCCGTCGGCCGAGCCGAGCACTGCTCCGGACGGCGATGCTCGGCGTCGCGCTGAGCGTGGCGGCCTGCACGGAGCTGCTCGACGCCGGCTTCGATCAGTCCCACGGCCTACTGCCCGTGGACGAGCGCAACCCGGTCATCGTCTACGAGGACGATTGGTCCGGCGACTGGCTGGGCGAGTACGCCGTTCTTCTCGCGAACACGGGGGGCCCCCCGCTGGTCGGCATCATCGTCAACGCGAGCAAGATCTGGGGGGACCTGAGCATAAACGCGTCCGGCTGGAACGATCTGGTCAACGCCGCGCGCTCCAGCGGGCTCGCGAACATCCCGGACGTGACCGCCAGCGCCGGAGCCCCCTTCTCGATGCCGGCAGACGGCAACATCGATTCGACGGTTCCCAACAACTCCGCCGGGGCGCAGCTCATCGTCACGCTGTCGCGCCAGCTGAGCCAGCCCGACCGTCCGATCGTGATCGTGTCCGGGACCTCGCTGACCGACGTGGCGGACGCCTACCTGATCGATCCGACGGTGGTCGATCGCGTGGTGGTGGTCGCCGCTCTCGGAGGGACCACGACCTCCGGCGCGTCGATGGACGCCCCCAACGGCGACATGGATCCCTGGGCGGACTGGATCGTCGCGGAGCGCTTTCGCTACGTGCAGGTCAGCACCTACTACGATCAGACCGGCGACGTGACGACGGCGGAGATCCCCAGCTTGCCGAGCAACGCCATCGGAACCCGGATCGCGAACAAGCAGCCGAACATCATCGCGGTGCCCCAGGCATCCGATCAGGTCGCGCTCCTCGCGATGGGCTTACCCGGATTCACCACGGGCGTCCAACGGGTGTCACCCGACACTTCAGCGGCGTTCGATCCGACCCAGGGACCGCCGCTGGTCTCCGACCCGAGCGGCAACGCCTGGGTGGTCACCCAAATCGCGAGCCCGCTGGCCGGCTCCCGCCTGTGGCAGATGCTCCTCGCGCCGCAGACCTTTTGAACGGCAGAGGTCTCACCGTCTCCGGAGATAAGTGGCCGTAGCCGGCCGCTACGATGTTTGCCTGGATGGCGTTGTCGGTCGCGTCGGACCCGCCAGAAAGACCGCGAGTCACAGATCTGTCGTGCGACACGACGCTCTGAACGTGGATGCCACGTCCTTCACGAAGGTCCTCTCCTTCAGGGGGGCAAGGCGATCAGGGCCTCTCGACGAGTCGGAGCGAATCGTCCATGCTGTCCTGCTGCGGGGCGCGACGTTGTTGACGACAAAAACCGTCGGACATTGGATTGGCGTCGCCTGTCTGGTCGCCTGGGCGGGCGCGGTCGTCGGGTGCAACCAATCACTGGACGCCGGCTACGATCGGCCGCACGGGCTCCTTCCGGTCGACGAGCGCAACCCCATCGTGCTGGTCAATGACGGCGCTTATGACAACTGGTCAGGGGAATACGCCGTGTTGCTCGCCAACGGCGGAGGTCCTGCGCTGGCCGGGATCGTCGTCAACGCCAGCACGCCCTGGCCTGATCTCCAGACGAACGTCGCGGGGTGGACTGATCTCGTTGCCGCCGCGCGCTCGAGCGGCCTGCGGAACGTTCCGGATCCCATCGCCAGCGCGGAGTCGCCGCTGGTCATGCCGTCGAGCGGGGAGATCGACGCGACTCAACCGAATCGCTCCGCGGGCGCGCTGTTCATCCTCGACACGTCAAGGCGCCTCGGCTCTCTTTACCGGCCGCTGGTGATCGCGACCGGCGGAGGACTCACAGACGTCGCAGACGCTTACCTGGTCGACCCGACCGTCACGGAGCGGGTGGTGGTCGTCTCCGCACTCGGAAGCCTGACGGCATCCGGCGGCAGCATGGGCTCGCCGAACGGGGACGAGGATCCCTGGGCCGACACGATCGTGGCCCAGCGCTTTCATTACGTTCAAGTGAGCGCTTTCTACGACCAGACCACGGTCGTGCCGAGCTCGATGATGTCTGCATTACCCAGCAACGCGTTCGGCGCCTGGATCGCTTCAAAAGCGCCCAACATTTGGAAGTGGCCGCCGGCTTCGGACCAGGTCTCGGTCCTGGCGCCCGGGCTTCCGACGTTCGCGACCGCGGTCGAGCGCGTGTCTCCCGATACAGTCGTTGACGCCGGCTCGACGGCAGGGCTCGCTCTGCTCCCCACCAGCGGCGGTCCGGGATGGCTCGTCACCGGGTGCGATGGAGGAGCGGCCACGACGCGGTTCTGGCAGCTTCTCACCGGCGCGCCCTAGGGCGACGGTGAGCGAAGCGAACCATGCCCGACGACGTGCCGCCCGATAGGCGGCTTAACGAGACCTACCGACGTCGACGTGCGAGCTCGTCTCGTCGAGAGCGACGTTGCAAGACCAGTAAACCCAGAGCGATCGCGAACCAGCCGCTGCCTCCGCGCCCGGTGACGTCGCAGGAACAGCCGCCCGCCGACTCGGACTGGGCAGCACCGCCCGTTCCCGTGGGGGAATGACCGCCAGTCCCCGTCACGCCGCCGGTGGTGGTCGCTCCACCGCTTCCGACGACTCCGCCCGCGCCTGGAGCGCCGCCGGTCGCGACGACGCCGCCGGTGCCGGTGGCGCCGCCGGTCGCGACCGTCCCACCGGTTCCCGTGCTGCCGCCGGTGCCCGCGATACCGCCGGTCCCTGTGACGCCGCCGGTCGCCGTGACGCCGCCGGTGCCGGATCCACCGACCCCGCCGCTGCCAGAGCTCCCCCCAGTCCCCTGAGCGCCACCGGCGCCGGGCGCGCCGCCACTGCCGCCGGCGCCTCCCGTGAACTGCCAGTAGTCGAAGTTGAACAGCGACGTCCCCGACCCCGTGAACTTGAAGTAAAGGTCGGCGACGCCGGTCGCCCCGCTGACGTTGCAGGTCGTCGTCATCCAGGTCTGCGCGCCGCCCGTCGAGGGGACGCTGCAGGTCCCGACCAGCGTGCCGGTCAGGCTGCCGAGGTGAAGCTCGATGCTGCCACCGCTGGAGGTGCTGGCCACGCGCGCGCTGAACGTCTTCGCGCCCGCCGTGCCGAAGTTGACGCCCCGCACCCGGGTCCAGTCACCGTTGCTGATCTGGGTGACATCCATCCCGCCTTCGCTGCAGGTCTCGGTCTCGATGCCGCTCTGGGCGTTCATCGTCTCCGCCTCGACGCGCACGTACGGGTCGAGGGTGCCGACCTGCGGCACACCGTCGGTGGTGTACGTCACCTGCTTGATCGTCCCGTCGGTGTTGAAGTTCAGGACCTCTATGCCGAGGTTCCGCTTGTAGGTGGTCGAGATCCCCGCCTGCGTGGAGACATACCGGTTGTGGTAGGCGTGATACCACTGGCCGTTGAACAGGAACTCCGAGGCGTGGTTGTTGTTGTTGTTCACCGGCGGCTGGCCGGCGACCGTCCCGCGGTAGGTGTAGCCCGACATCGGGCTGCTGCTGGTCATGTAGTCGATCCGCAGCCCGTTCGCCGAATCCGTCGAGTACGCGAAGTAGTAGATGCTGTTGCGCTTGAAGAGGAATGACGCCTCGAAGAACCCGTTGGGCGCCAGCGCCGCCGCGGAGCCCGACACGCTCTTGAGGTCGGTGCCGAGCTTGATGATCCGGGCGTTCGTCATTCCGTTGCCGCCGAAGGACAGATACGCCTGGCCGTCATCGTCGATGAGCGCGCCCGGATCGAACAGCCAGCTGTTCGATCCGGAGGCGCCCGGCGTGCTCCCGTCGACCAGATAGCTCCCTTTCGCGTCCTTGAAGACGCCGGCCGGGTCGGTGCTGCTCGCCACCCCCACGCCGGACCCGCTGTTCCCGAAGTAGAGATAGATGGTTCCGTCTCTCTGGATCGGCTGCGGAGCCCAGGAGTTCTGGGCCCACGAGGCGTCCGCCGGCACCTGGAAGACCACGCCGTGGTCCGTCCAGTTCTTCATGTCGCTGCTCGACACGCACACGGCGGAGTGCATCGTGTACCCGCCGCCGACGGCGTTATCGTCGTCATTCGAGTTGTAGAGGTAGACCTGACCGTTGTAGACGAGCGACCCCGGATCGGCGAGGTAGCGGTGGGACATCACCGGGTAGTCCGCCGAGGCGCGGGAGCTGATCAGCACGCTCAGAAGCACGACCGCTCCGAACACGAACACACGCATCGACATACCGAGATCTGTCTCGGCGTCCATTGTTGTGTACAGGAACGACGGGGGGGCTAATTCGCGGGCTGGTAGGCGCGCACCCAGTCGACCTTCATGGTCTGGGGGAAGGTCGTCGTCGAGTCCGGCGCGCCGGGCCAGGTTCCCCCCACCGCGACGTTCAAGAGGATGAAGAACGGCTGGTTGAACTCCCAGGTCCGACCGCTGGCGGTCTGCGGCGTCTGCGTCTCGTACAGCATGTCGTCGACGTAGAAGCTGATCGAGCTGCTCGACCACTCGACGGCGTAGGTGTGGAAATCGTCGCCCAGCTTCGCGCCGCCCGACGCCGTGTACATACCCGTCAGCTGATCGTCGGTGGTGGTTCCGGAGGCCGGCATGTGCAGGCTGCCGTGATTGATCGACGGCTCCTTGCCGATGTTCTCCATGATGTCGATCTCGCCGCAGGCGGGCCAGCTGGCGGTGTTGATGTCGGCGCCCATCATCCAGAACGCCGGCCACAGGCCCTGCCCCTCCGGTATCTGGATCCGCGCCTCGAACCGGCCGTATTGCTGGCTGAACTTGCCCAGCGTCTTGAGGCGCGCGCTGGTGTAGTGACACGGCCCGTTGGACGGGTAGGAGCACGTGTAGGTCGAGGCGTTGGCGGTGGTCGCCGTGATCTCGAGGTTTCCGCCGCGCACGACCGCGTTGGCCGTGCCGCTGGTGTAGTACTCGTCCTCGTCGTTTCCCCAGCCGTTGCCGCCGGTGTCGTAGACCCACTTGGTGGAATCGACGGCCGACCCGTCGGCGCCGTTGAACTCGTCTGACCAGGTGAGGACCCAGCCAGGCAGCGCCCCGCCGTCGGTCCCGCCGCCGGTGCCGGAGGCCCCACCCGTCCCGATGGTGCCGCCCGTGCCGGCGGCAGCGCCGCCGTGGCCGCCTGAACCGGCGCGCCCCCCCGATCCGGCGCCGGCGCCACCGCCGGTTCCGGGCGAGCCGCCCGTCGCGGTCACACCACCGGTCCCGGGCGATCCGCCCGTCGCGATCACGCCCCCCGTCCCTGTCAAT
>CAZTZM010000061.1:0-4171 GCA_964618005.1 uncultured Myxococcales bacterium
GGCCACGCGGCGAGCGGCGGGACCAGCGGAACCGGCGGCGCCGGCACGGGCGGCGCCACGGGGCCGGGCAGCTACGCGCTGCCGCCGCCGAAGCAGTGCGACAACCAGTTCTTCGTCGCCGGCTGCCAGACCGGCGTGGCCAGCAGCACCTGCGGCGGCGTCTGCTCGGCCGCCAACGCCTGCGAGGACATCTCGCAGAAGCCGAACGCCGACGTCGGGTTCCTCTGCCCGCGGTTCGCGCTCGAATCCGCGGAGATGGAGCAGGCCGCCATCGACGACTTCGGCGCCTCGCCGCCTTTCAACTACGCCATCGTCGGCCACGACGTCGATCAGAACGGCCTCGACGGCAGCGCCATGAGCGCCTGCTGCCAGTGCTATCAGCTGGTCTACGACCTGCCGGAGAACGAAGCGCAGGTGAACGGCGGCGGCGCCTCGGCGATCGCCATTCCCAAGCCGGTGATCGTCCAGGCCTTCAACACCTCCGCCGGCGGCGGCCAGAACTTCGACATCTTCATGGGCGCCGGCGGCTTCGGCGCGTTCAACGCCTGCGACCCCAACTTCTCGCAGCAGAAGAGCCCGTCGGGCCTCTACCTCTATTCGTCGTTCCCCGAGCAAGGCGAACCCGGCTCGGGCGGCGTCAACGCCGCCACGCAGCTCGGCGGCTGCAGGACCAGCGAGAACCTGGTCACCACCGCCACGCTGTCGTCCAGCACCTGCACCGGCAACGTCACCAGCGCCTGCAACCAGTTCGCGTCGTCGACGCTGACCGCGCAGGCCGTCGCCGACTCGATCCAGTCCTGCCAGCAGTCCAACGACCCGGCGAACTACACCCACATCAACTGGCAGGTCTACGCCAAGAAGATCGAGTGCCCCGCGCACCTGACGGAGGTCACCGGCTGCAAGCTGGCGCCGCAGGGCCTCCCCGCCGCGAACCCCAACGTGACCACGCCCGACGAGGCCGCCGCCGACTCCAGCTTCAAGGCGACTGCCGGCAACGGCTCGCACTACACGACGACCACCATGCAGGACTGCTGCAAGCCGACCTGCGCCTGGCAGGACTGGGTCACCGGCAACAACGGCGGCCTCACCGCCACCGGCCAGTACAACTCATTCTACAGCTGCGACCAGACCGGCACCCCGGTCACGGAGTGACGGGCAACCTTCACCACGACCAGGGGAGCCGGCCGCCGAACAGGCCGCCGGCCCAGGCCAGGGCGGTGAAGCGGACGAAGCGGAGGCCCAGCATCAGCGGCAGCAGGCGCTGGGCGCGCGGCGCGACGCCGGGGAGCAGCGCCGACGTGACCGACACGGGCGGGAAGCCGAGCAGGCTTGCGCTCACGACGACCCAGGCGGCGGTGCGCGCGGTGCCCAGGCGCGAGCGGGCCCGGGCCTGCTCGCACCTGCGATCGAACCAGCGCCAGCGGCGCCGGAGCTGGTCGCCGAAGAAGAACAGCCCCACCAGCGCCAGCGACTGAGCGCCCCCGCCGCAGAGCCCGATCAGCAGGGGTGACCAGCGGTGCTGCGCGCCGGCCAGCGCGGTGGCGGCCTCGGGGCTGGCGGGCCAGAAGACGGTTCCGATGAAGGCGATGAAGGCGACGCTGGCGAGGGACATGAAAGAAACGGCGGCGCTGATTGTACGCGGGCGCGACGCCCGCGCCGACGCCGAAACGTGACGTCTTCGTGGCGGGATGACGTCCCGGAGTGCGGTAACGTGCCGGGGCGATGACGACCATGCGAAGCGATCTGCAACGCATCGCGCACCAAGCGATGCTGGACCGTGGCCTGCTGGCGGATTTCTCGGCGGCCGAGACGGCGGAGGCGCTGGCGCTGGACGCCGGCGTCGGCCCGCTGGACGCGCGGATCCGCGACCAGCGCGGGCTGCTGTGGGCGTCGATCGACAACGACGACTCGCGCGATCTCGACCAGCTCACCGTCGCCGAGGCGCTGCCGGGGGGCGCCACACGAATCCTGATCGCGATCGCGGACGTCGACGCCAAGGTCAAGCAGGGCTCGGCGCTGGATCGCCACGCGCAGACCAACACGACGTCGGTCTACACCGACGCCCGCACCTTCCCGATGCTGCCCGAGCGGCTGTCGACCGACATCACGTCGCTGAATGAAGCGCAAGAGCGGCTGGCCCTGGTGGTGGCGATGAAGGTCGACGGCGACGGGCAGGTCTCCGAGGGCGAGCTCTACCGGGCGGTGGTGGTGAACCGCGCCAAGCTGGCCTACAACAGCGTGGCCGCCTGGCTGGAAGGCCACGCCGAGGCTCCCGCCAAGGTCACCGCCGTCGCCGGTCTGGCCGACAACCTGCGCCTGCAGGATCGCGTCGCGCAGGCGCTGCGGCAGCGCCGGCACCAGCACGGCGCGCTGGAGCTGGAGACGCTGGAGCCGCGGGCGGTGTTCGACGGCGACGCGGTCTCGGACCTGCGCCTCGACCGGCCGAACCGCGCCAAGCAGCTCATCGAGGACTTCATGGTGGCCGGCAACGTGACCACCGCGCAGTTCCTGCAGGCGAAGCGCTTCCCGTCGATGCGGCGCGTGCTGCGCTCGCCCGAGCGGTGGGAGCGGCTGGTTGCGCTCGCGGCCACCTACGGCGCGCACCTACCGGGCGAGCCGGACGCGCGTGCCCTGGAGGCGTTCCTGACCGAGCGCCGTGGGAAAGATCCGGAGCGCTTCCCCGATGTCTCGCTGGCGGTGGTGAAGCTGCTGGGTCGGGGCGAGTACGCGGTCGAGACGCCGGGACAGGGCTCGACCGAGCACTTCGGGCTGGCGGTGCGCGACTACACGCACTCGACGGCCCCCAACCGCCGCTTCCCCGATCTGCTCACGCAGCGGCTGGTGAAGGCCGCGCTGGCCGACCGTCAGCCGCCCTACACCGCCGGCGATCTGGCGGCGCTGGCGCAGCACTGCACCGCCGCCGAGGACGCCGCCACCAAGGTCGAGCGCCAGGTCCGCAAGTCGGCCGCCGCGCTGCTGCTGCGCGCGCACGTCGGCGAGACGTTCGAAGGGCTCGTGACCGGCGCGTCGGCCAAGGGGACCTGGGTCCGCCTGCTGCGCCCGCCGGTCGAGGGACGGATCGTCCACGGCTTCGACGGCCTCGACGTCGGCGACCGGGTCACCGTCAAGCTGGAGCACACCGACGTCGAGCGCGGTTTTATCGACTTCTCGCGCCGCCGGTGATGAGATAGCGGGCACGTTGCCCCCCGACGACAAGACACCCTCCGCCGATCCGATGTTGCCGGTACTGGCGTACCGAGACCCCGAGTTCGTCGACAGCGACGACGCGCGCCCGCTGCGCATCCTGGCGGAGTACCTGGCGCCGCTGCGCGCGCTGCGCGAGCAGAAGGTCCGCGACACCATCGTCTTCTTCGGCTCGGCGCGCATCGCGCCCGACGGGCCGATGGCCCGCTACTACGCGGAGGCGCGCGAGCTGGCGCGCCTCATCACCGCCTGGTCGATGGCGCTGGAGGGGCCGGCCCACCGCCGGCTCGTCTGCGCGGGCGGCGGGCCGGGGATCATGGAGGCGGCCAACCGCGGCGCGCGCGACGCCGGCGGCCGCACCATCGGCCTCAACATCGGCCTGCCGCACGAGCAGAAGCCCAACCCGTACATCACGCCCGGGCTGTCGTTCGAGTTCCACTACTTCTTCATGCGCAAGCTCTGGTTCGCCCAGGTCGCCTGCGGGTTGGTGGCGTTCCCGGGCGGCTTCGGCACGCTGGACGAGATGTTCGAGATCCTGACGCTGCAGCAGACGGCCAAGCTGGATCGCAAGATCATGATGTTGCTCTACGGCTCGGACTACTGGCGCGAGATCATCGACTTCGACGCGCTGGTGCGGCAGGGGATGATCAGCCCGGAGGACCTGAGCCTGTTCCGGTTCGTCGACGATCCGCTGGAGGCGCTGCACGTGCTGCAGGAGAACCTGTCGGCCACGGCGTCGCAGATGTCGTCGGGCGAGCCGGAGCCCGCGACCACGCCGGCCTTCGCCTCCTCGCGCAGCTCCGACGACGACGTCAGCGGCTAGCACCAGTCGGGTGGCCCCAGGGACTTTCGTCCCCGGGGCTCCCACGGATCCGGACGTGCGGATTTCCCGCATCCGGCTCTTCGGCTCACGGATTTACTGCGCGGGGGTAGAGGCAATGGACCACGACCGGCGACGGGAGCGGAT
>CAZTZM010000062.1:0-32091 GCA_964618005.1 uncultured Myxococcales bacterium
GTGTTCGTGTCCGGGAATTACAGCTGGGGAAACTCGAACAACATCGCCAGCCTTTATCACCCCGATTCCCCGCGGCAGCCGTGGGTCAACGCGCAAGCCGTCTTTCACACCTCGCGCTACGCAGACGGGAATCTCTTCGTGGACGTCTCGCCACCCATCCGGATCGGGCTCTCGTACCAAAGGGTGGCGCAGGACTTTGCCGACGGGACCAGCGCACACAACAACCGCGTCGAGACGACGTTTCTGTATTTCTTCTAGGGATGGCGAGATGACGCGAACGTGGTGCAGAGGTTGGGCGGTCGCGCTGGTCGCCGCGTTGGGCGCGATCGGCGCGGCGCTGCTCGGAACCGGGTGCGGACAGGGGCCGAATGCCTTTCAGCCGGTCGCGTACGGCGCCCGGCCCTGGACGCCGCCACCCGATTGGGATCCCGAGCCGCCTTGCGGGACCGGCTACTACATCGCCATCGACTCCTGCCCCGGCTGCAGCGGAATCTCGTACGCCCTCTGCACTGGGACGACCTTCACCCAGTGCACTTGCGGCAGTCCTTTCACACCGGGCGCGACCTGCCCCCAGACGCTCGTTTGCTCGATGGACGATTTTCCGCCTCAAAACTGGACGGAGTTCACCGACTACGCCGGTCCCGGCTGGATCGGTCTCGACCTCGCTCAAGGAGCAAGCGATGCTGGCAGTGAGTAGAAGAGGACGCCCTGTGCTGCACGCGCTGACGCTTGTTGGATTATTCACCTCGGGGTGCTCGGCGCTGGATCCCGCGCCCGCGTCGACCGCCCCCCCGGCGGCACACTCGTTCACGGAGGTTTACCGGACGGTGCTCGCTCAGACATGCAGCAATGACTACTGTCATTACAACGGCATTGGAATCAGATACGGCGCGCTCGATATGAGTTCTCAGGTTTACGCCTACTGGAGTCTTGTCGGCCAACCGTGCATGGGACCCAGTTGCTCCGAGATGGGGACGCGCGTGATTCCCGGCCAGCCGGACCAGAGCATCCTTTATCTGAAAGTCACCCAGACGATGCCACCCTGCGGGAGCCAGATGCCGGCCGATCCTGCGGTCCTGACTGCGACGGGAAACTCGGTTTTCTCGGGCACTGCGCTGCCCGACGACCAACAGCAACTCATCCACGACTGGATTCTCGATGGGGCTCAGAACAACTAATGCCCTCCTCGCGCTCATGCCGTCGACGACCGGGCGCTATGGTGGCTCGTGTGCAGGCTTCTATTTGTCCCCGCAACGATCAATTACGTCGACCGCGAGCTCATCGACTGGCCAGCGGGTGCGAAGAAACCGCGCATCCATGGTAAGCGCCGTCTACGACCGCCGTGGGTAGCATAGGGGTACTCATGGACCCAGAAGGCAAGCGAGTTCTCGAGCACTTCGCGCAAGTTGCTATCTGCCCTCTCGGGGCCGGCTTTCTGGTGTGCATTGGTCGCCTTACGTTTTGGATCGAAGCGGCGGAAGCCGAGGACCTTTTGGAAGCCCTCGGTCGTGCTCTAATGATCGAATCGGCTGACGATGACATGGGTAACGCTGAGACTGAGTTGGACGACGTTAAGCGCGGTTCGACGAACGGCCGCCCCATTCCCGGCTTGCGGGGATCTAGGAAGAACTGACGCAGTCCTCCGGCGGCTTCACGGCCTCGGACAGCCTCTGCAGATGGATGTACAGCCGTCCGAGCGCCGCGGGAAACCCAACGAGTTTCGGATGGCGGGCACGTCCATGTCGCCAGACAGCTTTGGCTCATTCCAGCCGGTTTGAGCCGCGAGCACCTGACCGAGGGTCAGTAACGCACCTGGCTCATCAGCCATGGCCGCGAGCGAGCGAAGGCACAGTTCGTCGGCACTCTGCAGTCGCCCCGCCGCCAGGTGCTGTGCCGCCTCCGCTCCCACCCCCGGGAGCTGAGTGGATGGCGCCGCCATCTTCGTTCCGCCCAGGGACTCATTCCTCTGACACTCCTGTTGAGGCTCGGGCTCCGGCTTCCAGCGGGTTTTCGTCTTCTTGAGGGATGGCGCCAGCTCGGGAGTTGCCTCCTCCGTGGGGGCCGCACTGGACTGGCTACTCCGATCGAGGACCACTTCGACCCCGCCCCCGACGACGACGTAGCGATCGATCGCCCCTCCGACGACATTGGGATCACCCTTCTGTACGTTG
This sequence comes from uncultured Myxococcales bacterium, assembly GCA_964618005.1. Classification (GTDB taxonomy): domain Bacteria; phylum Myxococcota_A; class Polyangia; order Fen-1088; family Fen-1088; genus JADGRB01. The sequence goes on from CAZTZM010000062.1 coordinate 2,172, forward strand.
AACGAGAGCCCGTACTGCCTCGCGGCAACCCCTCCGCGAAGCCCGATGTTCTTCGTGATGCGCGCCGCGACCGACACGTCGCCGTCCACGGCATACGCCTTCCCTCGCGGGAAGAATGTTGAAGATCCGATCTCTTCGCTTCCGGATCCCAACTGGGTCACGAATAGATAGCCCGCTCCGACGTCAAGGCTGAATACTGCGGAAAGCTGGACCCGACTGCCGAGGCCGACGCGTAGGAAGCGGTAATCCGTTCCGGGGACGCTCGTCGTGCTTCCCTGCCCCGCGATGGTAAAGCTCTGGCCCCCATAGGTCGCAGACAGATACGGAACGACCGATCCCAACGGAATCCGTGCTTTCAGGCCGAATAGGAAGTCTTCGAATGTCGTCGCCAGAGCAGCGCCGCTTGCGGCCTGCGAGTTCACACCGACGCTGCGCCCAAACGTCCCGATAATGCCGACATTCGACGCTGGCCCGCCCGTCGCGAAAGCTCCGGGGAAGACCTCAAGGCCGACGCGACCCTCGGGCCCAGGCGACAATGAATAGCCGGATAGCTGGGGCGTGAGATCCTGATTCCAGGCGAGAGTGCGAAACAAAGCGGCGCCCCCAACCATCGCCTCGAGCGCGGATCCCGGCCGCGTCTCGTCGACGGGCGCCGGCTCGGCGGGCGGGCCTTCGATGCTCTTCGTCGCTTCGGCAGGTTCGGAGTCCGGGCCTTTCTCCGTCGATGGGCCGGATTCCTCGTCATTGGAGGGTCCGGACCCGCCCGGCGTGGCACCGTTGTCCGCTCCTTCGGTACCTGGAGATTCCGCAGATTCGACATCGACGCTCTCCGATGCGGGAGCACTGTGCTTCTTCTTCGACTTCTTTTTTGCGGATGCGGGTTCCGGGCACACGATGATGGCCATGGCGAGGATCATCGCCAGCAGACTTCGTGGGCGATTGAATGAGGTGCCCGGCGACGTCAGGTGATGCCCCTCCGTCCGATTGTGGTTCATGGTCACCTTTCACATCCCGGGACAGTCGTTCACAGTCGCAATACATATAGGATTGTCGACCCATGCGCCGACCACGTCGCGTTCCCACTCATCCAAGGGTGGCGCGGGAGGCAGCGGCATCATCGGTAGGTACTGCTTCATCGCGCCCGAGGTCACCAGGTTGTACGCTCCCGCCTTGCACCCGGGCGGGCGTGGAATTCCGCCCGCATCAGCCGTGCAATCGCCTTGATCCCCGTAGTGGTCCAGATATCCGTTGAAGCTCGAGAGAAAGTGGTTCAGGACAGCCGCGTCTGGTCCGGTCGTCGCGTGCTCGTCGTTCAAAGTTCCACCTGCTCCGTGACATCGCACGCATCGAGACATGAAGATCGGACGTACGTCGGCGACGTAAGTTGGAGAGACTGGCACGGGTGGCCGGCAGCCGACGGCGATGCTCGCGAACAACAGGACCGTCGCCGGGCCGATGGCGTAACGCAGAGCCCCTGTTTCCATCAAAGCCTCATAGGTAGTAATGAATCTGGAGCATATAGAGCGAAGCACTTGCTCCGTCGCTACGAGCTGCGGACCCGAAGAACTGGTAGCGGGCGAGCGCGAGCAACTCGAGGTGCGCCCATGGGAACAGGTTCACCTCTAGGTCGAACGCATTGTGGGCAGTGGCTGCGACGGCGAGATCCTCCTGATACCGCTCGTACGCGACGCCCGCCATGAGGCCATGCGTCGGAAAAAACGTAGGACCCACGAAGGAGACGAACTGATTCTCTCCGGCGGCCGCGGCCTTGATCTGCTGACGAATGAAATCTGCCTCGCCCAGCACTAGAACCTTCGCCTGATCTAGCCAGAGCTTGCCGACTGCCCCTCCTTCGTAGCGCGTAGCCTCCGGCCCGACGCCGAGGCGCGCCTGCAACGCCAAGGCGGCCATCCCGGAGAAGCGGTGCTCTCCATAGGCCGCTCCTCCCGATTCCCTCACCCCAACTGACTGGAGGGGGTTCGGGAAGCTTTCGGGAGGGGGGACGAAGGCAGACAGATGAATCTCGGTGTCGTCGCCGATGTAGCCACCCGATAGCGTGTACGTTTCGTTGTAGAGGTCGTAACCTGTATATCGCTGAACGTAGAAAATATGCTCCGCGAACCTCAGGCCGAAGGGAGCGAAAAAACGCCCTAGCCGGACGTACGCCCCGGTGCCGCCCTGCCGCCACATGAGATAGTGCTCGTTCGAGATGAGCCGATCGACGACTGACTCGAACTGACTGTTGACGGACTCTTCGCGGCCGGTATCACCGCGAACGCCGCCCTCAACGTAGAGCGAAAGTTGGTCGCTGAAGGCGACTCTGGAATAGAGATCGGCCTGCATCGGGAATACGTCATACTCCGGCGACTCGGGTCCGCCGACGTCGTTGCGAGTGGCCGCCATTCGGAGATCGACGCCGAGGGCGAGCCAGGAGGGAAGTGCCACCGCGCCGTGAGCAAACGACCCGTCTCCACCTAGGCTGATCGTGTCGCCCGCCTGGTCACGCCCCCACGATGTGATGAGACCGCCGCCCGCGGGCGAGTAGTGACACTGACTGCAGCGGGTGGTTCCCGAGCTGAACTGAAATTGAGGATACGCCACAGCGCGTCTCTCGAAGCAGGCCGCGGTGAGCGCAGCGGCGAGAATACGGACGGTAGCTACCCGCATCATAAGGTGCTCTCAGTCGTCGCAGTCGTCGAGGGCGCCCAAATCGATCCATCGCTCGATGAGGGCGATGTCAGCTGCGTTCAGGGGTGCGTCCGGGGGCATTCGCGTAGCTCCCTGAGCATTCATGAGAGATACGATCTCCGACTCGCTGGAGTCTCCTGGGATGACGAAATTACGATTGCGGAGCGTGTAGTAGCCGGTCTGGCAGTCGTGCAAATCGACCGCTGCTTTCGCGGTGATCGCCGAATGACAATTTACCGTAGCGCAGCTCGGCTCGACGATCGTGGGCGCGATGAATGACCACTTCGCCGGCCGGCTATCCGTACTGCCGCCGCACCCGCCGAACACTAGTACGGCTCCGAAGATCACAACCTTGCCCGTCGTTCTCTTGAAGCGCTGGCAGGCCGAAAGCTTCATCAACGAGCGCATGCTTTCGCTTGGTTAAGCCGACCAAGCCGCTCAGCGGGTGCGTCGCTCATCAATCGTTCAGTGCCCCTGCGTTGATCCAGGTGTCGATCGTGCTCATCTGCGCCGTTGTCAGGCAGGTCGTGCCCGGGGTGCACCCTTTGGGCATCTGCGTACCGCAACCGTTGAGGTTGGCGCCGTGAACCTTCTTGCTGATCAGGCTCATCGAGGAGTTGCCTGCTACCACGAGCGTTTGAGAGACGCAGGCGGCGTTCGCTGATGCGATCGAGTGCCCCCCCACGATTCGCGCGTAGAGGCCGGTCGTTCGGAGGTCCGTGTGCGCGGTTCCATCGTGACAGGGCGCGCAGTTTGTCATGAGCAACGCTGCGACCTGCGTGAATGTTCCGTTCGTGCCGCCCGTGGTTCCGCCGGTGCCACCGCGGCCCGCCGCTCCAGTCGTGCCACCTGCCCCCACGGTGCCGCCTGTGCCAATGCGACCGCCGGCGCCACCTTTGCCGGCGGGCGAGCCACCCGTTCCACCGCCCGTGGCACCGCTCGTCCCCCCCTCGGCCGAACCGCCGCTACCGTTGGTCGAGATACCCGAACCGCCGGTCCCGGTGATGCCACCGGTGCTGGTAGTCGCACCGCCTGTTCCGGTGCCCCCTCCTGCTCCGCTTAACTGGCCGCCGCCACTCGTGCCAGGATTGATCAAGCCCTCCGCCCACTGCTCGATGCAGGACTGTTGAACGGCGGGCAGAAGCGATACCCCAGGATAGGGCATCCCAGCTCCGCAGCTCTGCATCCCTTTAATCTTATCGATGAGAAGACCACTCGCAGGGTTCGAGCCCGCAACCAGATAGGTCTTACCCCCACACACCGAATCGGGCCCGTCGCCTGTAGAGGTCACTCCGACGAGACGCGACCCGATGGCTGAGTTCGGGGTCAGGTCCAAGCCCCCCTCCATCGAAGTGCTGTCGTGACACCCTATCGTGGCGCAGGACGAGGCGACGATCTGTGCTCCCCCGTCGGCGCAGCCGGCTCCGTTCGTGGCGCCCGTCCCGCCGGTGACTCCGGCCCCCCCTGTTCCACTGGCCGCTGTCCCCGTCAGAGAGGGGTCCAGGGTCCCAGGACAGCCCAGTCCAAGTGCCGCGATGACGACCAGGGCGACAGCCCGCAGCAGGTTAACGACATTGGCATTTCTAGCCTTCGTCACGGTTCTTCTTTTTTCTTGATTCATGGCCGACCACGTCAGGCGGTCCCGGCAAGCTAGCCCAGGAGCTTGCTGGAGCGTGCTTACGACGGCGGCGCGAATTCCTGGGCTTGACACGAGGCTACGCGCGGATTCCTATTGACACGACTCTGGTTGTCATCGTTATGGATCCTTTGACGGCAGCCGTTGCTGCTCGCGCCGGCATAGACAACTCGGGTCTCTTGGTTCATTCCCCATAAGCCTGCGGCCGTCATGTCAAACACGGTGCCATCATAGGACGCGTCGTCGGAGCCTGACCCTTTGTAGAACACGCGGCTTACTATTGCTTGTTTCCTCGCGCCCAACGCAGCGAGGCTCGTTTTGGCGCGCTGTATTCCCTTAGCGACCGAGTCGCTCTTGAGAGACATGCTCCCGCCGCACGCAGGTTCGTTCGCGGGCCCGAAGTCGGTGGTCGCGTCTTTGCCGTAACCGTTAATTGATGGCCCACGTGTTGGGGTGCGCGCTTAGCCTTCCGGTTTCGAATGGCTTCGGGGAGCTTCCGCTGTGATCGCGGCAAGAACCCAGCGGCTGCCGGCCGAGTCCGTTCGATGGTTTCGCGGTGCTTTTCGTCGGCTTCGAGCTGTGCCGGAGCCAGTTGCCACATTTCTGGAGCCGGCTAGTCAACTTTCCACGTTCTTCTACACGAAGTTGGATGCGTAGGAGTCGCTGGTCACCCGCGCCGGTCGATGCGCGCGCGCTGAACGACTGAAGGCTGGGCCGGTGCGGTTCAGTTGAATGGGGGCATCGGGAACGGTGGCGTGCCGGTAGGGTCGGTGTCGTCTACCCGATGCGCCTGCGTGACCAGAGGCTCATCAAGCCAGGCTTGCAACGTTACGATCTGACATGGAGTCAACGGTGTTCTCAGATTCGCTCCCGTCTCGTCTTGCGGAGGCATGATGCGGGACTGCGAGCAGCTGGTTGGATGGGCAGCTTCAATGACTGCAATGACGACCTGAAATCGCTTGGGAGTCGGCATTTCCGGGCACGACGATGGATGGGCGCCCGCCGTTATCCAATCGTACGCGTGGTCGTAGCCTCCGTTTGCCACCGTGGACGCGGCATCGATGACGTGGCAGCCGTTTCCGCCGCCACAGGTGGTGGTCAGAAACGGTTGGACGTCCTTCTGGAAGCTCACCGTCGCCGGCAAGTTGCAGTTGCTCGCTCCGCCGACTCCCCCTTTTCCGCCGGCGCCGGCTGGATCTGAGGTGCCCGGCGCCCCCGCCATGCCAGCCACGCCGCCTGATCCGCTCCCTCGTTCTCCGCCGCCCCCCGTCGCGCCGCCCGTCCCCACTCTGCCTCCGGTGCCTGTGGATGCGCCACCGGTACCGTGCCCTCCGGTCACAGGTGCGCCACCGGTGCCCGCTCCCGCAGCTCCCCCAGTTCCAGCGCTCCCGCCTGCTATGCCTGTGCCGCCGATGCTGCCAGAGCTTGTCGGTGTCGCTCCAGCGCTGCCGCCGATGTCATTCGTTCCACCCAGCCCCTGTGGGTCTGAGCCCGTCCGATCGGCATTTCCGCCGGTCGAAGAGTTATCTGCGGGACTTCGCGGAGCGGCCATGCAGGCGCACCAGGCACCGGCGCACAGAATGATCAGAGTTCGAGTACCAGGGCCCAGCACAGGTGAACGCATAAATCGCACCTGCCGGAAAGGCTACACCTCAACGTCCGTCAGGCTAGCTAACCGCGGCAGCGGGGATCGATCACGGGCAGTAGCGTGGCATGTTCAGCTGCGATCGAACCGAGGTAATTGTCGCGCCCCAGTTCGAGGCGGCGTTGTATTGGCTGATCGAGAGGACTCCATCCGCGATTCGCGCGTTGATGTTCGTGGGATCGTCCCAGGCGGGGTCGGGTCCTGCCGCAGATCCGTTCACGCCGTAGCCTGTGTCCGCCAAGATGGGTTTCCCGGTCACGGCATTTACTCCGGCCCACGTCATCTGGTCGCCGCGAATCTTGGCCGTAGCCGCGTCGGTGCCCCCCCCCGAAGTGTTGATGAAGGTGAACAGGCTCATATCGAAGTACGAGTACCAGTTCTTGCCGTTGTCCGACCCGTCGCCACCTGTGTTGTTGTTGGTTCCAACCCACGGGGAGATGTCCATCGAGAACGCCGCATTCGGCAGGTACTGTTTCATCGTTCCAACGAACTGGCTCATGATCTGGCCTGCTTGGGCGAAGGTCCACGGCTGCGTCTCAATGCCAGTGTACGTGTACTGATAGAAGTCCGGCTCCATCTCGAAGACAATCGGCTTGGTCGTTCCGTAGCAAGCTGCGAACCCCTGCGCGTAGCTCTTATAGACGTTGAGAATGCTGTTCAGGCTATTCGTGATGTCCGCTGAGCCATAGTGGCAGAGGTCGTTGTTGGCGCCGCAGGTCGTCACATTGCAGTCGCACAGCCCGTTGTGCCGCTTCACGTAGAACGCCGCGACGTAGGCCACGATGATGGGCACTTTGTTGGCGAGCGCGCCCCCGGTGTTCGCCTCCGTGCAGACGTAGCTCATATCGAAGGTGTCGGATTGACCCATCCAACCAGGGGTGAAAAAGTCAATCTGCGGAATCATCGAGGGGTTCGCCTTAGCGATGGAGTCGATCGTGCCGAAATGGAACCGACAGGGATCGAACACCTTGTCGGCAGCCATGGCGCCACCGGTTCCTCCAGTGCTTGTGCTGCCACCCGAACCGCCGCCCGTACCGAGCTGACCCCCGGTTCCCGTAGCTCCGCCCAAACCGGTCGATCCTCCCCTTCCGATGCTTCCGCCTGTTTCACCGGAGGCGGCCGATCCCCCCTGCCCGTCAGCGCCGGTCGTGCCTCCCGCTCCGCCGGCGCCAGCTATCCGACCACCCGAGCCCGTCCCGCCCGATCCTGTCGCTCCGCCTTTGTCACTGGAGCCGCCGCTGCCGGTCGCACCTCCCGATCCGCCGCCCCCGATAGAACCGCCACTCCCAACCGGACCAACTCCGCCGGTTCCAGGCAGGCTCATCCCGCCGCCAGAGCCGGACGTGTCACCGGACCCACGACCGCAGCCGCTCGCCCCGAGCAGGGCAACCAGAGAGGAGACGAAAAAGAAATGACGGACAGTCGAACGCAGACCTCGCATGCCCTAAGTAGCCGCCCGAGAGCTGAAAAACGGTTCACGCAGGCAAGCAGCCCATAACACGAACCGCTACCGCCAGTGCGTGTCCCTTGGCCGGTTTTAGAGTGCCGCGATCCGCGACTTACGACAGGCGCAGACGTCGTCAGGAGACGGTCCGGAGATGCCGGGTACGATCCAGCCCGTGGAGCCCCCCATGTCGGCCATCAACCGAATGTCGCCTCCCCTGCGGTTGGTGCCCGCCGACGGCGAGGAGCGTCGTCGTGTAGACGCCGAGCTCGTCTTTGCCTTAAAGCGTGGCGACCACGCCGCAGCGGAAGCTATCTGGGACCGATATGCTCCCCGGGTCCAGAGGTTCTTGCTCCGATCGCTAGGCCTTCCTGAGGAAGAGGTCGAGGATCTGACCCAGGAGGTCTTCATTCGAATCTTCACCAGCTCGCGGGCGATCAGAGAGCCCGCCGCGCTCAGCAAGTTCGTCATGTCGGTCGCCGTTAGGGTGCTCCAGTCGGAACTCCGGCGCCGCCGAGTGCGACGCTGGGTGCGTCTGGCCGATGACGGATGCCCACCTGACGTCATCGCCGAAGGAGGCATTAATCCGGAAGCACGACAGGCCTTGAAGCGGTGTTACGAGATCCTGAACGAGCTCGGGATCCGAGAGCGGACGGCGTTCGCCCTCCGCTTCCTCGAGGGAATGACGTTGGACGAGGTTGCGAGCCAGCTCAGGGTTTCTCTGAGCACGGCCAAACGGCTGGTTAACCGCTCGACGGCAATGGTCTCTGCGGCGGTGGGCGGGGACGAAGACTTGCGGGGATATTTTGCAGACGAGAAGGCGATCGATGATCGATAGAGACTTTGAGATGATGGACGAGCCAGACCTACTCACCAGGCGGGTCGCGGAAACGATCAGTCGGTGTGTGGACCGAGCCACGGTGGCGCGAATGGCCAAGCCGATGGCGTTCAGCGCCATCGGAGCACGCATCTGGGCGCAGCGTCGAAAGCGGCGCGCCCGAGTCGTCGGTCTGGCGGGTGTGGTTGTTGCGGGGCTCTTGGGCATTTGGGCGCAGCGACACCACGCCGACCCGAGACAGGAGAACCTGACGTTCACGATTGACGGAGCTGCGGCCTCGCAAGGTGGATACGTCTCTTCAGCGAGGGGCGCGCAGCCGATCTTGTCATTTTCGGACGGAACTCGCATCCAGCTGGAGCCCCGGGCGAGGGGCCGAGTGATGGATCTCAAGGCGCATGGGGCGAGGGTCACGCTCGAAGATGGTCGAGCGGATGTTCACGTCGCACACCGGCCGGGGGCCCAATGGCAGTTCGAGGCCGGCCCATTTATCATGACCGTGCACGGAACCGATTTTTCTTTCGGATGGAACACGCATGACGCTCGCTTCGACATCCAGGTGCGGGACGGAGTCGTCTCGGTGACCGGGCCATCGTCGGATGGTGACATCGTCTTGCGCGACACACAGAGTCTGTCTCTGTCCTTGAACGACGGCGGCGACTTCACGGCCGACGCGACGACCAAGGGCGAAGGATCGGCGCCTGATTACGATTTGACTCGCTCATCTCCGTCGGCTCCGGTGTTCGCGCGGCCGGTAGCTTTGGCGACGGCGGCAGTACCTTACCACCAAGCGAGTCGGGGCAAGAAGCGGGACGCCGAATCGTGCGAGCGGCCATACCAGAGAACTGCACCACTGGGTGCGGCGCCGTCACCAGGGCCTGGACTTCGAACGAAAGCATCCAGCCTCTCGCACTACGGCCATTGATCCCAGGCTGACATTCGTAAGGGCGACCCACTGTCATATGACGCCGCGCTGTTAGTGCCTCGGGAGGCCGCCGCGATGCAGCAGCAGTCTTCACCAGATTGATCTCAGGACCAATCACCATGAACTATTCTCCCTTCGAACTCGTCCATCGGACGTACATCGGCCGCCGGCGCGCCCTTTGTGGCCTTCCGTTGCTTCTCGCGAGCTGCGCGGGAGTCACACCTAGAAGCGTGCCGAACCCAGATAGCGGAACCACAGTCATCAAGAGCCGAGACGCCGGCGCGCTCGATCGCTCCGCTCTGCCCGATAGACCGGCATCGCCGGCATTCGACGCCGGAGGACCAACACCGCTCACGGACTTTCCTCCCGATCCGATCGTCGCCGATCCGAACGTCCCGGCGAACGCGTCGACGCTCTTCGGCGGCACACCGAGGGCCGATGGAGCGCCCTGCATCGTGTCCCCCGAGCCGAACACGCTCATGCCTCGCAACTGGCTGCGCCCGCAGTTTCAGTACAACCGCGCCGCGGATGAGAATCTCTACGAGATCGACCTGTCGGTCGCTGGGTTCGCGCATTCCCTCACGATCTACACGACACTCGCGAGCTACACGCTTGACCCCACCATTTGGGATGGTCTTCGGGTGTCCATCAACGATCAACCCATCTCGGTCAGCATCCGCGCTCTCACGCTTTCCGGGACAGGCACGCTCCAGAACCCGCCTTCCCAGCCGGCCTTATCGAGTTTCACGATCGCGCCCGTCGACGCACCCGGAAAGATCGTCTACTGGGCCATACCGCAGGGAAACAGTGACGGGATCCTGCGCGGGTTCGGGATCGGCGAAGAGAGTGTCGAGACAGTTCTCACGGGGCCACAGGTACAACCGCCGGCGAGTAGCGCCACCTTGAACGACGGCTGCATCGGCTGCCACTCGGCGACGCCCGACGGGCTCAGCGTCGGGTTCGCTTTCGGTCCTCACGACAACAACGGGGACACCTACTACGACACGATCGTGAGTATCGAGTCACCGACGGTCGGAGTGGCGCCGTCATATGTCACGCCTGGCCAGCTGGCCACCATCAGGGCCCTCCGAGGCATCCCGGCCTATTCGAAGAGCCATTGGATGATGGGCGATCACATGGTGCTGCTTATGGACGGCCAGAATCACGGCGACCTGCTCTGGGTACAGCTGGACGCGGATGGGCAACAAGGCACCATCATGCGTTCCGGCGATTCGAACGGTGCCACGGAACCGACGTTCAGCCACGACGGGACGCAGATCGCTTATGTGTCGACTCAGTCCATAGTCGACGGTCGACTGGCGAACGGTCCGGCGGATCTGTACCTTGTCCCGTATGGAAACCGCGCCGGAGGCGCAGCGACGCCGATCGCTGGAGCGTCGGACAGCGCGTTCACCGAGTACTACCCGGCCTTCTCGCCCGACGATCTCTATCTGACGTTCACGCGTTACGCCGGAAATGGCAGCGCCTACAGTAACAATCAGGCGGAGATCTTTGTGGTGGCGAGCGGCGGCGGAACGGTCGCCAGGCTCGGAGCCAACGATCCCCCCGCCTGCGAGACTTCGGTTCACAGTCCGGGGGTCACGAACGACTGGTCCAAGTGGTCGCCGGAAGCGACCACGGCAGCCAACGGCAAGACCTATTACTGGATGACCTTCTCGTCGACGCGCAGCGGACGGCCGCAGCTCTACATCGCCCCGATGACGGTGAGCGCGGGGACCATCGACGTCAGCTATCCGGCCTTGTACCTCTGGAACCAACCATCGACGGACGACAACCACACTCCCTCTTGGGACGATTATCAGATTCCGTCCATCACGATAGATTGATTCCGGCCCCGGCTCGCCTGTTCTGCGCAAATCGGGTAAGCGCGCCCAGACGCTAACCCATGCGAGTACGTCTCTCGTGGTTAGCCCTGTGAACGGCCCCCTTTCACCGCGAGCTACTGGAGAACGACTTGGCTGACGTATCATCGTCGCTCGAAAGGCAGCTGAGATGGCTGGGAACGCTTGCCGTATGCCTGTATCTCGGCTGCGCTCAGAGCGAGGTGCTCGATCTAACGGCCGACGACTCCGGCACAACCCGCGCTAGCGGATCGGGCGGAATGGATTCTGATGCGGACGGCAACCCAGGGCCTGGTTCCGGCGGATCGGGGCTGGCAACTGGAGCAGGCGGATTCCCTGCTTCCGGTCAAGGTGGCAGCATCGCAGCAATCGGCGCCGCAGGAAGTGGGAGCGGCCGGATGACCGGTGGCAACAATGGAAGCGGAGCGGGAGCGGGAACCGGGACGGCCACTGGATCTGGCGGCACGTCCGTCGGCCGCGGTGGCTCGGTGGGAACTGGTCAGTCCGGCATTGGTGGCGGATCTGGTCACGGCCAGAGCGGCGCCGCCGGCAGGGCCGGCGGCACAGGCGGGTCTGGGGGGGCTGGCGGGTCTGGCGGAACCGGGCCGACGTTCACGACGGTTTACTCCAAGATCCTCGCCGTCTATTGCACCGGAAGCAGCTGCCATAACCCCGGCACCTCTGGGGGCTTGAGCTTCGCCACCCAGGCCAGCGCTTACGCAGCTGTGAGCTCGCTGGTTACACCGGGTGACGGTGCTGGGTCGGACTTTTACTCAACCGTACAGAGCGGAGCAATGCCCAAGGGACGCGCTAAGTTATCGGCGACGAATCTAGCTTTGATCAAGGCCTGGATCGACGCGGGCGCTCTCAATGACTAGCCGGCGTCGTGAGCGGCGTCGTTCGGTCTTGACGGTCGCTCACGACGCCAATGACTCCCTCGCGAAGCCGAGATGGCGCGGGCCCGACTGGGTACCAGCGCAAGCACGGTTAGGTCGGGTCGGCCGTCGAGGGCATTAAGCTGCCTTCCTGGTACCGCCGCATCCTTGGTGACCTTCGGTAACCTTAAAAGCAATGGAGCACGCTGCTCGAGCTTGCCGACGATACCGAGAGGATGATCCTCCGCCTCCTAGACGACATGAGGAAAACATGACGACCATCCATCGCCGAACATTCTTTCCGATGTTAGGACTTGTAGGCCTTCTAGCCTGCGCGAACAGCAGCTCCGACATGACGACGGGCGGGAGCGGGGGAGGCACCACCGGAGAGGGCGGAAAGGGGTCCGGGGGCTCGACCTCAACCGGGGCAGGCGGAGTCTCGAGCAGTGGCGGGAGCCCTGACACGGGCGGAAGCCCTGGACGCGGCGGCTCATTCGCCACCGGTGGAACGACGGACACCGGAACCGCCGCTACCGGCGGAGGTCTTGGAGGTTCGGGCGGTACCGCCACCTCGGGGAGCGGCGGTACCGGAATGGGGGGAAGGGGGGGAGCCGGAACGGGCACCGGTGGTAACCCCGCGGGCGCGGGGGGCATGACGGCCACGCCTGTCATTCCGGCTGGATTTCCGACGCCAACCGCAGCGAATTACTCCATGTGCCAGAAGGTTCCGATGTCCGGCGGCACTTGCCCGGGCGGCGGCAACGGGCCCGTCTGCATCGAGTGTCTTTTTGGAGGTCCGACGCCCATCAATGCCTTTGCGCCCACCGCGCAGGCCACCTCGGAAGCCGGAAACTATCTGGTGACAGTGACCCTCGGCGGAGCAGCGGCCGGCGACACGTTCGTGAGCGCCGAGTCCAACCGTGGCCTCCTCAGCACGGTGACGACCGCCGCTGGCAAATCGGTCGAATACGCGTTGGCGGTGGACGTCAGGGCCCGTGAATCGGAGCCGACGGAGCCCACCGTCAACGCAGGGTACCCGGGGCTCGATCTCTACTTTTCCGGAACCAATCCCGAGGTGTCGGCTATCGGCTACTCAGTGGCCACCGCAGCGACGCGGCCGACCAACATCTTCATCGCCAGCGACTCGACAGCATGCGATCAGCCCACCGCCGCGTTCGCCGGCTGGGGCCAGATGCTGCCCGAGTTCTTCGGACCGGCCGTGGAGGTCTCCAATTACGCCGATAGCGGCGAGAGTTCGGCTAGCTTCTATGGGTCGAGCGGTCTGTGGGGGGCGGTCAAGGCCAACTGGAAGGCGGGAGATTGGGTGCTGATCCAGTTCGGCCATAACGACAAGACCGCGACAGATGCCCAGGTCGAGACGAACCTCGAGAAATACGTGACTGACGCCCAGGCCGCCGGCGTGAACGCGATCCTCATCTCGCCGCCCGCTCGAGTCGGCAACTGGAACGGCAACGTACTGGGGGATCAGTCGACCTTGCACGCCGCTTCGGCAATGGGCGCAGCGGCCGCCAAGAAGGTTCCCTACATCGACCTGACGGCCCTCTCGACCGCTTGGTACAACTCACTCGGGTCGAAGGCGGCCGCGCTGAAATTCCACGCCAACGGCACCGATGCGACACACACCAATCTGGCTGGGGCGACCATGCTCGCTAGCATCGTGGCGAACGCGATCAAGACCCAGAACCTGGGGCTGGCTCCATACCTTCGGGGGACCGTCGGCTCCGCGACTGGTACAGGCGGTGCTTCTGGCAGCGGAGGCACCGGCGGAAGCGGAAGCGGCGGTCAGAGCGGCACCGGCGGTGCCTCACCCGCTCTCACACAAGCCTGCGCGAAATCGTGCGCGATGCAGACCTCTTTGGCCTGCGTGGATTCGACCTGCCAAAACGACTGCCTGGCGACGGCCGCCATCATGCCGACACCGGGATCGACCGCCACCTGCCAAACGGAGTTCATGGCGTTGCTCGGTTGTGAGGGCACGCTGGCCCCCGCCGACTGGACCTGCTCGAGCGACGAGCAAGAGCCGGAGCCCGTTACCGGTCAATGCACGAGCGCGGTGTGCGCTTGGGCCTGCTGCGTATCATCGCTCTACACGACGAGCGACATCTGGGCGCGCTGCGAATCGACCTGCAACCTTTGAGTAGGCTCGCGGAGGGCGCGCCGGTTCGCATAGGATCACTTGGATGTCGGCGCGGTGATGGCCACAAATCGTTTGGAAACAGCGGGACTGCTCGGCAAATCCGGCTGTCGGGCAATTGTCTTGATCACCGCGATCGGCGCCGGGGCTTGCTCCGGGGGAGCGGGAGGGTTGACGGGCAGTGGGGGCGCGGCGCGCTCGGGTGGATCGGGAAGCGCCGCTTCCGGAGGCATCGGCGGACCCGCCGAGCTCGGGAGCGGCTCGGGTGGCTCGTCCGCCGAGGGCACAGGCGGTTTGATCGGCATGGGCTCGGGGGGAATAGGCACCGGCGGAAGGGGTAGCGAAATCACCGGCAGCGGGGGTGACCAGGGCCCTTCCGGAACGGGTGGGGCGGTGACCGGCGGAGCCGGTGGCGCCGGAGCGGGGAATGCGGCCACGGGAGGGAGCTCCGGAGGCGCGGGGGGATCCGCGGGAGGAGGTGGCTCCCCGATCGTCGACCTCTTCAACGGCACCGATCTGACGGGCTTCAACGCCTACGAGGCGACGACCACCGCGAACAACGCGCCCGGCGTGCTCCTCGGGGCCGCGGACGCGCAGATCATCTTCAAGCCAGAAAGCGGAATGATTCACGTTTACGGCGATCTGCCCGATCAAACCATGCAGTATCACTATCTGCTGCAAACCGTCGCGTCGTACGGCAAATACAATCTGTGGTGGGAGTACAAATGGGGAACTAAGAAGTTCAGCATCGACGCGACCGGCAGAGGGCTTGACCTGACCCAATATCCGCGCGACGCCGGCGTGATGTGGCACATTCACGGCGACAGGACCCAGGTCTGGCCCGCGTCGATCGAGTTCCAGAACAAGTGGGGTTCGACCGGCGATATCTTCGCAGCGTACTCGGTCTGCACGTCCCTGGGACTTCCCAGCATGCCGATGCAATTTGCCGACACCTCCGCCGGCGGCAAACCCGTGACCGTCAATGGCGCCACCGGTCTTGTGCAACACATGCGCAGCGCCGACTGGGAAACACCTGGTGTGGGGCCCGAGGCCGCCACCGGCGCGGGGTCCGACTGGAATGCGTGTCTTCTGCAAGTTGATGGGGGGACTGCCGTCTATACGGTGAATGGGCACGTCGTGAACGAGGTCTTGACGGTGACCGACAAGACCGGGGCGCCGGTTATCTCTGGATTCATTGGCTGGCAAGCGGAGCAGGCCGAAGTGTACTACCGCAGCCTTCGCATCCAGGTTCTTCCGTGAGATTTTCGGGGGGCGACTCCTCGGTCGACAAAATCCATTTTGGCCGGATCATTGGAGTCGCCATCCTCTGTGTGGCGGGCGCTGCTTGCGCAGAAACCTCTCACGACACGCCGGGGCGGCCCGGCACCGGCGGCCAGTCGGATGCCTCGGGAGGCGCCGCCGGCGTGCTTGGCGCCGCTGGGTCCGGAGGATCGGGCGACAGCGACAGCGGGGGTTCCAGGGGCGCAGGGGGTTCGGCGGAGGGCGGCGCTGGAAATTCGGCTGGCGCTCTGGGCGCCGGCGGCGTGACCGGGACGGCCGGCGTGGGCAGTTCAGGGGCAGGCGCGAAGGGCAGCGGCGGCGTCGCGGGAACGAGCGGCGGGGGCCGCGCGGGAACGAGCGGCGCGGCCGGTGCCGAGGCCACAGGATGCCACTGGCTTCACGACACCACGAATGACACCTGGTCCTTCGACACCCCAGCGCCGGCGAACACGATCGTACTGTTCGACGGCACCAGCATAGATCAATGGCACATGCAGGGCATGCCGGGCGTGCCGATAAGCTGGCAACTGGTCGCGGGGGGCGCCATGCAAGTGGTCACCTCGGGGACAGGGAAGGCGGTCCAAGTACAAAGCAACATGGCATTCAATGACGTGTGCCTCCACGTCGAATACCTGACGGCCCCGTATCCTGCCAACACCACCGACGTTCAGAAGCGAGGCAACAGCGGCGTCTATCTAAGGAGCGCATACGAAATGCAGATCCTCGACACCCACGACTTACCCCCGCTCATCGACGGCTGCGGCGCGGTTTACAAGGTGTCCGCACCCCTGGTGGTGGCTTGCTACATGTATTCGGTCTGGAACACCTACGAGATCGAATTCAAGGCCTCTGTCTGGGACAACAGCACGCCTCCCAGGAAGATCAAGGACGCCGTGTTCGTTCAGGTGGCGCTCAACGGCAAGCTGGTTCAGCGCAATGTCGACTTGAACCTCGCGGGAGGCAGCACCGAAGCGGGTATTCCGGATTCCGCCGGGCCGCAGCCCATCGGCCTGCAGGACCACCTGGATCCCGACGAGTTCAGGAATATCTGGGTGACGATCCCACAATACTGATCAATGGCGACCACGTGCGGGTGGCGTCAGCCGCCATTGCCTGTTCGTGTCCTGTTTTGGAAACCTGAAGGGGCCGCGAGCGTCGCGCCCCTATTGAGGCGGCTGCGCTCGACGCGGGGGCCCCTGGGTCGACGCCTTCGGTGACCAGCTGCACCGCGCCCGCCCTCCCGCTGGCGCCCTGGGTCGCGTCGGTCTCGACCGGAGCCACACCAACCTTCCGGAACCTCCAGCCCCTTCCTCGTCGCCCGGCCATACCGCGAGGATGAGCCCCACTTGCCCTCACCCAAACAGGTGCGCCGGCGAGGCGGTTACCGTGACGGGCAGCTCCTGCCGAACGGACAGTTGCGAGCCGTCCCGGCAGGCGGTGGCGCCAGTACAGATACCCGGCGCCACCGCCGTTTAGCGGACTGGCGGATGGCCCCCCCAGGCTCGCTCCTCCAGTACCGCTCTGCCGAGACTACTGAATCGATGAAGGCATCGCCCGGTCTAAGGATATGTGCCATCAATCAACCCGTTGACGTACTTCTCGATGTTCGTGTAACCGGTACCGTCGAAGTCGCCCGTCGCGTCGGAAGGGTCGTTAGGGTTAAGTCCGTACTTCTTCTCCCAGGCGTCCGGCATCCCATCGCCGTCCGAGTCGACTGGTAGCGTCCCACCGGTCAGCGTGCCGTAGCCGCTGTTGCCCAGCCCGGTGCTGGTCTGGTGCGTCCAGAGACTCCCTGACTTCCCGAGCGAAGTCACGTCAGCAATGACGAGCGTGTCGACCTGATCGCGATGCAGCGAGGCGCCCGCGCCCGCCACCACGCTCGCATACGCCGCCGCTGCGGTCAGCGTCGGAATCTTCGGCGTGGTCGGAGACCAGGGCGTAGCGAGCGCCGTCGTTCCCGCGGGCGCACTCATGCCGCTGCCATTGAGTGTCCCGTCCTTGTCGCCGTCAAGCACGTTTCCCGAGAAGTAAAACTCCTGGTTGTTGACCTGAAACAGCGCGTCCGAAGGGCTACTCGTGACTGGCCCTCCGATGAAATAGTTATTGACGAGATCGTGCGTGAACAACCCTCCCGTGTTGCCGGCCGTGTAGCCCGCCTGGAAGTCGTAGATGACGTTATTGATGTACTGCGTATTCGCCTTCGCTAACGGGTTGCGATTGTGGGCGTTGGCGAAGACATTTCGGTACCACGTATAGGGACCGGTCTCAGTGTGCGCATTGAACTGCTGCCCGATCGGATCGGCGTCGATCGAGTTCATCACGGTGATATTAGAGGCCCCCACCGCGTCGATGTTATTCCACTGCGCAAATTCGACGGACACGTGATCGAAGATCATGTTTTTCGCGTCGAGGAGATTGATGCCGCTCTTACTCGAATCCGGATCGAGATCCCCTTGGCGGAACCGGAACTCGCGCACGATATCGTTCGACGCCCCGTCGAACGATACCTCGCGCCCCATCACACCAACGCCGTCGCCAGGCGCTGTCTGACCAGCGATGGTCAGATTACTCTGCGCCGAAATGGGAGAGCTGAGATTGATATAGCCACCGACATCGAAGACGATGAAACGGCCGCTCGTCCCGACAGCGTCGCGGAGCGATCCCGCGCCACTGTCGTTCAAATTGGTGACGTGGTAGATGGTCTTGCCGCGACCGCCAGTCGCGTTGGCGCCTACGCCCACCGCCCCTGGAAAAGCGAGGACCGGACCCGCTCCACCACCGGGCGCGCCGCCCGAGCCGCCACCGTTTCCGGCGCTCTTATTGCCCGCGGTGCCGCCAGTAGCGATGTTGCCAGTTGTGCCCGAGGTGCCACCTGTCGAAGTTGCGCCACCTTGGCCGTGGCCGACTGACTCGCCACCGGATCCGGTGGCGGTCCCCATTCCTGCTCCTCCGGTGATGCCTCCGGCTCCGATTCCATTGTTCCCGCCGCTGCCCTTTCCTGCGGCACCATAGCTTCCTCCCGAGGCGCCACCTTCACCTCGTGCCCCCGAGCCTGGGCTTGCCCCTGTGCCGGTACTACTATCCCCGCTCATGCCGCCCGATCCGTCGGCGCCTGACCCAGCGCAGGAGACTGCTGCGGCCAGACTCCAGACGAGAAAGACCCAATGGCCGTTTCTCGCTGGCTTGAAGGCCCGGAGCACGGCGAATTTTTGCGTTCGGTTAGTCATAGCGATCGCCCCAATAACCCCTAAAGGGGTACGAGCCATAGATACTGATACGGGAGCCTCGTCCCTCACCCTTTCCACCTCTGCGCGCATTTCGGAACCTCAGGAAGGAGGGAGGGACTCGGTAGACGAAGCCCTTCGTCGCCCGTTCAGCACGGCCGCTTGGACAACGGCAACTCTGCCGCGACTCGCCCAGCCTTGAGGACCTCAAGATCGGTCTACTCGAGGGGTCGTGAAGACCGCGCCATGAAGTTGTCGTCCGGGCCATCCAGCAGGACCGCTACGTAGGTGGTGCGCTACCTGAACCTGACTTCAGCGAGATGCCGTCCGGCGCCCGTGTGCCCGCGCCGTCTGGGCCGGGCGGCAGGGCTGGGGCCAAGGCGACGGTCGGAGGCCGGGCGGCCGGGGTCGGGCACGCGCATAGTGGCGGACCCCGCGGAGGCCCGACGGCCATGCACACACAGGCCGACACCGTCGCAACCACTCACAAGTCCCGGCAGGCTGTCCTTTTACCGGATTCGGGGCAGGAAACTCGGGCCGCCACTTGTTGCCCCAGGGGCTACACAAAATCGGATGCATACAACAACGCGGCCGCTTTCCCAGGCCAACGTGGCATATTTATCATGCAATACAGAATACATTCTGGGGCACGCGCGATGCATCGTCCGCTCGCTAGATGAGTTCCCGATTGCTCGCTTCGTCCAGGCTGGTTCTGCTGAACATCTTACTGGCGTCCGCGTCATTCGCTTCTGGCTGCTCCCAGGGAAGCGACCCCACTTCCGAAATTCAAAACGCCGCGCTAGCGACGACAAATGGACTCACCTCCATAAACGGCCTGACGTCGATCAACGGCTTGACGTCGATCAACGGCCTAACGTCGATCAACGGCTTGACGTCGGTCAATGGTCTTAGCTCGACGGTAGGGTTGATGACGACTGCGGCGGGCAGGGATACAGTTTCCTACATCGTCAGGTGCGCGCTGCCAGAGGGCCGGACCCTTGTTAAAACGGATCAGTACGGAGTGTCGTACTCCTTCCCGGGCGAACTGGGCATGGCTCCTCAGTGGGAGACGGGCGCCTGTGACGCTACCTGCCAAGAGTACGTTTCAGCGTGCCTCCTCGCCCACCTGAACACGTCGGGGCAGCACATCGCCCTCTGGTTGGATAGTGATAATCCGGCGGTCGGCTGGGGTCGCAGCACCGACTACCCCTATCAGGAAGGCTCGTTTTTCGGGAACATCTTCGTAAGCCCCCCACAAGCGTTTTATTGCAACGGCAAGGACTTCGACAAAGGGCTGGTCCCCGGGCGATTGGGCGACACTTCGGGCGCGATCTACAAGAATCCCTACGCCTCGGGGACGAGCTACTGCAAGGACTACTGCGCCGCGGCCGACGCGCCGAACAGCGCAGACGGTTACAAATCGTGCGGCCAGTGGACCCACGTGGTGACCGTGTGGCGCAACTTCGACCCTGGTACCGATTATAAGATCTGCAATCGCTACTCGGCCAAGTGCCTCGACTTCACCGGCGGTAGCACCGCCGACGGCGCCACCCTGATGCAGTACAGCCCCACGGGCGCCGCCAGCCAACTCTGGGGCATCATCCAGGTCAGCCCTGGGGACTACAAGGTGGTCAATAGGAACAGCGGCAAGGTCCTGGATATCAGTGGCGGCTATACCGGCAATGGCGCCAAGGCGCAGCAGTGGCCCTACAACGGCGGCCCTAACCAGATGTGGACCTTCACGCCGACCGGTGATGGCTACTACCGATTCGGTCCCGGTAGCAGCGCGAACGGTTGCATCGGCTCTCCCTCTGGTTCAACGGCGACATCAGACGTCGTGCAGTGGTCCTACGACGGTGGCACTAATCAGCAGTGGAACATCGTCCCGCAGTAACTGCTCCTACCGGAGGCGGCCGACCGGTTTGATGACAATCGGGCCGCTCAACACTGGCCGCGGAGCTGCCGATACCGAGACGGGCGTCCGTGCTTTCCACGAGCAACAGCGACCGAGAGGCATCGGGCTCCGACCCGCTGGGGCGCGGGACCAGAATTGGCCGATTCCGCTTGCTTGGCCTCGTGGGAAGGGGCGGCATGGGCGAAGTCTACGCCGCCCACGACCCGGAACTCGATCGCAAGGTTGCGATCAAGCTGCTGCGCGCCGGAGACCCGAGCAAAAACTCGACCGAAGCCCGCGCCCGGATGATCCGAGAGGCTCAAGCGATAGCAAAAGTCTCGCACCCCAACGTCATCGTCGTTTACGAAGTCGGCACCTTCGATGGTCGTGTGTTCATCGCGATGGAGTTCGTAGAAGGTCATACGCTCGGCTACTGGCTAACGGCCGGAGCCCGCACGACCACCCAGATTGTGGAAGCGTTCGGAGCGGCGGGACGCGGCTTGGCGGCGGCGCACGACAAAGGGCTGGTCCACCGCGATTTTAAGCCCGACAACGTGATGATGGCGGCCAATGGCCAGGTGCGCGTCATGGACTTCGGTCTCGCCCGGGTGGCCATCAATCGTCAGCAAGCGGCCGACGCGCCCAGGACCAAGCACCAGCCCGCCGCCATCGCCGTCGACGATCGTCACGATGAGGTCCTCCTGTCGACGGCCGTCATCGGCGATTCGACCGACGCAAGCGATACTGAGGCTCTAATCTGCGAGGCAACGGACCTGAGCATTACAAAAGAAGGGGCGATCTTGGGGACGCCGGCGTACATGTCGCCCGAGCAGTTCCGTGGCGAACCGGCCGACGCGCGCAGCGACCAGTTCAGCTTCTGTGTCGCGCTCTACGAAGCCCTCTACGGCGAGCGACCCTTCGCCGCGAAGAACATTTTCGACTTGAGCGCCCAGGTCATGACCGGAGTCGTCAGGCCGGAGCCTCCGGGTGGTCGTGTCCCGCTCTCGATACGTCGGGCTTTGTTGCGGGGCCTCAGCGCCGATCGCATCGCGCGGTTCGCGTCCATGAACGCTCTGCTTCAGGAGATCGGACAGGAACAGATCGCGTCGGGGATGCGGCGGTTCGCTGCAGGAGCCGGCGCGAAACTGGTGGGCGTTTGGGAAGCACCCGAGGGTGAGTCAACGATCGACACCGACGCCAAAGCGGAGATTCGGCAAGCGTTCCTGGCCACTGGCAGACCCTACGCGATGGTGACCTTTGAAACGGTGCGTCGAATCCTGGATCGCTTTGCCAGACGTTGGACCGAGATCTACATCGATGCCTGCGATGCGACCCACGTGCGCGGCGAACAATCCACCGAGGTTTTGGACCTCCGGATTGGAGCGCTGGAAGAGGCACTGGAAGATTTGCGGGCGCTTTGTCGGGAGTTTCGGCGGGCGTCGCCGGAGTTGATCGAGAACGCCGCGAACGCCGCGAATGCGCTTGGGACGCTCGAGCGATGTTCTGACGTCACGCTGCTGCGCGCCATTGTGCGGCCTCCGGATGCGCCCGCGACACGGGCGGTAGTCGAGGACCTCCAGGTCCGACTGTCCGAGGTGCGCGCGCTCGCCCGCGTCGGTCGTGTCGCCGATGGACTCAAGGCAGGCGTCGCTCTCGAAACGGATGCGCGGCGGACCGCATACGCGCCGCTGCTAGCCGAGGTGCTATTAACTTGCGGGTTGTTGTACTTCGAGGTGTCGGATCTGGAGGCAGCCACGCGCACGTTCGAGGACGCCGTCTGGACCGCCGAGATGTGTCGTCACGACGAAGTGGTGGCCGAGGCGGCCGCCAACCTAGTATTCGTCGTCGGGCACCGGCAGTCTCGGTTCGACGTCGGAGAAATCTGGAGTCGCCTGGCCGAGGCCGTGCTCGATCGAATGGGAGGTCACGATCTGGTCCGTGGCTGGCTGTTCAACAACCGCGCGGCGATGCGCGCGACTCAGGGCCGACTGCGAGACGCGATGCGAGATACCGATCTCGCGATAGCGGTCAAGCAAAAAGTCTTGGGCGCCCAGGATGTAGACGTCGGCCTGTCGATTGTGAACGCCGCGATCTACCTTGACGAACTCGGAGAAACGAAAGCCGCCCTGGAGTACGCGGAGCGGGGCATGAGGATCGTGCAGGCAATGCTCGGTCTCGACCACCCCAAGACCGCGGCTGCATTGGTCAGCTACGCAGACGTTCTCGTTCGGCTCGAACGATTCGCGGAGGCCCGTGAGCCGGCGGAACGAGCGCTCGCAGTTTTTGAGCGCGAGACGGATCCGGAGGGTCTCACGGTGACCTATGCGTTGATGGCTCTCGGCCGCAGCCTCGTCGGGTCGGGTCACTTCGTCGAGGCCATTTCCCTGCTCGAACGGGCGGTGTCGATTCGCGACACCAAGGAAACGCTGACCGCCAAACTGGCCGAGGTGCACTTTGGGCTCGGGCAGGCCCTATGGGGCGCGGGCAGCGACCGTTATCGCGCTCTCGAGCTGATTGTCCGCGCACGAGCCGAGTACCTCACCGCGCCGGCGACGCCGGCGACCGAACGCGAGCTCGACGCAATCAATCTCTGGCTGGCCGCTCACAGCCTTGATCGTGCGTAGGCGCGCTTGGCCTGGATGCGGTCCAGCGGTCCAAGGTACGGCGCGCAGGCGATGATGCCCCCGGCCGTCGCGGCGGTGGCAGTAGTCCCGCCGCCCTGCCCTTACGTGGTCCGACCGCTGCGGATGGCTAGGCAGAACGCAAATATGCCTTCTTGACCACGCCGGTGAATATCAGGCCCTTCACGCCTTCCATTACGGCATAGGTTGCACGCCGCACCCGCTGGTACGTAACCTCGTCGATCCCGTCCCGCTTCCGTCCATGGGCGATTGCGTGTCGGTGACCAACGAGTAAAGACATATCGTCGTAAAATGGTGACAATGCGCCAGGGTCAAAGCCGAGCCGGTACAGCAGCTTCTGCAACACCGTCGGAGTTAGACGATGCGTGGGTGGGCGGAACTCGCGAAGAGAGAACATCCGCGTGTGTCCTTCAGGGCTCGAGCCGCCGTTGTGCGCGGAGCGCCCGCTTGAAGACCTCGAAGAAGTGAGGCTCCCGCTTGGTCAGGTAGACGAACACGACGTGTAAAGCGATCTGGATGGGAAGAAACCAAATCTGATAGAGGCCGAGAATGACCACCATCCCCGGCGTCCAGAGGAGGATTGCGAAACCACGGGGTAGCCCCGCGACAAGAAGGGGGGCAGTCAGCGAACGATGGATCGGCACCTCGAAGCCCTCCGGCAGCGTCGACATCGGCGTCGGCTAGAGAGCGACGCCGCCCGAAAAGCCGAGGAGGGGCAGCCCGAACTGCGCGGCGCTGAAGGCGATGCACAGCGCGAAGATGATCGTGATGAACTTCTTCATCGCATGACCACCCTCAGCCAGAGCCATCCCGAGCGCGGTGACGACGATGGCAACGATGCCGAAACCCTTGGCGACGGGACCCGTGACCGCGCACCTAGCGACTCGAAGCCGAGCGACTGGCTCCGGCCCTTGCTGTACCCCTGCGACTTAACCACCACAGCCGACTGCGGCAGTCGGCTCTGCATGCGCGACCGAAACGGCTCTATCGTCAACGCACACCCTTGGAGACCTTCTTGCCGCCCTGCCGGCAAATGCCCGTGCGGTTCGATGCTCTCCGTCTCAAAGCCCCGCGATCACGCTCCAGGAAGCGATCGCGCCCAGGATGCCCGTCCAGTAGCCATACTTCGTGTAGATCTTCGAGGCGCAGTCCTCTTGCCGGGTCATCCGGAGCGTGCCGTTGCCCGCCGGATCGGAGTAGTCCGGATGCTCGCCCACTTGGGCGCCGACCTCCCGAGATCATGACGGGCCAAGCTGACGGCTACGCCCTTCTCCCCTAGGTCGTTCTTGTCGGTGCCGAACTCGAAGAAGTTGGTCGTCAACACCGGGTGGAACCCTGGGTTCGTGGCCCGTCGCGGAGAAACGTCGCCTTTGGCACCGCCGGCCCTTGGAGCCCCTGGCACGGGCAGTCAGCAAGCGGCGCCCCGGCCGCGATCACGAGTTGGCTTTCGGAGAGCGCCACGTCGGTTTCGTGCAGGTTCGTAGGCAGCGCGCAGTCCGACTTGAACTCCTGGTTCGCGAACGGCTCGTCCTTGAAGCCGCGCTCGCAAAGAAACTGCGTCATCCGGCTCAGACCTATGGTCCCGATTGGACGATTCGTGTAGGTCCCTCCCGCCGTGCTGATTGGGAAGAAGTAGGACGGCTTCGCCTCCTCAACGATCTGGGAGAAGAGCTTCCGGATCGGGAGGCTCGGGTGGCTTTGGCGAAACGCAGCCGGAGCTGAGTTCTTGCTCCTACTTGCCGAGAATCTGCTTCGTCACGGTGACCGGATAAATGACCTCGCGATAGGGGGGCATACGCGTGCGCGTCACCTCGGCACCGGTAGTCAGGCGCATCTTCCAGGTCGTGGTCAGGACCGTCCCCGCACGGCCGGGCACGAGGACAATCTCCAGCCGCGGTCGCCAGAGGACGTTCTTCTGAATCCCGCCAGCATAGTCCGCGGACCGCGTGGTGGTCGCGGTGACCACCACACCATTCGCGTCGCATGTGCGCGTCGTCTCCACATCCTTGACATCCATCGATCCTAGGGCCGGACCCACGGCCACTATTGTCACGGTGGCGTGTAACCCGGCACCCGCCGGTACGATCGACAGCTGCGCGCTGTCGGGCGCACGATCACGGCGGACATCGTCGTCCAGTTCCTCCTCTAAGACGCGGATCGACTGCACCTTGGGGCAGGACGCGGCGGGACTTTGCACTCTTTGGGAGGCCGACGACCTTCCCGGGCAGGCGATCAGTCCCCAGACGGCTATACCAAGAGCCACTGCGCAAAGGGTCGCAGCCCCCGACGGCTCACGCCCGAGCCCCTCCGCCCTTGTGCTGGCCCCGCGTAAAGGTCCACTCCCGCGCATTTCCGTCAATGTCCTTGATCGTGTGGCACGGTGACGTTGGCCGTCGCCGAGGCACTATTGCCCGCGTTGTCCTGCCCATTCACGGTGATCGCATACAGGCGCCCGTCGTGATCGCTGCCGTCCCGCGAGGCCTGAAGCTGCACGGTGAACGAGTAGCTGCCGTCGCTAGCGACGGTCACGCTTCCGGTGGGCTGGACTTCCCGGTATTCGTCGACGACGAAGAATGAGGCGCCGGTCGAGTTGACGCCACTGCCGCCCGCCGCGTCCTGGATTGTGCCTGACACGGTGACCGTCACCAATTTGCCGTTAGGGGGCCAAAGGGTGGAGGGCATCGTCCTGACGGCGAGCGTGGGCGGCGTGGTATCAGCTGCCGTTGGTGTTTCGTTTACCTGGTAGTCCGTGATCGTCTGAACCCTGGTGATCGTCACGCCCCCGGTACCGTTGCCGTCAGCAAGCTGATCGGTCTTGTTGATCGTCACACCACCGCTCGTACCGTTGTAGTCACTCCACCAGTCGAATCCGACGCCGAGATCGGTGTAGCTGCCGTCGCTCTTGATGCCTACCAGGTGGGTGGTGAAGGACTCGAAGCTGCCCGCTGGCTCCGACGTGTTGTTGCAGGCCGGCGTGTCCACGGCGCCACCGCCCGGAAGACATGGCTCGTTGGGGGCGTCGTGGAACGTCAGCGTGAGGCCGCCGGTCTGGTGGTTCGAAAGCTCAGTGGTCTGCCAGTTCCAATAGAACGGGTAGCTGAAGTCCGGGCTTGACCCGAAAGTATATCCGCCCCCCTGTGGAGGATCGTGGTACGGCAGATAGGCGCTGCTCAGCTTGACCGGGCCGCTGATTGTCGGATCAAACGCCCCACCGAGGTTCCGGGCAGAGTAAAACGTCGGATCGTTGATGTGGGTCTTGATCTGGACCCAGTCGAAGGTGACGAAGCCGCAGACGAGCGCGGCATCATGCACATTGAGACCGAGATTCGGCGTGAACGTAGCGTCGATGTTGCCTGGGAGGGGGATGTTCGCGGTTACCGTTACTGCATTGTTGATCGCATCGGGACAACTGTTGATGTGCAGGTTCGTCACGTAGGCCTTTGCAGTCGGGAGGTCCCATATCCCGAGGAAGTCGAATGGGACACACTCGCCATAGAAGTCCGAGTCATAGAAGTTCCGCAAACTGAATTGGAGCTTGATCGTCTGATTCGCCCACGGAGTGAGATCGAGATCGACTGATTGAGGGCCGGGTGTGTATACCTGCTGACGGTTCGCCGTCCCACCACAGGGGCTCCAGCCCCAGCCGGCTGGCGCGCTAACGATCGGAACGACGTTCGTGACCCTGCCACTCTGGTCTACAACGTTGACCTGGAACATGTTGTACGGCTGCTGGTAATAAGCGTTGTATGTCCAGTCCCAGTGAAGCTTCTTCGACGTGCCAACGTTGATCGTAGCTTGGACGACACTCGTGTCGTCGAACGTCGGCAACGCCGGCGTGTTGTTATAGGCTTCCACGTCTTCATGAAAAATCGGATTAAGGTCAAGATCGATTGCGCATTTGGCGGGCGTAATGGTTCGGTTGGGATACCCGCAGCGTACGGCGTCCTCAGTGAAGAGGCCGATGGTGAACGAAGTAGACGAGAAACCGTCCGGAGAGGTCGTCTGCGTGATATTCACCGGTGCCACGCCCTGGGTCTGAGAGATCGACTGAATCGGCCCGGTCAACGCGCCGACCTTGGTTTCGACGGCGCCGGAATTATCGACCTCTTCGCAAGATAGTGCAGCCGACGCGATGAACGTAACGGCTACGAGAAACCCGGCGGGGCTCCGGACGACAGACACCTTCACCATCTGGCACCCCCGTTTTGCATCGGAGTGTAGCGGCGCGTGTCTCCGCACGTCAAGGCGCCCGCAATCCACTCCCACCCACTGGAGAAGCGCAGCGCGAAGCTGAGTCGGTCGAGACCGCCTTCTCCTCTTCACGGCGCACCATGCGCGCAAGCGTACCGATTTCGCGGCGGCGCGCCTGCGCCAGAAGTCATGGTCGATCGCATGACGTTTCGGCACATGCACACCGCGCGCGGCGTTTCGATCCTCGGCGCCATGCATGACCTTCTGCTCGCGCCACACGTCATCGCCGGTGTGGTCGCACTGGCGTCGATGATCGTTTCTCTGGTTGCACGCAAAGGTGGCCGCTTACATCGTCGCGCGGGCTGGGTGTTCGTCGAACGGATACGAAGAAGCGAACGCGCTGGCCGAAAGCAGCCGCGCTTGCGAGAGAGATGCGTTACGCGCCCGGCGTTCTGGTACCGGAACCGCAGAGGGCCGGTCGCAGGCTTCCGGCCGCGGGTGCAACGGCCGCGTCGCCTTTCACAGAGTCGAACGTTGAAGATAGGATGACGGGCGCCCATGGCGGCCCGGCCCTCGATGAACGTCCTCGACCACGGAGCCCCTCAGTCTGCTCGTCGTGGAGGCACGTGCCGGCGGTCGGGAAGACCTCGTCGGGGTCGTCCGCCAGACTGGTCGGTGAGCAGGCGATGACGAAGGTGCCGACCAAGCGACCGACGAAGGCGACGCGCAAGAGCGTCTCACTGCCCGTGAGGCAGAGGGCCAGGCAACCCGCCGGTGATCGCGAAACCGCCGACGTCAGCCCACTCTTCGAGCGGATCGTCTCGATCCTCGAGCAACCCCGCGCTCAGGTCGTTCGCTCGGTGAACAGCGCCATGGTGCTCGCGTACTGGCAGATCGGACGCGAGATCGTCGAGTACCACCAGGCTGGAGCCGTCCGGGCCGAGTACGGGGACCAGCTCCTCGACATCCTCTCTGCCCAGCTACAAAGGCGGTTGGGACGGGGGTACTCCGCCACGAACCTGAAGTATTTTCGGCTCTTCTATCAGCGCAACGCGGACCGCCAGCCCAAGATTCGTCACGAGCCTCGTGACGAATCCGGCCCCTCGCAGAAACGTCACGCCTCGAGTGACGAATCGGCTGCGCTGACGGCAACTCCTCGGTCCGGCGCCAGGCTGGAAGGGTTCTCGAGCCGGCTCAGCTGGACCCACTACAGAACTCTCACGAAAGTCGCCCACGCAGCGGAGCGGACCTTCTACGAGATCGAGGCGGAGGTCGGAAACTGGAGCGTTCCCCACCTCGAACGGCAGATCCACACGCATCTCTTCGCCAGCCTGCTCAAGAGCCGCGACAAGGCGGGGGTGATGGACCTCGCCGCCCGTGGTCAGGTTCTCGAACGCCCAGCCGACGCGATCAGGCACCCCTACGTGCTCGATTTTCTCGATCTGCCGGAGACCGCCGCGCTTCGCGAGAGCGATCTCGAGAGCGCCATCCTCGAGAAGTTGCAGCAGTTCTTGCTGGAGATCGGCAAGGGCTTCGCCTTCGTCGCCAGGCAGAAGCGCCTCTCCTTCGAGGACGAGCACTTCTACGTCGACCTCGTCTTCTACAACGTGATCCTCAAGTGCCACCTGCTCATCGACCTCAAGCTCGGCAAGCTGACCCACCAGGACGTCGGCCAGATGGACAGCTACGTCCGCCTCTTCGATGAGCAGGGCCGCACCGAAGGCGACGGTCCCACCATCGGCCTCATCCTCTGCGCCGAGAAGAACGAGGCGGTAGCGCGCTACTCGGTCCTGCACGAAAACCAGCAGCTCGTCGCCGCCAAGTATCTCCTCTACCTGCCCAGCGTCGAAGAGCTCGAGCGGGAGCTGCCCGCGAACGTCAGCAACTCGATCAGCGCGCCGCCGAAGAAAGGGTACCGACCCTCACCGCTGGTCAGCGCAGCGGGCGCTCCGGGCAACCACCGGCTACACGCTCGCCGAAGAGCAGCCGCGCCAAGGCAAGGAAGTCCGGCTCGCAGTCATGACCGCTCCGGACGCCCGCCCGCAGCCGGCGCGCAGCGTTCGAGGGTGAGCGGCGCAGAGGTCACTTGCACGCTTCGATGAAGAGGGGGGTCTCGGTCCCGAAGAAATGCGAAGTTGCCGTGCACCGTCTCGCCGCACTCGCTGCTCGGAACGGTTCCCTCGCTCCGACGCGCCCAGGTCAATAGGAACACGCGCCCGGATCACGCCGGAACAGCCCGCAGATCGACCGGAATACGCAGTGGGGCATCGCGTGGTCCATGGCGGCGCCCAATACAGCCATCCCAGCGAATCACAAGAGATGATCGAGGAGCTCATCGCGGAACGTGAGCAGTCAGCGAGCATCGAGTCGAATCGTGGGCATATTCATGCTCGCCCGAACGACAGTCGAGAGCCGCGAAACACTTCGAGGTAGATCCATGACCACCGATACCACCACGGTCACGCCCGAGCTTCTCCGCAAAATGGACGCCTACTGGCGCGCGGCCAACTATCTGTCCGTCGGGCAGATCTATCTCTACGACAACCCGCTCCTCAGGGAGCCGCTGAAGCTGTCGCACGTGAAGCCGCTGGTGGTCGGACACTGGGGCACGACGCCTGGTCAG
>CAZTZM010000063.1:0-22466 GCA_964618005.1 uncultured Myxococcales bacterium
AAGGATGGCGCCTCTCATGACCTGTCTCCTTGTCGTCCCTGCGTGTATTGCGCGTCGGTGACCTTCTCCAACCACTCGACGGCCTTCCCGTCGAGCGACTCCTGAATCGCGATGTGTGTCATCGCCGTCGTCGGCGAGGCGCCGTGCCAGTGCTTCTCGTTCGGCCCGACGGTGACGACGTCTCCGGGACGAATCTCCTCGACGGGCCCGCCCCAGCGCTGGTGCAGACCGCACCCGAACGTGACGACCAGCGTCTGTCCGAGCGGGTGCGTGTGCCAATCGCTGCGCGCGCACGGCTCGAAGGTCACGTAAGCGGCGCCGGCGCGCGCGGGTGGGCTCGACTGGAACAGGGCATCGATGCGCACGCTGCCCGTGAAGTGCTCGCTGGGCCCCCGGCCGGAGGGCTGTGTTCCGTTTCTCTTGATGTCCATGGGCGGTGTCTCCTCGTGGCGAGGGGTTGGGAGGCGCCTCAGAGCCCCGTCCGCTTCTCCAGCTGCTCCGGATAGCGAGCGCCTTCCACCTTGATCTCCGATGCGGCGGCGTCGATCGCGCGGAGGTCGTCGGCGGACAGCGCGACGTTCGCGGCGCCCAGGTTCTCCTCGAGGCGCTTCAGCTTGGTGGTGCCCGGAATGGGCACGATCCAGGGTTTCTGCGCCAGGATCCAGGCGAGCGCGATCTGCGCCGCCGTGGCGTCTTTTCGTTTCGCGACCTGACCGAGCAGGTCGACCAGCGCCTGGTTGGCCTTGCGCGCTTCCGGCGTGAAGCGTGGGACGATGTTACGGAAGTCGTTCTTCTCGAAGGTCGTCTTGTCGTCGATCTTTCCCGTCAAGAATCCCTTGCCGAGCGGGCTGAACGGCACGAAGCCGATGCCGAGCTCTTCGAGCGCCGGCAGGAGCTCCTCTTCGGGCTTGCGCCACCACAGCGAGTACTCGCTCTGGACCGCCGTGACCGGTTGGACCGCGTGAGCGCGGCGGACCGTCGCGACGCCCGGCTCCGACAGGCCGAAGTGCTTCACCTTGCCCTCGTGGATGAGCTCCCTCACCGTGCCGGCGACGTCCTCGATGGGAACGTTCGGGTCGACCCGGTGCTGGTAGAAGAGATCGATCGCGTCGACCTTGAGCCGCTTGAGCGACGCCTCCGCGACCTCACGGATGTGCGCCGGCCGGCTGTCCATGTCGTTCGTGCCGAGCTTCATGCCGAACTTTGTCGCGATCACGACCTGACGCCGCACGGGCGCCAGCGCTTCCCCCACCAGCACTTCATTCGTGAACGGGCCATAGGCTTCGGCGGTGTCGAACAGCGTGACGCCCCGATCGACCGCCGCGCGAATGAGCTTGATCATCTCCTGGCGATCCGGCGGCGTGCCGTAGGCGAAGCTCATGCCCATGCAACCGAGGCCCATCGCCGAGACCTCCAAACCACTCTTCCCGAGCTGACGCTCTTGCATCGTCCTCTCCTTGCCCCTTTCGGGGCGGTACGCACCATCGACCTGCCCGATATAGATAGGCCCTCCGCGTGAGGAGGACTAGCCGCAACAAAGGCAACAGGCTGTTAAGCTTGGCTTCACAGTGCCAGCACCGACGCCACAGCCCTCGCGGGTCAATACGGCCACCCTCCCGCAACTCCAGGTCTTCTTGGCCGTGGCCCGCTTGCGCAGCTTCACGGGCGCGGCGCGCGAGCTCGGCGTTTCGACGTCGGCGGTCAGCCAGGCGGTCCGGCAACTGGAAGAGCAGCTGCGCGTGGTGCTGCTCACCCGAACCACGCGCAGTGTGTCGCCGACCGAGGCAGGCCGCGCGCTGGTCGAACGCGCCAGCCCCGCGCTGGCGCAGGCGCTCGCCGCCCTCGACGGCGTCTCGGCGCGGCCCGGGGAGCAGGTTGGACGCCTCCGTATCTCGGTGCCACAGGTCGCTGTGCCGTACGTCATCGCCCCGCTGCTACCCAGATTTCGCGCCCAGCATCCGCGGGTGGATGTCGAAGTCGTCGCCGAAGACCGCTTCGTCGACATCGTCGCGGAGGGGTACGACGCGGGCGTGCGTCTGAGCGAGGCGATCGAGCGCGACATGGTCCAAGTGCGCCTGACCGACCCATTTCGTTTCGTCGTCGTGGGCGCGCCGAGTTACCTCTCGCGTCGGGGCACACCGGAGCGCCCTGAGGATCTCCTTCGCCACGAATGCCTGACGTTCCGAATGACCACCGGCGCCCTCTATTCCTGGGAGCTCGAGCGCGGCCGCCGCAACTGGAGAGTTCCCGTTCGCGGGGGCGTGGTGACAAACGACGGCCGGCTGCGGGTCGCCCTCGCCGAGCAGGGCCTGGGGCTCGCGTATGTCTTCGAGCCCATGGTGGCCGAGGAACGACGAACGGGACGGCTGCAGGTCGTGCTGGAAGCCTACGCGGCCGTCGTCCCCGGCTTTTTTCTCTACTTCCCCAGCCGAGCCCAGCGCTCCGGACCGCTGCGTCTCTTCATCGAGGCCGCCAAGGAGCTGAGGCCGCGGGACGCGACGTGATACGGGGCGAGGGTAACATATCGCGGCCGGCGTCGTTCGAGGAGGCGCTTGCAGGCAACAGCCGCGACAGCCGGACGATAACTCCCAGCTTATCGTGCCACCGTTCGGGAAGTCAGGGCGATCCGCCGACGTTTAGCTGGTGCAAGATGAGGGAGCGACATGAGTGACGGCGACAGAGCGATCTTGATGGCCAGCCCCATCGGGGGAAACGACGTGGCGTTCGAGCGGATGACCGGCACGGAGACGCTCGGGCGCCCCTTCGAGTTCGACGTCGACATGGTGAGCGCGAACGGGGACCTCTCGCTGGCGGACGCGCTGGGGAAGCCGCTCACCGTCGCGCTGTCGATGGGAACGCTCGGCGCCCGGTATTTCAACGGGATCGTCGTGGGGTTCGCCCTGACGGGATGGATCGGCTCGCAATACCGCTACCGGGCGCGCCTCTGCCCGTGGCTGTGGTTGCTGACGCGGACCTCCAACAGCCGCGTCTTTCACAACCAGACGGTCCCCCAGATACTCTCGACGATCTTCGACGACCACGGGTTCTCCGGCCTGGTCGACGCGTCGGGGCTGAACGCTCACATGAGCGACTTCAAACCTCACGAGTACCTCGTTCAGTACAACGAGAGCGACTTCAACTTCGTCAGCCGCTTGATGGAGCTGGAGGGCATCTACTACGCGTTCAAGCACGAGGCCGACAAGCACACGCTGGTCCTCTCGACGGGGACCGTGGCGGCCGACCAGACGGTCCCCGGGTACGCGACGATCCCGTACTTCGTCGGAGATGCCGGGAGCGCGGAGTCACAAGGACACGAGCACGTCTCGGCCTGGAGCGTGGGCGTCCAGATCGAACCCCGCCAGGTCGTCCTGAGGGACTTCAACTACATGACGGCCGGCGCGCCGGTGGTCGGCACGTCGCCGGCGCCGGCGTCGCCGCTCGGCTCGACCTTCGAGACGTTCCAGTACCCGGGGCTGTATCTGAACTCCGACGATCTGGCGGCGCACGCGACGCTGCGCCTCCAGCAGGAGCAGATGGGGGCGAAGGTCCTGCGCGGGACCGCCAACGCCCGGGGCATCACGCCGGGGAAGGTCTTCAAGTTGACCGACCACCCGGCGCAGACACAGAACGCCCAGTATCTGGTGATCGGCGCGAGCTACGATCTCGAGGCGAACGCCCAGGGCTCGGGCGCGACCGGAACACCACGCGATTTCGGTTGCATGTTCGACGCCATCGAGGTGGCGCGGGTGTACCGGACGCCGCCGGCAACGACCAAGCCCCGGGTCGAGGGGCCACAGACGGCGATCGTCGTCGGGCAGGACGGGCCGGTCGCCAAGAGCGGCGCCGACGAAATCTTCACCGACACGCAGGCGCGCGTCAAAGTGCTGTTCCACTGGGTACGGCCGGAGAGGTACCAGGACGCGCAGGGCAAGCCGTTACCCTGGTCTGACAAGAGCTCCTGCTGGGTGCGCGTGTCGCAAACCTGGGCGGGCAACGGATGGGGGGCGCTTCACCCGCCACGCATCGGCCAGGAGGTGATCATCGACTTCCTGGAGGGCGACCCCGACCGTCCGATCATCACCGGGCGTGTCTACAACAACACGCAGATTCCGCCTTACGCCAACGCCGTCCCGGGCGCGCCGCAGTCGAACACGGCCAGCGGGATCCGCAGCCGCAGTACGCCGCAGGGGAGCCAGTCCAACTACAACGAGATCCGCTTCGAGGACAAGAAAGGGAGCGAAGAGCTGCACGTCCAGGCCGAGAAGGACCACTCGACGACGGTCAAGAACAACCGGAGCGCCTCGGTCGGCGGCAGCGACACGGTGACGGTGGGCGGCGATCGAACCGAGAAGGTCCACGGCAGCCTGTCGATCACGGTGGATGGGAAGGGCAAAGCGCCCCACAGCAACCTCGAGGTGACCGGCAAGCACCATGTGCACGCCACCGACACCATCGAGATGGAGGCGGAGACGCACATTCAATTCAAGGTCGGCGGCAGCGTGGTCCTGATCGAGCCGAAGAAGATCACGCTCACCGCCGGGGACGGAGCCGAGATCGTGCTCGATCCCAACGTGCTGGCGCACTCGAAGAAGAACAGCAAGGTGGTCTTGGACGAGAACGCGCTGATGCAGTCGAGCGACGGCAGCAGAGTGCTGCTGGACCCCCACGCGCTCATGCAATCCAAGGCCGGCCCACAGGTCTTGCTCACCGACAATGCTCTGCTCCAGGCGGACGGCAAGGTCGTGACCGTAGATGGGAAGACGGTCCAGGTGACGGGCGCGACCGAGGCCTCCATGGTCGGGGGTGGGGCGGGCGGCGGCAGCGTCGACGCCACCGCGGCGGGTGTCGCCGTCACGGGGACCCAGATCAAGTTGAACAGCTGACGATGAAACCGACCCTTCTGATCCTGGCCGCGGGGATGGGCAGCCGCTACGCGGGGCTCAAGCAGATCGATCGTTTCGGACCCGGCGGCGAAACGATCATGGACTATTCCGTCCACGACGCGCTGGCGGCCGGGTTCGGGCGGGTGGTGTTCGTCATACGCCGCGACTTCGAGGCCGCCTTCCGCGCGGCGATCGGCGGCAAGTACGAGCGGCGGATCGCGGTGGACTATGTGTTCCAGCAGCTCGACGACCTCCCGGCCGGGTTCTCCGTCCCGGCCGGGCGAACCAAGCCCTGGGGAACGACGCACGCGATCTGGTGCGCCCGGGGCGCGGTCGCCGAGCCGTTCGTCGCGATCAACGCCGACGACTACTACGGCAAGCGGCCCTTCAGGGCGCTGGCCGAGTACCTGGACCGAACGGTCGTGGAGGGGGCCGCGCCGGAATACTGCATGGCGGGGTATCCGGTGCTTGGCACCCTCTCCGATCACGCCGCCGTGACGCGGGCGATCTGCGAGGTCGACAAGCAGGGATTCTTGCGGGCGCTGGTCGAGCGCGCCAAGGTCGAGCGCGCCAGGGTAGAGGAGATCGGCGGCGGTGCGCGCTACCTCGACGAAACCGGCCGGCCCCATGATCTGACCGGTGAAGAGGTCGTCTCGATGAACTTCTGGGGCTTCACGCCGGCGGTGTTCGAGCAGCTCGAGCGCCACCTGGTGCAGTTCCTGGAGACGAACCGCGGCGGCCCGGTGAACGCCGAGTGCCTGATCCCGGTCGTCGTGGGCGACCTGGTCAGGGAAAAAGCAGCCCGGGTGCGGGTGCTGCCGATCTCCGATCGCTGGTTCGGCGTCACGCACGCGGAGGACAAGCCCGTCGTGATGAGCACGATCCGCGACATGGTGGCGCGCGGCGAGTACCCGTCGCCGCTCTGGCCGGCCTCTTGACGGACGGCGACGCCGTCCGGGCGGCATTTCGCGCCGCCACCGGCCGCGATCCAGAGGCGGTGGCGCTGGCGCCGGGCCGGGTGAACCTGATCGGCGAGCACACCGACTACAACGACGGCTTCGTGATGCCGGCGGCCATCGATCGGGGCGTGGCGGTGGCGGCGCGCCGGGTGCCGGGCGACACGTTCACGCTGCACGGGCTCGATCTCGGGGCGCGCAGCAGCTTCCCGCGGGCCGGCCTGAAGCGCGACGCCGCGCACCCCTGGGCCGACTACTTCAAGGGGGTCGTGTGGGCGCTGGGAAAGCGCGGGATCGAGGTCCCGGCCTGCGAGGCCGTGGTCAGCGGCGACCTGCCGCGCGGCGCGGGGCTCAGCTCCTCGGCCGCGTACGAGGTCGCGACGACGCTGCTGTTGCAGGCGCTGGGCGGCTTCGCTCTGACGCGACTCGAGGTGGCGCGGCTGGCGCGCGAGGCGGAGAACGGCTTCGTCGGGGTGGCGTGCGGGATCATGGACCAGATGGCGTCGACGTTCGGCGCCCGGGGCCGGGCGCTGCTGCTCGACTGCCGGTCGCTCGCGCACGAGACCATCGCGCTGCCGCCCGGGCTGAAGATCGTGGTGGTGAACAGCGGCGTCCACCATTCGCTCGCCTCGTCCGAATACAACAAGCGGCGCGCGGAGTGCGAGGAGGGGGTGCGGAGCATGGCCGCCGCGCGTCCCGAGATCCGGGCGCTGCGCGACGTCCGGCCGGAGGATGAGGCGCGGCTGTTCCCGCCGCTGCCGGCGATCGTCCGGAAGCGCTGTCGCCACGTGGTCTCCGAGAACGCGCGCGTGCTGGAGGCGGTGACCGCGATGCGCGCGGGCGACACCGCGCGGTTGAAGGTCTTGCTGGCGGCCTCGCACGCCAGCCTGCGGGACGACTACGAGGTGAGTTGCCGGGAGCTCGACGTCCTGGTCGACCTGGCGCTCGCCCTCCCCGCCTGTCATGGCGCGCGGCTCACCGGCGCCGGGTTCGGCGGCAGCACCGTCAACCTGGTCGAGGCGGCCGCCGTCCCGGCGTTCTCCGAGGCGGTGGCGGCCGGGTACCGCGACCGCACGGGGCGCTCGGCCGAGATCTACGTCTTCGAGCCGAGCCCGGGCGCCCGCGTCGAGATCTGAGGGCGCGCCTACTTGGCGGCCGGCTCGCCGTAAATGATGCCGCGGCCGCCCGTGCCGATGTAGACGCGCCCGTAGACGCGCGGGTCACCGGTGATCACGGTGCAGAAGCCCCACTGGTGCATGTCGTCGTTGATTCGCACCCAGCTGGCGCCCTTGTCGTCGGAGCGGAAGAACCCGGTCACGTCGCCGACCTTGCCGATGAGGTAGAGCGCCGGGTACGTCTTGCCGGGCGCGGCCTTGCCGAAGCCGAGCGCATACGCCTCGGTCACGCTGGTCACGGCCTCGTAGCTCTTCCCGGAGTCGGTCGAGTGATTGAGCTCTTTGAAGTTGGTGAGCCACACGTCGCCCTCGACCCCGGGCGTCGCCTGCGCCGAGGCGGAGCTGTACTGATAGTCGCCCAGCCCGGGCAGCCCCGTCGGCGCGGCGGTGAAGTGCGCGCCGCCGTCGACGCTGCTGTAAGCCTGGCCGCCCTTGGCGTCGAGCACGTAGAACTTCTTGGGGTTCACGCGATCGGCGCCCGGCCGGAACGGGACCGGCGCCCAGTCGGGCGACGGCTCGGCGTCGGGGAGCCCCTCGGCCTTCGTCCAGATGGCGCCCTGATCGTGCGAGTAGACGACCGGCCCCTCCAGCGGCGCCCACACCAGCGCGGTGCCGTCGGCCGACACCGCGATCGAGCCGGCGCCCTTCCCCTTCGGCTCGCTCTTGAACGGCGTCCAGGTCTTGCCGCCGTCGGCGGAGGTGGCGCCCCACTGCTTGTGGTCGTCCCAGCCGACGCGCGCCACGACGTCCGGCTTGCTCCAGGCCACGTCGATGCCGCTGGCCGAACCGCAGAGCGGGTTGTCGAACATCCCGCCAGCCGACGGCTTGGTCAGATCGTCGTGGCGAAAGCCGCAGAGATCGCCCATCGCGCTCAGCAACGGCGGGCCGGCCGGCGGGCTGACCATCGCCTTGATGACCGTCTCCTCGAGCCCCTGGTCCAGGAACCGCCAGTGCGTCGGCTTGTCCGTGTCGGCGTCGGTCGCGTCGTCGGTGGCCCACAGGCCCGCGCCGGTGACGTACATGGCGCGCCCCGGGTTGAACGGATCGATGTCGATGTCGCCCATCCAGCCGCGCCCGATCGGCTCGGTCTTGTGCCAGTAGAGGTACTTGGCGCCCATGTCGTCGCGCGCGGCCTTCGGCAACAGCGCCTTCCACGACTTGCCGCCGTCGGTGGTCCGGTAAATCTCGTCGCCGTGCGACCAGCGGTCGATGGTGCTGACCATCAGCGTCCCGGGATGGTGCGCGTCGCTCGACAGGCCGCCGTAGCCGAACTTGTCGTCGGCCGTGGGCGTCGCGGGCGTGATGTCGGTGAACTGATCGGCCTTGGGCGCGTACTTCCAGACGCTGCCTTCGGTCACGTCGTTCGGGCCGGGGCCGTTGCCGTAGCTGATGTAGAGCGCGCCCGTCGAGTCGAAGACCAGGTGGCTGGCCATCACACCGGTCGGCTGCTTGGCGAGCGGCTTCCAGGTCGCGCCGGCGTCGGTGCTCCGGTACAGGCTGCCGGCGTTGTTGGCGACGGCGGCGTAGATGACCGGCGTGGGCTTCCCCTTGCTGCCGCTCGACCTGTCGAACAGGACGACCGGGATTCCGATCCCCTGGTCGCCGTCGCCGGCGGTGAAGCCGGACACCTTCTCCCAGGTCCCGCCAGAGTCACTGCTCTTCCACAGCCCCGCCTTGCGCGACCCGAAGTAGAGAATGCTGGTCAGGTTGGGATCGATGGCCAGGCGCTCGCCCATCGAGCGGCCGTTCTCGTTGCCGCCCATCTTCATCGGCATGTCGATCACCTGCCAGGTGTTGCCGCGATCGTTCGAGCGAAGGATGGCGCCGTTGCCGACCCAGGAGCCGGTGTACTCGCCCGCCGCCAGGTAGACCTTGTTGGCGTCGACGGGATCCGCGGCCAGGCTCTCGATGCCCAGGAAGTTCGTGTCGCGGGGCAGCTGATCGGTCAGCGCCACCCAGACCTTCTTCTCCGGATCCCAGCGGTACGCGCCGCCCACGTCGGTGCGCGCGTAGATCAGGTCCTTCTGGACCGGGCTGAAGACGATGCCGGTGACGAATCCGCCGCCCAGGATGGCGACGTTGTTCCACTTGTACGGCACGCTGCCGGCCAGGGTCGGCCCGCCGGTCGCGGCCGGCGTCGTCGCGGCCGCCGCGGCGCCGGGTGTGGTCGGCGGCATCGTGCACGAGCAGACCTTGCATCCCGGCGTCGCCAGCACCGCGCCGATCCCCAGCAGCGACATCAACCACGAAGCTCTGACCATTCTCGTCGGCCCTTTCATTCTGTGCCCGACTCTGTACCCGCCGCGGGCAGCGGATCGCCGTAGACGATCCCGCGCCCGGACGTGCCGAGATAGACGCGTCCGGGCTGACGGCGATCGCCGGCCAGGCAGTTGAGGTACCCGAACTGGTGCTGGGGGTCGTCGATGCGCTGCCAGGTCACCCCGGCGTCGTCGGAGCGATAGGTCCCCCAGGCGCTGGTCGACCCGACCGTGGCCGCGATGTAGACCGACGGATAGGTCTGCGCCGGCTGCACCGGCGCGCCGAAGCCCAGCGCGGTCGCGCCATACACCCCGCCCACCGAGGTGTACGTGGCGCCCGAGTCCTGCGAGTGAAGGAGGCCGCTGCCGGTCGGGACCCAGAGGTCGCCTTCCACGCCGAACACCGGCCGAGGCCGCCCGGACGAGGGCGTGGCGACGGAGACGAACGTCTTGCCGCCGTCGGTGCTGACCAGCATGGCGTTGCGGCCGCTGGCGTAGAACTTCTGCGGGTTCACGCGATCGGCGGCCACCAGCGCCCCGGCGCCGAGGCCCGCGCTCATCGTCCAGGTGGTGCCGTTGTCGATCGAGTACGAGGGCGTCCCCTTCTTGGGCGCCCACACCAGCGTCGCACCGTCGGCCGACACCGCGATCGATCCCGAGCCGGTGCTCCCGGACGGTGCGGTGACGAACGGCGTCCAGAGCGTGCCGCCGTCGGTCGCGTAGGCGCCGTTCGTGCTACCGCCCGTTCCGACCCGCGCCACCAGAGCCGGGGCGCTGCCGTCCGGCGTGATTGCCTCGGAGAAGTCGAGGCTGGTCGTGTTGCCGAAGACCGGGTTCGTGAACATCCCGTTCGCGGGCGAGACGGTGAGATCGTCGTGGCGAAAACCGCCCAGATCGCCGACGCCGCTCAGCAGCGGCGGACCGGCGGGCGGGCTGGCGAGATCGAGCGCCACGGTCTCCTCCAGGCCGTCGTCCTGGAACGTCCAGCTGGTCGGCGCGCCGGCGTCGGCCATCGTCACGTCGTCGCTGGACCAGAGCCCCTGCCCGGTGTTGTAGAGGGCGTGTCCCGGGTCGAAGGGATCGATGGCCACGGCGCTCATCCAGCCGGTCGCCGACAGCGAGGACGGCGACTTGCCGAAGTAGAGCCAGTCGGCGCCCGCGATGTCGTACTGGGGATTCGCGAGCGCGATCCAGCTGGTCCCGCCGTTGGTGGTCCGGTAGATCCGGTCCGGGGCCCACCAGTCGATCGTCGTGGCGAGCAGCGTCCCCGGGTGCGCGGCGTCCGCGGCCAGGCCGCCGAAACCATGGCCCTGGCTGGGCGGGGTCACGTTGGTCCAGTAATCGACCGCGGTCGAATAGCGCCAGATCGAGCCCGCGCTGACGTTGTTGGGCCCCGACGCGTTGTTGAAGATGAAGTAGATGTTGCCGCACCCGTCCGGCGCCCCGTGGGCCGGCATCAACCCGAATCCGGGGTTTGGTTGGCCGTCGATGGCGGTCCACGTCGCCCCCGCGTCGGTCGACCGGTAGAGCGACGGTCCGGTCGTCACGCCGACGCCGACGTAGATCGCGGGGGTGGCACTGCCCGACATGCCGCTGCTGGCGTCGAACAGCACGAACGTCAGCCCGTAGCCGGTCCCGGCGCCGCTGGCCGAGCCGGCGCCGCCGCCGGTGGCGCCGGTGGTCGGAAAGCTGGTGACCTGCGTCCAGGTCTTCGCCGAGTCGCCGCTCATCCAGAGGCCCGCGTTGCGCGATCCGAAGTACAGCGTGCTGGGCAGGTTGGGATCGACCGCCAGGCGCTCGCCGACCGAGCGCCCGTCGACGTTGCCCCCCATCGGCGCCTGGATGTTGTTCTGCGTCCAGGTCCGACCCATGTCGGTCGAGCTCAGGATGACGCCGTTGCCGGCGGTCAGATACTCGCCGGCGGCGATGTAGACCCGGTTCGGATCGACCGGGTCCAGCGCGATGCTCTCGATCCCGATCAAGTTCGAGTTGTTGTGCCCGACCCAGTCGGTGACCGGCGACCAGCGCTGGTTGGTCGGGTCGAAGCGGTAGGCGCCGCCGACATCCGTCCGCGCGAAGGCCAGCCCCTGAAGCGCCGGGCTCACCACGAGCCCGCTGACGAAGCCACCGCCCTTGATGACGACGTTCTTCCAGGCGTACGCCCCGGGGGCGGCCGTGTCACCGGCGGGGATGCCCGCGTCGCCGGCGTACGCGCCGGGCGCCGCGCCCTGGCAGGTCAGCGGCGCCAGGCCGTCGGGGATCGTCCCCGCGTCGACAGCCACGACGTGCTTCTGGCTGTCCACGCACGCCGCGGCCCCGCAGAGCCACAAGGCTCCGCCCGCCACGATTAGGGCCGACCCGATCCGCCGCACGTCCGCCCTACTGCTTCTCGAGCGCGATGTCGTCGAGGTAGATGTCGAAGTGCCGCGGCGACCCGCTCCAGGTCGCGACGCGGAACTCCCAGAACGAGCTCGGGTCGAACCCGGCGCCCGGGCCCTTGGTGAAGGCCGTGATCGGGATGGAGACCTTGTGCCACTTCCCGTCGTTGAAGCCCTTGGCGTAGCGCTCGATCGAGACGGTCGCGCTGTCCTTCTTGTTGCGGCTGCAGCCGAGCAGCACGCCGACGGCGGAGGGCTCGGGTCCGGTGTCGGCGGACTTCGGCTGGACGCGGATCTGGAACGTCAGGTGGCTGTACGGGTTCATGTCGTAGCCGGCGTTCTCCGGGTACCAGCCGAACAGGTTCCAGCCCATGCCGATGAAGCCCGACCCGTCGCCGTGCAGCCGGAGGCCCGTGCTGCCGTTGACGCCGGTGCCCGGCGCCGAGCTGACCTTGCTGCAGCCCGATTTGGGATCGCAGGCGTCCCACCCCTGCGCGCTGTTCCCCGCGCCGTCCCCGTCCCAGACCACCAGGCGGCTGCCGCTGACCACCGGGCCGGCGACAGGCGTCGGGTCCAACGGATTCCCGGCCGTCGCCGGCGCCGCGCCCGGACAAGGCGGGCAGAGACAGCCCGCCGTCCCCAGAGCGAGGACGGCGAGCGCGGCGCCCGCGATGAGCCGAGGCGACGGATGCGTCATTTACGGCGTGAACGCGAGGTTGTCGATGTGGAGGTCGACCGCGTACGACGTGGCGGTCGTCGACCACGGCACGTTCCAGTACCAGGACAGGATGCCGGTCGGCGTGACGCTGGCGGTGGGCGAGCCGCCCGCGAAGTCGCTCCACTTCACCGTCACCGTCTGCGGGGCGGCCTGCGTCCCTGTGACCGCGAAGCTGTAGGTCGGATCCGCGCACCCCGGGTGGTAGTACTGGCTGTTGCCCGAGGTCGGCGTGCAGGTGCCCGGCGTCGTGGTGGAGGCCGCGTCGTCGCCGTGCGTGTCGAGCCAGGAGTACGCGACCGAGTCCTCCAGCGTCGCCATGCCCATCGTGACCATGTTGTTGACGGTGCCAGTCATGCCGGCGCTGCCCCAGATGGTGAACGTGACGCCGCTGAACTGCGACGCGTCCAGCTTGTCGCAGCTGTTGACCACGTCGAAGTAGAGCCCCCAGCCGGAGTAGTCGGCGACCGTGCCGCTGATGTGCCAGTCGCCGGCGGTCACATCCGAGGTGAGCGAGCCGTAGGCGTCCTCACCGCCCGAGAAGGTGGTGCCGAACGTGCCGAAACGGACCTGCGTGGTGTCCGGCGTCGCGGCGTCGCCCGGGACGTAAGTGAAGTCGGTGATCGACTGCGTCGGGGGTAGACAGGTGATGCCCGCATAGTCGCCCGTTGCGGGTCCACCCGAGCCGCCCGTCCCCGTGCCGGTGATGCCGCCGGTGCCGGTCGACGACGTGCCGCCGCTGCCACCGGTTCCGCCGGCCGCCTGGGTCGTGCACGCCACGAGCCCGCCGCCCAGGAGAAGAATCGCCAACGAAGAACTCACCATTCCAACATTGCTGCGCATGAACATTGCTCCCTTTCCGTTTTTATTCGTCACCATCAACGCCGCCTGGGCGCTACACAAACCTTGCTCGCCGCGCTCATGGCTGCGCCGCATCGACCGCCCCGTCGGCCCCAGCGTCCGTCGTGGATGCCCTTCGGTAGACGCCGAGGTCGCTGAGCTGAAGGTCAATGACCGACTCGCGCGGGAAGCGGATATCGAGCAGCTTGAGCGCGGAGGTGAGGAGCGCCGTCCCGGGGGCCGTCCCCACCACGGTCAGATCGGTGTTGGGGACTCGGTTGGGCTCCGCGGTCTGCTGAAACTGGCCGAACGGGATGGTGTAGAGCTGCCAGCCCGCCGTCACGGTCACGACGGCCTGATAGTAGTTGGTGCAGGCATCCGGTAGCGGCGGCGCCGTCAACGTACCGGACGAAAGGACCATCCCGGTGGACGGATCGGTGACCACCCCCGTCGAGGAGGTCCCCCCGTCGGTCGAGTAGTTCGTGCAGTAGGCGGTCGGCGGCGTCGGGTCTGTCGCCGGGTTGTAGCAGTTCGGGTCGGCGAGGAGGACCGTGAACGACTTGCTCGACGGCCCGGGCGAGCGGGCCCAGAACGACAGGCCCTCGTAGGCCGAGGCATCGAACGTTCCGAGGTTGTTGTAGCCGGACAACGAGCCCCAGTCGTCGTTGTGGGCGCCCGTGATCTCCAGCGCGGCCGTCTCCCCACACCGAGCGCCGTCGGTGAGCGCCACGCCCTGGGCGCTCATGGAGGCGGCCCCAGCGTCGGAGTGGTCGGCCGACGTCCAGAACGCCCCCTGCCCCTCCGAGGTCACCTGGTTGAGGTGATCGATGATCTTGAAGTCGTAGGCGTTGGTGATGGAGCAATCGAGCGACACGTTGCTCTTCAACGTCGAGTAGGCGGTGCAACCGCCCGCCGCGCCCAGCGCCAGCGCCAGCCACACCCCGGTTCGCGAGCTATGTGGTGCCGCCATGTGTCGCTCCTACCACCAGAACGTTCCAATCAGTGACACGACCTGCTTGTCGGGGTTCGTGCTCGGATCGAGCATCGCCGGATACCCCGTCTCGGGGTAAATGCCGCTGCCGTACATGAAGTACGTGTACTGGAGCGCGATCTCGCCGCGGCTGCGCCAGCCGGTGTGGAACAGCAGGCGCGAGGTGATGCTCGTGAACGCCTGCGTCGAGTCGCTGCCGTGGAGGCGCACATGGTCGAACCGCTCGGAGACGCCCAGCCACGACAAGAATGCGTAGGTGACCTCCGCGCCGCCCTTCAACTTGAGGACGTCGTTGTAGATCGGGTTGTCGTCGCTCTTCACGTACGTCCCGACGCCGAACAGGCTGAGCAGCAGGTTCGGGCTGGCGCCGATGTAGTCCTTGCCGAAGATCAGCCGCGCGAAGCTGAGGTCGTACTGTCCGCCGAACGTCGAGAGCGAGCCGGTGCCGTTGCCGGCCGGATTGGTGGGCGAGGAGGTGGGGCTGGGGCCGTCCAGGTAGTGCGCGACCAATTCGGGCCCGCCGCGCGCGTTCAATATTTCGATCGCGCCCGAGACAGTCGCCGCGTTGGTGAGGTAAGTCTTGGCCGCGCCGAGGTACAGGTGGCCGCCGCGCCCCATCGTGAGGTTCAGGTCCGCGCCGAGGACCGTGATCCGGCCGTTCGGAACCTGACCGTTGTTCACCTGGTCGTCCTGCGTCCAGGCGGTGACGTAGTGGAGGCCGATCCGACCGAGCGGCC
Source organism: uncultured Myxococcales bacterium (assembly GCA_964618005.1). GTDB lineage: Bacteria > Myxococcota_A > Polyangia > Fen-1088 > Fen-1088 > JADGRB01. Next base: position 14,934 of record CAZTZM010000063.1, read on the forward strand.
GGTACGCGATCCCCACGTGCGCCTGGTTGACGAACGTCGCGCCGACGTTGGGATCGGCGAAGTCGTTCCACCCGGCCGGGGCCAGGCCGACGGGCGGGCGCCCGAGCTGCCCGCCCAAGCCCTGGTCCAGCAGGAAGACGACCTGGCCGACGTTGTAGGCGGCCGTGATCTGCTCGCCGATGGTGTTCGTCTGCGCGATGAGCGGCGTGCCGTAGCGACCGGCGTCGTACGCGCCCATCGCGCCGTAGCGGCCCGTGTAGGCGCCGACGTTGACGTGGAACGGGAACCCGAACTTCTTGCTCAGGTTCACCGTGACGTAGGCGTCGTTGACGCCCATCTGGTCGACCGGGTTGTAGTAGCCTGCCGCGTCCATTGCGCTCGTGCCGGCCAGGACGACCGTCGCGGAGACCGTCGAGTTGCCGTAGATGAAGTTCCGCTGCAGCCAGGGGTCCGGCACCACGCCCGTGTACTCGAAGTCGCGCAGGTCCGATGGGATCAGCGGCGGCGAGTGCAGGACCGTCCCGCTCTGTCCGACCGCCGGCATCAAGCGCTGGTGGATGCCCACCGTGGCGGGCAAGAGCAGGTAGCCGTGGAAGTCGAGGACGTACTCCCGCGACTGCGCCGGCTGGACGCCGAAGGGGACGGCCGGCGGCGGGCTGGGGGACTGCGGCTCGCCCGGGTCGAGCCCCAGCCGCGGAACCCCGTCATCCCCGCTGCTGTCGGCGGCCCTGGCCAGCGCAGGCGCGGAGAGCACAGCGAGCCCAGCGAGGATGATTCCTGAACGACGTGTGAGAGACGTTTTCATCGCCGAGCGCTTTCAGTTCAGAAGGTGACGTAGCCGCCGAGCGCGATCATGTTGCGGTCGAGCGGCTGTGCCGAGTTGGGGTCCGCGGCGCGGCTGTAGAAACGCCGGCCGTAGATCAGTTGAATGCGATCCGTGCTGAGCCAATCGCTGTGGAACGCGATGCCGGGGTTCACGCTGTAGACGCTCCACTCGCCCAGGTAGCTGCCGCGGCTCTCGCCGTAGGCCTGAAACGTGAAGCTGAAGAGCTGCGAGAACCGGTACTCGGTCTCGAGCCCGGTGTAGTAGCCGTTCATGTTCTGGTAGTTCGGATCCTCGGTGTCGATCGTGCGCGTGAGCATCGCCGCGATGGAGACACGCAGGTCCGGCGCCTGGCCGGTGAAGCTGCGCGGCGCCCACAGGATGCTGGAGACGCTGAAGTCGTACTCCGCGCCGATCACGGCCAGCTTTCCGGTGCCGTTGCTCTGCGGCCCCAGGAACTTGTTGATCATGTCGCGCGCGCCCTGCGTGAAGTCGACGCCCCACCAGATGCCGTCGCCGACCGAGGCCGCGGTGGCAAAGTTGTAGAGCCCGCCGCTGACGCCGATCTGCCCCCACGGGATCCCCTGCCACCGCGCCTCGGCGATGTACGTGTCCATCCGGCCGTCGTGCGCCGGCGTGCCCAGGAACGTCGGCAGGTACTTGCGCTCGTCCGTCCCGTAATCGGACGCGTAGTGAAACCGCAGGATCCACTGGTTGTCGATGACCAGCCCGACGTGCGCGTGGTTCACGAAGCTGGACACGCCGGTCTCGATCCAGCTGTTGTAGTCGCCGCGCGGGAAGGCCTCGGGCACGCCCGGAACGACCAGCACCCCGTGCGTGAGCGTGAGGCGCACGTTGCGCGTGAGGTCCCAGTCGCCCGAGGTGCTCTCGCCGTACCCGCGCAGGCCGAGCATGGGCCCGAAGATCCCCCACCCCCACTGGCCCGGCCCCGCGTACACCTCGGTGACCGCGCCGGCGCGGATCTGCAGCCGCAGCGGCCCGATTGGATCCGGCGTGAAGAGCAGATAGGCGACGCCGAACCCCGGTCCTTGCTGCGGGTTCACGTAGCCCTGGTACTCCGCGCCGTTCATCCGGAAGTAGTAGCTGACGTAGGCGGTCAGATAGCGCGTGCCGTATTGCGCGTTCAGCGTGGCGCCGGCGCCACCCCAGAAGGGCGTCTTGCCGACCGACAGCAGCGGCGCGTGCAGCGAGGTCCCCGAGTAACCCTCGGTCGTCGTGCCTGGCCGCTGGCCGACGCCGAAGGCCTCCCACCCGAAGAAGCGGCCCCCGATCCGGAACGACGACGTCGGCTCGGTGGTCGGCGCGCCGAACGACGGCGCCCGCCCGCCCGGCGCCGGCGACACCGGCGGCGCCTGCGGCGACAGACCGAGCCCCGGCGGGACGGGCGACCCGGGAATCGCGTCGGGCGGAGCCGTGGGGGTCGCGGGGTCGGCCGCGGCCGGCTGCGCCTGCGGTTGGGGCACGGCCTGATCGGCGCGCGCGGGCGCGGCGACCAGCAGCAGCGCCAGCAGCGCGATCGAGGTGTACACCTTCCCGGGCAGACGAATCCTCACGACGCGACCCAAGGGCACGTCTTTTGGACCAGCCGCGCGAGACCAAGGCCAAAGCCAAGGAAGTGAATAAAAGGATCAATTCTCAAGGTGGGTAAACGGCAGGTGGCTCTTGAATGGGTGTTAGGGGCAACGCCCCGAAAATTGGTTAATACGCAGGCAACCGATAGGTGACGGCTGGCGACCTGAATGGCTCACGAAAAACGCCCGCGGGCGAAAAAAGATCCGGCGCCCCCCGCGAAGGTCGGGAACGCAACCATGGGCCGTCGCAGCGTTAGTGCTTCGGCGGGCGGCGATCCGTCACGCCATCAGCGCGATCCGTCACGCCATCAGCGCTTGGGGATCGGGATCGAGGCGGCGTTCGTGGGGCCGAGGCCGCCGGCCGGCAGGCTCACGCCCTGGGCCGCCAGGATGAAGCTGGTCACCGCCCAGTAGTCGGCGTCTTTCAGGTTCGCCGCGCGTGACTTGGAGAGGTGGGTGGTCGTGAAGGTGTACAAGTCCTGGGCGTTCCGGAACGGATCGCGCCAGGCGGCGCCGGCCGGCCGCGTCTGCGCCTGGATCTGTATGAGCTGCGGATCGGTGAGGGTGGGGTCCCCTGTCCCGCCCGTGTCGCGCGGGTATTCGGGCAACGCGCCCGGGCCGAGAATTGCCGTCGCGTTGGCGAGTCCTTCGCCGCGGCCGCCGTGGCAGGTGGCGCACTCATTGCTAAACACGGCGGCGCCCGCCGCGGATTGATCACGCGCGCGGCTCAGCTCTTCCGGTGTCGCCCCCAGCTTTGTGGTAGCGCAACCGAACCACGCCAGACCGCAGAGGACGAACGGACCCGCATAGGCGAAGCGACGCGACATTCCAACCATCTCTCCCTTAAGTGATCGCGGCGCATACTATCCGTTGCGCGCGAGCGGGTGTAGAAAATTCCACGACTTCCAGTTGCGCGCCCGATTACCGTGCGCGCACCCTCCTGCCCGATGGTCATCAAACTCGGCGTCGTCGACCACTGTCTGCTGCTCGTCTACTTCGTGTTCGTGCTCGGCATCGGGTTCGTGGTGCGCCGGGGCGTGGGCGGCACGAAGGATTTCTTCGAGTCGGGACGCGCCCTGCCCGCCTGGATCTGCGCGCTCGGTTTCATCGGCGCGAACCTGGGCGCGCAGGAGGTCATGGGGATGGCCGCCTCCGGCGCGAAGTACGGCATCATGACCAGCCACTTCTACTGGGTGGGCGCCATCCCGGCGATGGTGTTCGTGGCGGTGTTCATGATGCCGTTCTATTACGGCTCGCGCGCGCGCTCGGTCCCGGAGTACCTGAAGCTGCGCTTCGACGAAAAGACGCGCGGGTTCAACGCGGTCACCTTCGCCTGCATGACCGTGATGTCGTCGGGGATCTCGATGTACGCGCTGGCGACGCTGCTGCGCGCGATCCTGGGCTGGAACTTTCACCTCTGCATCGCCGCCTCGGGCGTGATCGTGCTCGTCTACATCTTCATGGGCGGGCTGCGGTCGGCCATCTACAACGAGGTGCTGCAGTTCTTCCTGATCGTGTTCGGCTTCCTGCCGCTGGTGCTGCTGGGCCTCAAGCAGGTGGGCGGCTGGTCGGGGCTGCAGAGCCGACTGAGCGAGGTCGCGACGCACAACGGTTTCGCGCCGGGCGCCTGGTCGCACTCCTGGCGGTTCGCCGGCTCGGCGCAGGCGAACCCGATGGGGATCGAGTGGTTCGGCCTGGCGATGGGCCTCGGCTTCGTGCTGTCGTTCGGCTACTGGTGCACCGACTTTCTGGTCGTGCAGCGCGCGATGGCGGCCGAGAACATGGCGGCCGCGCGGCGCACGCCGATCATCGCCGCGTTCCCCAAGATGCTGTTCCCGTTCCTGGTCATCCTGCCCGGCATGCTGGCGATCGCGCTGCACGCGGGCGGTGACTTCGCGCTGCCCAGCAAGGGGGGCAGCCTGGACTACGACATGGTCGTGCCGGCCATGCTGTCGCGCTTCTTCCCCAGCGGTCTGCTGGGTCTGGGGCTGACGGCGCTGATCGCGTCGTTCATGTCGGGCATGGCCGGCAACGTCACCGCCTTCAACACCGTCTGGACCTATGACATCTACCAGAGCTACATCCGCCCCAACGCCAGCGACGCGCACTACCTGGCCGTCGGGCGCGCCGCCACCGTGGTCGGCATCGCCGCCAGCGTGGCCTGCGCCTACACGGCGGCCAAGTTCAACAACATCATGGACGTGCTGCAGCTGGTGTTCGCGTTCGTGAACGCGCCGCTGTTCGCGACCTTCCTGCTGGGCATGTTCTGGCGGCGCACCACCGGCCACGGCGCGTTCTTCGGCCTGCTGGCGGGAACGGCGGCCGCGGCGGTCCACCACGGGCTGTCCCTGCCGAAGGGGGCCGTGGTCGGCATCAAGGGCGGTTGGCTCGGCGTCGTGCATCGCTACCCGAGCGAGATGGCGCAGAACTTCTGGACCGCCATCTGGGCGTTCTCGGCCTGCTTCGTCGCGACGGTGGCGGTCTCGCTGGCCACCCGGCAGCACAGGACCGACGACGAGCTGACCGGCCTGGTCTACGCGCTGACGCCGAAGCCCAAGCACGACGGTCTCGCCTGGTACAAGCGACCGGCGATCCTGGGCGGCGCCATCCTGGCGCTGACCGCGGCCCTGAACGTCATCTTCTGGTGAAAGGATCGCCCGCCATGGATCTCGACGTCCGCCTCCCCATCGGCCTCATGTTCTCGCTGTTCGGCCTCCTGCTGGCCGGCTTCGGCCTCACGTCCGATCCGGCCATCTACGCCCAGCACTCCCTGGGCATCAACGTGAACCTCGACTGGGGCCTGGTCCTGCTGGCCTTCGGCGCGACGATGCTGACCTTCGCCCTGCGCTCGCGGCGCCTCAGGTCTCGGCGACGACCGGGTTCGTGAGCTGGCCGATGTTTTCGATCTCGACCGTCACCAGATCGCCCGGCTTCAGCCACAGTGGCGGCTTGCGCGCCATGCCGACACCGTGGGGCGTGCCGGTGAGGATCACGGTGCCCGGCACCAGCGTGGTGCTGCCGCTCAGGAACTCGATCAGGCTCGGCACGTCGAAGATCATGTCGCCGGTCGTCCAGTCCTGGACGCGCTCGCCGTTGAGGATGGTGGCGATCTTCAGCGCGTTCGGGTTGGGGATCTCGTCGCGCGTGACCAGGCTGGGGCCCAGCGGCGCGAACGTGTCGAAGGTCTTGCCGCGGCACCATTGCCCCCCGCCGTTGCGGATCTGCCAGTCGCGCGCCGAGACGTCGTTGGCGCCGGTGTAGCCCAGTACATAGTCGAGCGCCTCGGCCTTCGACACGTTCTTGCAGGCCCGCCCGATGACGACCGCCAGCTCGCACTCGTAGTCGACCTCGGTGCTGGCCAGGTGCCCCGGGATCACGATCGGCTCGCCCGGATCCTGGACCGCGTTCACGCCCTTGAAGAACAGGATCGGGTAGTCGGGGATCTTGGCGTTGGTCTCGGCGGCGTGCCGGCGGTAGTTGAGCCCGATGCAGAGGAACTGCTTCGGCTCGATCGGCGCCAGCATGCGCGCCACGTCGGCGGTCGCCTCCGTGACCTTGTGGTCGCCGAAGATGTCGCCTTCGATGCGGCGAACGCGGGCGCCCTCTTCGCTGCCGTAGTGCGCCTGTCCGGCGCGGTCGAGATAGCGGACGATTCTCATGCTGACAGGATCTCCTTCCAGACCGCGCCGCCCGGGTACGTATATGCCGCGAGCGAGGCGGGTTGCATGGTGATACTGGCGCCGGCCGCGGCCGGCACCTGATAACAGCCGTTTCGGATCACGCACGGATCCAGGAAGTGCTCGTGCAGGTGATCGACGAACTCGATCGAGCGGTTGGCCAGCGCCCCGCTGACCGCGATGTAGTCGAAGATCGAGGCGTGCTGGACGTACTCGCACAGGCCCACGCCGCCGGCGTGCGGGCAGACCGGAACGCCGAAGCGCGCCGCCAGCAGCAGCGTCGCCACCGTCTCGTTGACGCCCAACATCCGGCAGAAGGTGAGCTCGCCAAGATCCGTGTCCATCGTCGTCTCTGCCCGCGCGCTTACCGCCAGTTCTTTCCGGCCAGTCAGGCTCTTCCAGTAAAGGTACCCTAGGTCAGCTTTTCGAGCAGCGTCTTCAACTCCGCCTGCTGGGCGGCCGTGAGTCGCCCCAGGCGACGGCCGAAGGTGTCGACCAGCAACGACAGGCCGCGGGTCATGACCTTGCGGCCGTCGGCGGTCAGGGAGAGCTTGTGGCGGCGGAGGTCGGCGCTGTCGATCTCGCGCTTCACGAAACCGGCGGCCTCCAGACGCTTCACGTAGACCGTCACGGTGGGCTTGGGGATGAGCAGGGTCTGGGCGAGGGCGGCCGGGTGTGGGTGGGTGTCCAGCTCGGCCAGCAAGAACAGCTCCTTGACCTCGATTCCCAGATCCTGGAGCGCGGCGGCCACTTCGGCGAGGACGGAGCCCACCAGGCGGTAGTTCAGCGTCCATAACTTCGCGACGTCGATTTTCGACTTGCCAGGCGATTGATTCAATATTAAACCTGTTCCGTTTTAAACAAACCGGTCTCTAAACAGACTGTACCACGGAGGATGCTCATGGCTCTCGATCACTACGTGACGCTCGGCCGTTCCGGCCTGCGCGTCAGCCCCTTGTGCCTTGGCGCGATGACGTTCGGTGAGGACCTCGGCTGGGGCTCATCCGTCGAGGAATCGCAGCAGATCATGGACCGCTACATCGCGGCGGGCGGGAACTTCATCGACACGGCGAACTTCTACACGAAGAGCCACTCGGAGAAGATCATCGGCGACCACATCGGGCGCCACCCGTCCCGGCGCGACCGCCTGGTCATCGCCACCAAGTTCAGCGGCAACCTGTACCCGGGCGATCCCAACGGCGGCGGCTCGGGGCGCAAGTCGATCATCGGCGCCTGCGAGAACTCGCTGCGCCGCCTGCAGACCGACTACATCGATCTCTACTGGCTGCACAACTGGGACATGCACACCCCGATCGACGAGACCATGGCCACGCTGGAGGACCTGGTCCGCGCGGGCAAGGTCCGCTACATCGGCGTCTCCGACACGCCGGCCTGGAAGATCGCGGAGGCGAACGTGATGGCGCCGTTCCGCGGCTGGTCG
>CAZTZM010000064.1:0-14425 GCA_964618005.1 uncultured Myxococcales bacterium
TCTCGGGCAAGGCGGGGAACGGCGGCGTCTCGGGCGCGGCGGGGAACGGCGGCGCCTCGGGCGCGGCGGGCTCCGGCGCGCGCGACGGCGGCAGCGACGGCGCGGTGACCTGCTCGTTCGGCGCCGCCTCCAGCCAGGCGACCGCCAGCGACCTCAGCCTGTTCGGGACCCCCGCCTACTTCAACGACGGGCAGCCGATCCCGGCCGGGAACTACGTCATCACCTACGTCGACGGGTGCATCAAGTACGGCTCGGGCCAGGGATGGACGGTGAACGCCTACGCCAACGGAACCGACGCCTGGTGGCTGATCGGCGCGACCACCGCCGACAAGATCCTCGTCCTGCCGGGCACCGCCGGGTACGCCGCGGGCCAGGGCGCCTTCGCCGACTTCGACGACTGCGTGGCGGCCAGCCTGCTCAGCCCGCCCGTCACCTTCACGCACACCGGCGGCGTCCTGGGCGTCTGGCTGCAGGACTCGCCCTACAGCGACAACACCGCGGGCGAGAACGATCGCAACCCGACCTGGCGGCTCGACGCGGTCGGCGGCTGCCCCGACGGCGGCGTCGTCTCACACGACGGCGGCAGCGCCGGGGCTGGCGGCGCGGCGGGAGCCGGTGGCGGGGCCGCCGGCAAGAGCGGCAGCGCCGGAGCCGGCGGCGCCACGAACTGAGATCACATCCCGCCGCCGGGGCCCGGTGCTATAGCCAGGCCATGGATCTCGGTCTCGGCGGAAAAGTCGTTCTGATCACCGGCTCGACGGCCGGCATCGGGTTCGCGTCGGCGCGTCGGTTCGCGCGCGAGGGCGCGTCCGTGATCGTCAACGGGCGAACCGCGGCGCGCGTGCAGGCCGCCATCGACGCCATCGGCCGCGCCGTCCCGGGCGCGGCGGTCCGCGGCGTGGCCGCCGACGTCTCGAGCGCCGGCGGCGTGCGCGTCCTGACCGCGGCCGTTCCCGCGGTCGACATCCTGGTCAACAACGCCGGCATCTTCGATCCCAAGCCGTTCGAGGCGATCGACGACGCCGAGTGGATGCGGTTCTTCGAGACCAACGTGATGAGCGGCGTGCGCCTCTCGCGCCACTACCTGCCCGGCATGCTGGCCCGCGATTGGGGCCGCATCCTGTTCGTGTCGAGCGAGTCGGCGGTCCAGATCCCCGTCGAGATGATCCAGTACGGCACGACGAAGACCGCGCAGCTGGCGGTGGCGCGCGGGCTGGCCGAGCGGACGCGCGGCACCGGCGTCACGGTCAACAGCGTCCTTCCCGGCCCCACGCGGTCGGAGGGCGTGGCGACGTTCGTCCGCTCGCTGGCGCAGCAGCAGGCGCGGAGCGAGGCCGAGATCGAGCGCGGCTTCTTCGCCACCATGCGGCCGTCGTCGCTGCTGGGCCGCTTCGCCGATCCCGACGAGGTCGCCAACATGATCGCCTACGCGGCCAGCGCGGCCGCCAGCGCCACCACCGGCGCCGCCCTGCGCGTCGACGGCGGCGTCGTCCGCAGCATCATCTAGGCGGGCGAGGCGAGGGCTAGGAGGGCGAGCCGGTGGCGTGGAGCTCGCGGCTGGCGCGGAAGCCGATCCGGCGCATCGTCACGGCCATCGTCAGGGCGGCGGCGTGGCGGGGCTCGTCCCAGGCCTGCAGCGAAGCGATCATGTTCTGCACGTCCTGTGGGTCGAGCAGCACCAGGTGATCGATGGCGACGCGGACGGCGCGATCCAGCGCGTTCGCCTCCGCCAGCAGCTCGACGAGCAGGCGAGCCGCGGCCGCGCCGAACAGCGGCGTGTGCCGTGCCCGCTCGAGGACCGCGATGGCGCGATCGGGGTGCTGGTCAGCCTGCTCCAGGCGCGCCTCGACCCAGGGATCGACGGCGCGGCGCGGCTGCACCCGCGCGAGGATCTCGCGGGCCGCCGCCACGCGGTCCTCCTCGACGGCGATCTGCGCCAGGATCGCCAGCGCTGCGTTGCGGACGGGCGCGCCGGCGGCGGCGTCGGCAGCGGCGCAGGCCGCGTTCCAGGCGGCGGTGCGGTTACCGTCGGCCAGGAAGCGCGTGGCCGCCGCGATCTGCCCCCGCAGGACGCGGTCGGCGAACCGGCGGCGCCGGCGCGCCCAGCGGAAGGCGAACGCCAGGCTCGCGCCGAGGCAGAGCATCCCCAGCGTCGGCCGTTCGGCCACCGCCACCAGCAGGCTGGTCGCCACCTCGCAGACCGCCACGCCGGCGATCAGCATGACGGCTCCCGGGCTGGCGGAGCTGGTCTCATTGTGTCCGGCGTCGAGGTTCGCCATCGTTCACTCGCCCGCGGAAATCGAGCGGGCTGCAGATGAGGGTGCCATGGTTGCATTTCGCAATCATTTCCACTGCCGCTTACTTGCGTAACGGCCGCCATTTATATGCCGGAAGCCCGGCGGATGGTACCGGAGATTGTAAGTTGCAATGTCTGGCATGCGGGGAGCTGTCACAGGCCCGTCGCGTCATTGCGGCTTGACGCGGACGGTTGATCCGCCGTATTTCGTCGGCGCTTCACGAGGGAACAGCGCTGGTGGAAACCGGGAGGAGCTCCGAATGTCGACGCAGAGACTTCGTTTCGTAGGCCCGTTCGCGCGGTTGGCTTGGCCCGCCGTCTTGTTGCTCGCCGCGTTCGGGCGGGCGCCGGCGGCCGCCGCGCCGAAGCTGGTCACGGACCCCCTGCAGTTCGAATCGGAGCCCGACTGGCACCTCACGCAGGGGCAGGTCGCGAGCCTCGCCACCACCAGCGTCCACACCCAGGGGCAGGCCGCCCTGGCGATCGCCGCGCCCCAGAACTACGTGCGGATCGACAGCAAGGCGATCGACTCGACGAATCCAGAGCTGGCACCGCTGGAGGTCGGCTCGCAGGTGTCGCTCGACTTCCAGATCCCGGTCGCGCAGGCGAACCCGTACTGGTTCGGCAACGTGCAGATGTTCATCTCGGCGCCGTCGCGCAACGTCTACGGCGCCTACCTGGGCGACGCGGAGCTGACGGGCCGGCCGACCGGCGTCTTCACGACGCTGCAGTTCGCGATCCCCGCCGCCGTGGCGAGCGCGCTCGAGGGCGCGACCTACAGCGACCTGACCGTCGGCATCGCCCTCACCGTCCCGGGCGGCACGACGGGCGTCTACATCATCGACAACTTCCGCCTGACCGAGCCGAAGCTCCCGTCGCCGTCCAACTGAGCTACTTCTTGGTCAACTTGGCCAGCAGGTAGCTCTTCAAGGTCGCCTTGTCGGCCTCCGAGAGCTTGGCGTCGGGGTGCATCGGCAGGACGTAGAACCAGGGGGGCATGTTGCCGGCTTCGATCTGCTCCCAGGCGTTCTCGCGGTCGGTCTGGCGTTCGTCCTCGTCGGCGTCGGCCCACTTGGAGAAGTTCAGGTGGTTGCGGCCGTTGTGGACGTCGCGCGCCATCAGCCACGAACCGGGCGCGATGCGCGCGTAGAGCGGCCAGCGCGTCTCATTGGTGTGACAATCGAAGCAGGCGTGCCGCATGATCTTCTCGACCTCAGGCGGGCCGTCGAAGGCGAAGCGCTCGGGCGGGTTGGTGCCGATGTCCTGGGTCGGGATGCCGAACAGCTTCTTGGCCGGCGCGATCTGCAACGCCACGAACCCGACGATCCCGAGGACGAGCAACCACTTGAGCACCTTCTTCCACCTGGGGGCGGCCATAGGTCCTAGACGATAGAGAGGACGCGCCGTCGTCGCAATGCCGAACCTTGCCGGGGCGCGCGGCGGGCGACAGACTGCACCTGCCGTGAGTGATTGAATGGATCGCGAACAGAAGCGCCATCGGGTGGTGATCGTGGGGGGCGGTTTCGGCGGCCTGCAGGCCGCGCGGCACCTCTACCGGGCGTCCGTCGAGGTCACGCTGGTCGACAAGCGGAACTTTCACCTGTTTCAGCCGCTCGCCTATCAGGTGGCGACGGGCGCGCTCAGCCCGGCGGAAATCTGTTACCCGCTGCGCGCAATCTTTCACCGTCACGAGAACGTGCGGGTGATCCTGGGCGAGGTCACCGGCTTCGATCTCGCCGCGCGCGAGCTGCAGGTCCAGACGCCCAGCGGCGAGCAGCGCCTGGCCTACGACACGCTGATCGTGGGTGGCGGCTCGGAGTACAACTACTTCAACCATCCGGAGTGGCAGCAAACCGCCTCGGAGCTGAAATCGCTGGAGGGGGCGCTGGACATCCGCAGCCGGATCTTGCTGGCGCTGGAGGCGGCCGAGGTCGAACTGGATCTGGACAAGCGCGCGGCGCTGCTCACGTTCGCGGTGGTGGGCGCGGGACCGACCGGGGTCGAGATGGCGGGGCAGATCGCCGAGATTACCCGCGACACCCGCCAGGACTTCCGGGTCGCCGACACGGCCAAGGCGGTCGTGTTGCTGATCGAGGCCGGGCCGCGGGTTTTGGCCAGCTTCCCGCCGGTGCTGTCCCAGAAGGCCATGCGCTCGCTGGAGCGGCTGGGCGTGACGACGCTGGTCCACCACAACGTCACCGGGCTGGACACGGCCGGCGTCGTGGTCACGAACGGGGAGAGTGTGCGGCGGATCCCAGCGCGGACGATCATCTGGGCGGCCGGCGTCCGGGCCGCCCCGATCGCTGGCCTGCTGGCGAAGGCGGCCGGCGCCGAGACCGACCCGGCCGGGCGGATCCTCGTCGAGCCCGACCTGACGCTGACGGGCCACCCGGAGGTGCTGGCGATCGGCGACATGACCCGCGTGCGGGGCGCGGGGCCCTATCCCGGGGTGGCGCCGGTGGCGATGCAGATGGGGCGGCACGCGGCGCGGCTGGTGCGGGCCCGCCTGGCCAGCCGGCCGGGCCGCCCGTTCAAGTACCTGGACAAGGGGAACCTGGCCACCATCGGACGGGCGCGGGCGGTGGCCGATCTGCGCGGCCTGAAGTTGAGCGGCTTCCTGGCCTGGGTCACCTGGCTGGTGGTCCACCTCTGGTACCTGATGGGGTTCCACAACCGGCTGGTGGTCCTGTTCGAGTGGGGCCTGAGCTTTGTCAGGCACGGGCGGGTGGCGCGCTTGATAACCGGTCAGATCGATCAGGCGATCCGCCGCGAACCGTGAGAGAAGATCGGCGAGGGAAATCCATGACAGCCATCAAACCACTGCGTGAGCGTCCGGCCTGGAAGGCGCTCGAGCGGCATCACGGCCAGATCGCGGGCCGCCACCTGCGCGAGCTGTTCGCGGCCGATCCGGGGCGCGCCGAGCGCTTCGCCGTCGAGGCGGCCGGCCTGTACCTCGACTACTCGAAGAACCGGATCACCGAAGAGACGACGCGGCTCCTGGTGCAGCTGGCCGAGGAGAGCGACCTGCGCGGGCGGATCGACGCCATGTTCCGCGGCGACCGCATCAACGTGTCGGAGAACCGCAGCGTCCTGCACGTGGCGCTGCGAATGCCGGCCGGGCAGTCGCTGGTCGTCGACGGCCAGGACGTGGTCAAGGACGTCCACGAGGTGCTGGGGCGGATGCGCGCGTTCGCCGAGCGGGTGCGCTCGGGCGCCTGGAAGGGGCACACCGGCAAGCCGATCCGCAACATCGTCAACATCGGCATCGGCGGCTCTGACCTGGGGCCGGTGATGGCCTACGAGGCGCTGCGCTACTACAGCCAGCGCGAGCTGAGGTTCCGCTTCGTCTCCAACGTCGACTCGACCGACATCGTCGAGGCGACGCGCGATCTCGACGCCGCGGAGACGCTGTTCATCGTGTCGTCGAAGACCTTCGGGACCATCGAGACGATGACCAACGCCCGCTCGGCGCGGCAGTGGGCCATCGCCAAGCTGGGGGGAGAGGCGGCGATCGCCAAGCACTTCGTGGCTGTGTCGACCAACACCCAGAAGGTCACCGAGTTCGGCATCGACCCGGCCAACATGTTCGGGTTCTGGGACTGGGTCGGCGGCCGCTACTCGATGGACTCGGCGATCGGTCTGTCGACGATGCTGGCCATCGGGCCGGACGGCTTCGACCAGCTGCTGGCCGGCTTCCACGCGCTGGACGAGCACTTCCGCACGGCGCCGTTCGCGCAGAACCTGCCGGTGCTGATGGCGCTGCTGTCGGTCTGGTACGGCGACTTCTTCGACGCGCAGAGCTTCGGCGTCATGCCGTACGAGCAGTACCTGAAGCGCTTCCCGGCCTACCTGCAGCAGCTGACCATGGAGTCGAACGGCAAGCACGTCACGCTGGAGGGCAAGACGGTCGACTACCAGACGGGCGGGATCTACTGGGGCGAGCCCGGGACCAACGGCCAGCACAGCTTCTATCAACTGATCCACCAGGGGACGAAGCTGATCCCGGTCGACTTCATCGCGTTCGGCAAGACGCTGAACCCGCTGGGCGAGCACCACGACATCCTGATGTCGAACGTGTTCGCGCAGGCCGAGGCGCTGGCGTTCGGCAAGACCGAGAACGAGGTGCGCGCCGACGGAACGGCGGCCGCGATCGTCCCGCACCGGGTCATGGAGGGGAACCGGCCCACCAACACCATCCTGGCCGAGAAGCTGACGCCGGCGGTTCTGGGATCGCTGGTGGCGCTGTACGAGCACATCGTGTTCGTGCAGGGGGTGATCTGGGGGCTGGACTCGTTCGACCAGTGGGGCGTCGAGCTGGGCAAGGTGCTGGCGCAGCGGATCATCCCGGAGCTGGAGAGCAAGACCGAGCCGGCGCTGAAGCACGACCCGTCGACGAACGCGCTGATTCGCCGCTACCGGAGCCTGAAGGGGTGACGATGCCCGCCGCCCCGCCGGTCAAGCTGCTGATCGCCGACGTCGACGGGACGCTGGTCACCAACGCCAAGGTGCTGACCGACGGCGCCTGCCGCGCGGTCGAGCGGCTGCGCGCCGCGGGCGTCGAGCTGGCCATCACCAGCGGGCGCCCGCCGCGCGGCATGGCCATGCTGGTCGAGCCGCTCAAGCTGACCACGCCGATCGCCGCCTTCAACGGCGGCATGTTCGTGAAGCCGGACCTCACCACGGTCATCGAGGGGCGGACGCTGCCGCCGGCGGTGGCGCGCGAGGTGCACGACTTCCTGCTGCAGGCCGGCCTGGACGTGTGGGTCTACCGCGGCGCCGACTGGTTCATCCGCGCGCGCGAGGCGCCCCACGTGGCGCGCGAACAATCGACCGTGCGGTTCGAGCCGACGGTGATCGCCGATCTGACCAGCGTCTTGGACGGCGCGGTGAAGATCGTCGGCGTCAGCGACGACCTGGCGCTGGTGGCGAAGACCGAGACCGAACTGCGCCGGCGGGTCACCGGCCACGCCTCGGCGGCGCGCTCGCAGCCCTACTACCTCGACGTCACGCACCCCGACGCCAACAAGGGGATGGTGGTGCGCTTCGACTCGAAGACGCTGGGTGTTCCGGTCGACCAGATCGCCACCATCGGCGACATGCCCAACGACGTGCTGATGTTCGCCGTGGGCGGCGTCAGCATCGCGATGGGAAACGCCAGCTGCGACGTGCAGCGCTGCGCCCGCTACGTCACGACGTCGAACGAAGAAGAAGGCTTCGCGCACGCCATCGACGCCTTCGTGCTGGGTCGTCACGCCGGCTGAGGGCGGCTACTCCTCGGGGTGCGCCTCGTCGCGCAGCGGGATCTGCCGGTAGCGGCCCGGGTCGGCCTGGTTCGCCCCGTCGACGATCTTGTCGACGTTGCCCAGGTCGACGCTGGTCTTCTCGCCGGTGCGCGTGTCCTCGACCGTGCGGACGCCGCGGATCACCTCGTCGAAGTCGTCGGCCTGGCGCAGGCGCGCGTTCGAGGCGCGCGCCTGACTCTGCAGCTGGGCGTCAAAGCTCTGCTGCTTCTGCCGCATCGCCGACTGTTGCGCGGCGAACCACTGGTTCTTGGCGGCCAGCTGCTGGTTGCTCTTCCGCGTGATGACCGCGGCGTTCTCGCGGTAGGAGTTGATCATCTGCAGCATCAGCGGCAGGTCGTGGTGGAAGCTGGCGTCCGGCGCGCGCGCCGTGGTCGTCGTCAGCATGAACCCTTGCTGGCTGGTGGGAATGATCTGCACCAGCGACAGCGCCTGCAGGTGACGTCGCCCGTTCGGTCCCGTCTCGGTCAGGCCGAAGCTGAGGAACGACGCGCGCCCGCGCGGGCTCCACGATTTGGCGCCGTGGCGCTCGACCAGGTGATCGAGCTCGAGCGCCGGGCCGCCGTGCTGCTGACTCACGCGGCTCATCTGCGGCACCAGGATCCCGAACGCCTCCACCGGTGTCGTGAACGGCGCCACCAGCGGCGAGAACCGGCGCAGCGTCGAGGTCGGCGTGGCGACGGAATAGGCGACGCCGACCATCGCGTTCTGGCCGGCGGGTCCGTCCAGGATGAACCCGCCCATGCTCGACGGCGCCTTGGTGCTCCACCCCTCGGCCAGGCCCACGGTCCCCGTGTTGTCGGGGAAGCGGAAGGTGCGGAGCTTGGCGTGCGCCGGTTGCGGGATCGGGCCCTCGTCCGGGCTCTCTCGCGCCGAAACGGTCTCGGTCGCGGGCGGGGCTTCGGGCGGCGCCTGGGCGGCGGCTTGCGACGTCGAGAGGCGGTTCCATTCGCCGGGCGACATGTCACTGCGCCCGTAGATGACCGCCAGAACGGCGCGCTTGTGATCGATCTTGCAGAAGACCACGCCCTTGGTCGGCCAGCCGCCCACGTTGGCGAAGAACGTGGCGTTGCCTGAATGGTGGTCGCGGCTGTCTTCGTAGGCGCTGGCCACGGTCGGCCGCACGCCGTAGAGCTTGGTCAGATCGCGGAAGGCCGCCAGCAGCGCCGCCTTCACCGTCGTGATCCCCGGCTTCTGCGCCGAGAGCGCCCGCCCCAGCGGCGTGGCGTTGACGACCTGGTATCCGGGCGGCAGCTCGCCGGGCGCGGCCACCGCACGGGCGGTCGAGAGCGCCAGCAGCAACAGGCTGACGGCGGTGACGGATCGCATGCGCCCCAGCATATACCGGCGCGGGCGTGCGCTAGATTTGGGACGATGGCTCTCGTCGCGCACCAGCCCAGCCTCCTCGGCGGGGGCGCCCCGCGCGTCGATCCGGCTGACGGCCCCCCCCGGCCTCGCCATCGTTGCTCTCTCCGACCGTTCTCCCGCCGAGCCGCAGTCTCGGCGGGAGAGGGGCCGGCGTTTCAATCAAGGGTCACCTCCTGATGCCCGCCGGCCCCTCGCCGCCAGCCACCCTCACGCTCCCAGCCGCCACCAAGCGCATCGTCCCCTGGTTGGTGGCGGTGGCCTTCTTCATGGAGTCGCTCGACACGACGATCCTGAACACCGCCGTCCCCACCGTGGCGGCGGCCCTCCGGATCGCGCCGCTCAGCATGAAGTCGGTGCTCTCCTGCTACACGCTGAGCGTCGCCGTCTTCATCCCCATCAGCGGCTGGGCCGCCGACCGGTTCGGCACGCGCCGCGTGTTCGGGACCGCCATCGGCATCTTCACGCTCGGGTCCCTGCTGTGCGGCCTCTCGACCAGCATCCACCTCCTGATCCTCTGCAGGATCCTGCAAGGCGCCGGCGGCGCGATGATGGTGCCCGTCGGCCGCCTGACGATGGTCCGCACGTTCGCCCGCGCCGAGCTGGTGCGCGCCATGGCCTTCGTCGCCATCCCGTCGCTGATCGCGCCGCTGCTCGGCCCGCTGGCCGGCGGCTTGATCGTCCGCTTCTTCAACTGGCGCGTGATCTTCCTGGTCAACATCCCCATCGGCCTGGCCGGCCTCTACCTGGTGCGCCGTCACTTGCCCGACTTCCGCGCCCCGCACTCCGAGCGGTTGGATCTCGTGGGGTTCGTCCTGTTCGGCGCCGGCGTCGCGTTGCTTTCGTACGTGCTGGAGGTGTTCGGCGAACACTTCCTGGGCCTCCACGCCATCGTGGCCCTGCTGGCCATCGCCGCCACGCTGCTGCTCGCCTACGCCCGCCACGCCTTGCGCGCCGCGCACCCCTTGCTGCGCCTGGGCCTCTTCCACCTGCGGACCTTTCGCGTCTCGGTGGTCGGCAGCTTCGTCACCCGCCTGGGCCTGGGCGGCATGCCGTTCCTCTTGCCGCTGCTCTACCAGATCGGCCTCGGCTACACGCCGGTGCAGTCGGGGTTGCTGATTCTCCCGCAGTCACTGGCCGCCATGAGCTTCCGCCTGGCCATGCCGCGTATCCTGCGCCGCTTCGGTTACCGCGTGGTGCTGCTCTCGAACACGCTGGCGATCGGCGGCCTCATCGGCCTCTACGCCTTCATCGGTCTGCACACGCCCGTCGCGGTGATCGTCGCGCTGGCCTTCGCCTTCGGCTTCTTTTCGTCCTTCCAGTACACCAGCATGAACACGCTCGCCTACGCCGACGTCTCCGAGCCCGACACCAGCATGGCCTCCACGATGGCCAGCACGTCCCAGCAGCTCTCCATGAGCTTCGGCGTCGCGACCGCCTCCCTGGCCACCGCCTTCTTCGTCCCCAACCGCTTCGACGCCGGCCCGCACGAGATCATCACCGGCATCCACCACGCCTGCCTGGCCCTGGCCGCCCTGACGATCCTCTCCACCCTCGTCTTCGCCAGCCTCCACCCCGACGACGGCGCCAGCGTCAGCCAGCACCCGTCGAGCCTGGCCGACGACCACCACACCCTGGTGGCGCACCCGGAATAGCCGGGTAGCTGGTCGTCAGCGAGCGCTGCCGGTTCGGAGGCGATCCCAGAATTGCCGGGGGGTGAACACGGGAACAGGTACGCGGCGCTTCGCGTCCAAAATGTCGGCGTCGCCCGTCACCAGCGCGTCTGCCTTCCCGGCAGCCGCGGACGCGACGATCCATTCATCGTCCGGGTCTCTCAGCCCGAGCGTGAGGTTCTTCTTCGGCCGCGGAACGAGCTCGTGCTCGTGAAGCAGTCGTTCGATATCGGAGACGGTTCCTCGGGGCACTTTCAGGCGGCCCACGAGAACGCGCTTGAGTTCGGCAACTACAACTTCGCCGACGAGCAGTTTGTGTTCGACCAGGAGATGCCGGAAGAGGTCAGCGCAGAGCCCACGGCTTGCGAACGCGCTGACCAGCACGTTCGTGTCCGGGAAAACCCTCACGAGATCTTCGAGAAAACGTCCTCATCCGTCAGGAGACCCCGCGCTTCGGCGAAGGGCAGCACCTTGTTGCGAAGGTGCTCGAACCGCAGGAGAGCCAGCTGCCGCCGAAGGGCGTCCCGCGCCAGATCGCTCCGCGTTCTACCCGTCTGTTCGGCCAAACGCTCGAGCTCGCGCTCCATCGCTTCGTCCAGCCGAATCGTGAGCGCTCCCCTCTTCATGTAAGACAATGTAACACGAGGGCCACTGGCTAACCAGGTCGCTTCTTGCCGCCCTCGCGCAGGAACGTCCCCGCCTGTAGCTCCTCGAACGCCTGCTTCAGCTGGTCCTGCGTGTTCATGACGATGGGGCCGTACCAGGCAACGGGTTCGTGGAAAGGGATGCCGGAGACCAGAAGGAACCGCAGGCCGTCGTCGCCGGCTTGCACCGTGACCTCGTCGCCTTCGCCGAACAGCACCAGCTCGCGGTTCTCGGCTTGGGCCGGCGGCGAGGTGTCGGACCACTTCACGCTTTCGGTGGGAACCGACAGCGGGCCGGCGGCGTTGCAGAATTTGCCGGTGCCGGCGAAGACATAGGCGAAGCCCTGGCGGCGGGTCTCGACGGGGAAGGTCTTCTTGCGGCCGGCGGGCACGGACACGTCCAGGTAGACGGGATCGGCGGCGGTGCCGTCGACGGGGCCCTTCTTGCCCCAGAATGACCCGCACACCACGCGGACGTGGGTGCCGTCGTCGTCGGTCACCTGCGGGATGTCGGCCGCCTTCACCTCTTGATAGCGGGGCGCCGTCATCTTCAGCGCGGCGGGCAGGTTGGCCCACAGCTGGAAGCCGTGCATGCGCCCCTCGACGTCGCCCTTGGGCATCTCCTGGTGGATGATGCCGCTGCCGGCGGTCATCCACTGCACGTCGCCGGCGCTGATGCTGCCGCTGTTGCCCATGCTGTCGCCGTGCTCGACGCTGCCGGCCAGGACGTAGGTGATCGTCTCGATCCCGCGGTGCGGGTGCCAGGGGAAACCGGGCAGGTAGTCCTCGGGCACGTCGTTGCGGAAGTCGTCCAGCAGCAGAAACGGATCGAACTCGCGGGTCGTGCCGAAGCCGAAGGCGCGCCGCAGGTGGACGCCGGCGCCCTCCAGCGTCGGCTTGGCGCGGATCATCCGCTTGACGTGTCGGGGCTCGGCCACGGCGCCGCCGCTACGGGTTGACGAAGCGCCGCACGAAGGTCAGCGCCGTGTCGGCCACCTCGCGCCAGCCGCTGTCGATGGTCAGCGAGTGGCCGCGGTTGGTGATCTCGACGATCTCCGTCGTCCCCGGGTTCCCCTTCTGCTGCTTGTACGAGGCGTTGGTGATCGACCAGGGCACGGTGTGGTCCTTCTGCCCGGAGATCAGCAGCAGGGGGCCGCGCACCGGGTTGTCGGTGTCGACCTTCACCTCGGTCCACGGGTTCAGGTTGGCCGTCGCCGCCTGAAACAGCGGCGCGCCGGCCGCCGGCACCGCGAACGTCTTGTACAGCTCCTGCGCCTCGGCCTCGGGAACGGCGTTGGCGAACGCGTAGCGGAACTGATCGTAGGTCAGCGGCACCGCGCGGCTCCGGTTTCCGGGGTTCCCCAGCACCGGCCAGGCCGACTTCAGCGCCGAGAACGGCAGCGGCAGCACGCCCCGGAACGGCGCCGGATCGATGGCCACCGTCGCGGCCGACAGCGCGCGCCCGGCCAGGATCTGCGCCAGCAGACCGCCGAACGAGTGCCCGATGATGATCGGCTTCTTCTTCAACTTCCCGATGACGGTCTGGAAGTGATCGGCGACCTGCCCGACGGTCTTCTTCGCGAACACCTCCGGGTGGGCGTTGGCCTCCTCGACGGTCTCCGGATCATCGGGCCAGCCCGGCGTCAGCGCCGTGAAGCCGGCTTCCTGGAACAGCCCGGCCCAGCGGTCCCAGCTGCTCGGCAACAGCCACAGCCCATGGACGAACACGACCGGCGTCTTGCCGGTGGCGTTGGCTGTCTCGACCTCCCGCGCCTCGTGCTCCGTAATCGTCACCGCCTCGGTCGTCTTCGCCATCGATCGTCTCCCGCGTAGAGCTGCGTCCGCGCAAGCTAGCACCGGGGATCCGCGAGACAAGGCGGGCATTGTTGCAAACGTGCGCGGCTCCACGGGAGCCCCAGGAATGGCCAGCGTGCACGCCCAGCCGCCGCTCCAGCCGGCGCGCGAAGCGCGTGAACGGGTAGCCTTGCCCGCGTGCTCAACCGGGCAGCGCCAGGTGCCGATTGTCCCGGTGAGCCATGTTCGCGGAACCCACCCGGCCGCCGGCCGATGCTGCCGAAGCCGGGCTGGCCAAGGGGGCCGCCATCGGCCGTTACGTGGTGCTCGGGCTGGTGGGGCGTGGCGGCATGGGAGAGGTCTACGCGGCCTACGACCCGGAGCTCGATCGAAAGATCGCGGTCAAGCTCCTCCGGGCGCGCGGCAGAGGCGAGTCCGCGGCCGACGGCAAGACGCGGCTTCTGCGCGAGGCACAAGCGATCGCCCGCCTTTCGCATCCAAACGTGGTCGTCGTCTACGACGTCGGCACGGTTCGCGATTCGGTATTCATCGCCATGGAGTTCGTCGAGGGAAACACGCTCGGCTACTGGCTGCAGGCGGCGCCCCGGCGATGGCGCGAGGTACTCGACGTCTACCTGGCCGCCGGACGCGGCCTGGCGGCGGCCCACGCCGCGGGCCTCGTCCACCGTGACTTCAAACCCGAGAACGTCATGATCACGAAGAGCGGGCAGGTCCGCGTGATGGACTTCGGCCTGGCCCGCGATCAGCACACCACCGATGAACCATCTCCGGCCGGACAGCTGGCGTTCGAGGCGGCGGCCAAGGCGGTCGCGCTGGCCGACACCTTCGAGGCCGGAATCGACCCCGACGCCACCGCCAAGCTGGGTCCCGGAGCGGTCTCGAGCGCCGCGCCCCCGACCGGATCGGGCGGCTACCTCCGTCTCAAGTTGACGCAGACCGGAACGATGCTGGGGACGCCGGCCTACATGGCTCCCGAGCAGTTCGCCGGGAGCGGGGGTGACGCGCGCTCGGACCAGTTCTCGTTCTGCGTCGCGCTCTACGAGGGCATCTACGGCCAGCGGCCCTTCGCCGGAGACAGCGCGCTGGCGCTGATGTCCAACGTCGTCGCGGGGACCGTCACCGATCCGCCGCCCGATGCGCGCGTGCCGGCCTGGATCCGACGGATCCTGCTCCGCGGGCTGGCGACCGATCCCAAGGCGCGGTTTCCGTCGCTGGCCGAGCTCCTGGCCGCGCTCGGGCGGGATCCGGCGATTCACCGCCGTCGCTGGTTGGCGGTCGCCGCCGCGACGGCTCTGGTGGCCGCGGGAGCGGCCGGCGCGCACCGGTCGAGCG
>CAZTZM010000065.1:0-15832 GCA_964618005.1 uncultured Myxococcales bacterium
GGCGCGTCGGCCGGCTTCTGCCCGGCGGCGGGCACCGGCTCGCCGATCAGCTCGTCCGCCACCGCGCCGCCCGTGTTGACGGGAAGCGCGTCGGTCCAGCTCCGCAGCGTCAGCAAGAGGCGGCCCTCGGCGGACGCCAGCGCCAGCCGCTCGGAGTCCTGCGGCGACACCAGCAGCGTCGCCACGGTGGCCGGGTTGGCGTGCATGCGGGCCTGATCGTTGGCCTCGACCTCTTGCCCGACCGCCAGCACCTTCACGTTCTGCATGAACACCTTGGACGTCGTCTCACCGCCCGGGCGCGTGGGCCGCAGGGTGACCAGAACGTCGACCCGATCGTCCGGGTGAATGAAGCCCGCGACGCCCACGACGTCGTCGACCCGCACCGCCATGGCGCGCATGTTCGACGGAATCAGCGCGGCCAGGCCGTTCCCGGCGTTCTTGGCGGCCAGCATTCCCGGCAGCACCGGCTGCCCCGCCAGCACGCGCGAGATCAGGATGCGATCGATGACGTCCTTCGGATCGCGAACGGCGCCCATCGGAAGGTGATCCGCCGGCCAGTCAGCCAGCTTGACGTCCTCGGGACGAATCTTGCCGGCCAGCGGCAGGTCGATCGCCGCGACGGCGATCTTCGCCATCGGCGCCGCCACGTTCGCCGGGCGCTGGTTGAGGAAGCGGGCGATGAAGAGCGCTGTTCCCAGCCCGGCCACCAGAGCGAACAGCCAGAAGAAGGCGGCGCGCGTACCAGAGCGGCGCGCGGTCCCGGCAGCGGCGCGGAGCCGATTCGATCCCATTGGTTCGTTGATCGCCAAGGGTCCTCTCCTAACGACGCGGACGGGGCATAGACAGGGTCATCGACCGGGTGCGCCGTGGGGTTTAGGTGTCACGATCGCCGCGACCAGATCATCGCTCACTGTGCAAGTTCGCATGATTGCGGGAAAGCAGCAAGACCGACTCGCACGAACGCCCACGAAAATGGGGTTGCGCGCGCCACTCGCCGCCGGCGGCTCAAGCGCTCCAGAAAAAAGCAGCGACGCCTCCGCACGCAATCGCGAGCGCATACGGGACCGACAGGTGGCCCGCGCGATGCGAGGGTGCGTCCGGAAGCTCCTGGCGGAGCACAGCCAGGGTCAGGTTGGTCCGGATCGCGGCGCGGCCGTCGGCGCGCGCCAGCAGGTAGCAGACCGCGGCGACCACGCCGCCCGCCAGCGCGGCGGTCAGCGCGAACCACGGCAAGCGCGGGAACGAGACCCACGCGGCGACGGCGCCGGCGAGCTTCACGTCGCCACCGCCGATCCCGCCCATGAGCCACGGGCGGTAGAGCGCGGCGACGACCAGCGCCGCCGCGCCCACGCCCGAGAGCGCGGCAAGGAACCCCTGGTCAAGGCCGCGCACGACCAGGCCCGAAAGGAGTATGAAAAACGAGATCGTGTTCGGAACGCGGCGCGACCGCAGATCAGTGGCGATCGCGCCGAGCAGCCCGAGCGCCAACGGCGCCAGATGAGGGATCGGCAGCATCATCGGGCACGCTGCGCGATCCCCATCCGTGGACCGCTCCCGCGCCGTTCGTTACGGCATCGCGGTCGCAACATTATTGAAGGTGTTCTTCACCTTGTTGCCGAGCAACATGACGATGGCGATGATGACGCCGGCGATGGCCGCGACGATGAGCCCGTATTCGACGGCGGTCGCGCCCTCTTCATCCTTGAACAACTTCATCGCGTTCTTGAGCATGGGGCTTCTCCTTGGGGTGGTCAGGTCAGTTCGTGCCCGAGTCAGACCGACCGTCGTCGGGCTCTGCGGTCGGCGCTCTCCGCGAAATTTCGTGTGAGCGCCATGACAGTGGTATCGACGTGGGCGAAAACAACCTTTAGAAATATTTTTTCAGATCGATAACGGTGGGAGCAAGAACCTGCGAGTCCCCCTCGCACCTACAAGAAGGCGCTTCACGCACGAATCGCGCGCGCCACGCCGACGGCCGTACGTCGACCGCGCTTCGACGACCAGCTTCGCCTACCAACTCGTGTTCGAGCTGACGCGGTTGTAAAGGTTGTTGGTTTTCGCGCCGAGAACGTACACTACGACGATAATGACGCCGGCAACCGCACCGACGATCAGCGCGTACTCGACGGCGGTGGCGCCCGTGTCGTCCTCGGCGAGCCGCATCAGATTGCGCAACATCGATGTTTGTTTCATTGGGCGGGATTTCTTCCGCAAGTCAACTATTCATCGGCGTCATTCGCTGGGCGCTTTATTGCACCCCGGAGAATTCGTTAAATGATTGATCGGCTCATTCGTTCGGCCTTGCTGGTTCTGACCGCGGCGCTGCTGCTGACGATCGGCGCTTGCGGGCGGGTCCCGGGGCAGTTCGAGATCCTGAACGACCAGATCCCGGCCACGGACTCGTGCACGGTCCCGATCAACCCGGCGGTCTATCAGGGCGAGGGGACGCTCGACCTCAGCATCGTGCGCGGCGACGCCGCCTCCGCCTACTTCTTCTTTCCGCTGATCGAGAACAACCTGCCGAGCGCGTCGAGCGGGAGCCTCGACTCGAACGAGATCCAGCTCTCGGGCTTCGACATCGACATCACCGCGCTGAATCCCGCCGGCCTGGCGCCGTCGGTGGCGGCGGTGTTCCAGGCCGCGCAGGGGACCCCGCAGGTCCATTACCAGACCGCCTGGTCGGGCGGGATCGCTTCGGGCGGCGGCCAGCTCACCGCGATCGTGCCGGTGTTCCCGGTGGCGCTCGCGCAGAGCCTGCTGGCCAGCGGCGGGATCGGCGGCGGACCGTCGGTGACCGTGAACCTGCACATCCAGGCGCGCGGGACGACGAACAGCGGAAGCGGCATGACGTCCGACCCGTTCGACTTCCCCGTCGACATCTGCAACGGCTGCCTGGTCGGGGCGATCATGCCCTGCCCCTACGCCACGGCGCCGAGCAACCTCGGCAACAGCTGCAACCCCGCCCAGGATCAGGTGGTTGACTGCTGCTCTGACAACGGCGCGCTGGTCTGCCCCCCCACGGTGGCGACACAGTGACCCTCCGCCGGGGGCTGCTGGCGCTGGCCGTCCTGCTATCGTTCGGCTGCACGAACAGCGGCGACAAGTATCCGTTCTTGACCCCGACCGGTGGCGCCGGCAGCGTCGGTACGCAGCCGAACGGCACGGTGGCGGTGGCGATCACCACGCCTGCCGACGGGGCGCTGGTCGGCGCCAACACCGTGCTCACGATCGACGCCACCGCCGACGTGAGCGGCGGGTCCGACTTCGTCGACACCAGCAGCGTGAAGGCGGTCGTGACCGCCGCCAACGGGACCACCGCCGTGGCGACGGGGCCGCTCGCCTCGTCGGGTGGCGATGCCTTCGCCGGGACGATCAGCCTCGGCGCGCTGCCCGCCGGCAGCTACACGCTCACCGTCTCGGCCGCCAGCTCCGGCGGCGGCACCGGGAGCGCGTCGATCGGCCTCACGGTGCAGGCCGGGCCCACGCTGAGCGTGACGTCACCCGTCGAA
This sequence comes from uncultured Myxococcales bacterium, assembly GCA_964618005.1. Taxonomy (GTDB): domain Bacteria; phylum Myxococcota_A; class Polyangia; order Fen-1088; family Fen-1088; genus JADGRB01. Next base: position 3,510 of record CAZTZM010000065.1, read on the forward strand.
GGCAAGGCCTACAACGGCAGCGTCACCGTCGAGATCGTCGTCGACCACGGGGCCTCCCCGCCCGTCGCCACGCTGGCCGGCACGCCGCTGACCATGCTGACGCTGGCCGCGTCGACCGACACCACCGACACCTACCGCGCGACGGTGGCCTTCGATCCCGCCACGCCGCCGCCCTCCGGCGTCCAGATCTTCCCGCCACTCTCGGGCGAACAGCTGCTGGACGTCACAGAGACGAGCGGCAGCGGCACGGCCGAGGTCCGCCGGACATTCGTCATCGACACCTCGCCGCCGACCATCACCAACACCTCGCCGGTGACAGGTCAGGTCGTCGGGGGCGTCATCTCGGTCACCGCCACGGTCTCGGACGACTCGGGCGTCCTCGACTCGTCCGTGCAGGCGATCATCGGCGATCAGTCGGGCAATCCGCTGTTCACGCTGCAGCTGCAGCCGCAGGGGAGCGGCGTCTACAGCGCCCTGTTCGACACGCGCAACCTGACCGGCTGCCCGCCGCCGCCGGCCACCGGCCTCTGCATCGTCTATCCGACCGTCTCGTTCCGCGCCACCGACTCGGTCGGGAACCAGGTCTCGCTGGGTTACGACTTCTCGGTCGACAACGTGGCCCCGCTGGCCGATCTGGATCCGCCGCAGATGCGCGCCATGCGCCTGGGGCCGGCCGGCTACGAGTGCTCGTTCCTGTTCGACCCGCTCAGCGTGAACCAGGACGTGGGCGACATGCCGAACGACGGCTGCATGGTGCCGCAGGTGTTCGACCTCCGCGCCCGGATCGAGGATGACGGCAACCGCGCCAACGGCCTCAAGGTGGTCCCCATCGCCGGGATCGACCCGGACAGCACCAGCGTGTTCGTGTTGACCGACACCAGCCAGCCGCTGGTGGTCGACAGCGACGGCGACGGGTACTGCGACGAGATCAACCCGCTGCTGGCGCCCACCAACGGGCCGCTGACCCAGAGCGATCAGGTCCTGAAGATCCGCCTGGCCGGCGTCCCGCCGGCCGGCAGCGGCGACTTCCGTCCCGACACGTCGATCCCCAGCGGCGCGCCCTGCGGGCCGGGGACGGCGACGGCGCCGCCCAAGCTGCTGTGTACCGCGGAGCAGCCGACGATCGCGATCGGCTACACCGACGGCTCGCTGCCCGCGGTCTGGTCGGTCGAGCCGATCGGCGGCCTCCGCTGCCTGGGGAACCAGCTGGACACGCTGGCCAACAACATCCCCGACGGGCAGTGGGCCTGCATCGCCGTCGCCACCGCCGACCTGAGCGGGAACAAGAGCGTGTCGCGCCCGATGCGGGTCTACGTGAAATACGACGACGCGGGCGGCTTCTGCGCCACGCCGCCGGCCGACGCACCGGCGCCGCCCCCCTGCACCGGCACCTACGACGCCGCCACCCAGTCGGCCACCACCGGCACCTCCTGTCAGACCCTGAAATACACCGGCACGGAGTACTACTGCGCGCCGGGCGCCTGCTGAACGTAGCCACGCGCTATCCTCGGCGCCGCATGAGCGAGCCAGCCGTCGTCGTCGATTCGCTGGTCAAGCAGTTCGCGACCAAGACCGCGGTCGCCGGGCTGTCGTTCTCCGTGGCCGCGGGTGAGATCTACGGGTTGCTGGGGCCGAACGGCGCCGGCAAGACCACCACGCTGCGGGTGCTGGCGGGGATCCTGACGCCGACCACCGGCCGCGCCGCCGTGGCCGGAATCGACGTGGCGGTCGACCCGCTGGCCGTGCGGCGGAACCTCGGCTTCCTGACCAACACGACCGGGCTCTATGCGCGGCTCACGGGCCGCGAGCTCTTGACCTACTTCGCGCGGCTCTACGGCCTGCCACCCGCCACGGGCGAGGCGCGGGTCGCCGAGCTGGTGCGCGCGCTGGACCTGGAGCCGTTCCTGGGCCGCCGTTGCGAGGCGCTCTCGACCGGCGAGCGCCAGCGGCTGTCGATCGCGCGCGCCATGCTGCACGACCCGGCGGTCATGATCCTCGACGAGCCGACCGCGGGGCTCGACGTGCTGGCCTCGCGCTTCCTGCGCGCCTACGTCCGCGCCGAGCGCGATCGCGGCAAGGCGGTCGTGTTCTCGACGCACTACCTGGCCGAGGCCGAGCTGCTCTGCGATCGCATCGGCCTCCTGCACCAGGGGCGCCTGCTGGCCGAGGGAACGCCGGCGGCGCTGCGCGCACAGGCGGGCGACGCCCCCAGCCTGGAAGAGGCCTTCCTGCGGCTGGTGGCCGGCGACGGCGCCCCCGGCCCGGAGGTGGTGTCGTGAAGCTGCGCGAAGTGAGGCTGGTCGCCGGCAAGGAGCTGCGCGAGACGCTGCGCGACCGCCGGACGATCGCCGTGATGGTGCTGTTCCCGCTGGTGGTGTATCCGCTGGTCTCGCTGGTCACCGCGCAGGTGGTGGCCGTGCGCGTGGCCCGCGTCGAGGCGCACGTGGCCCGTGTGGCGGTGAACGGCCCCGCCGCGCTGGCGGCCGACGTGCGCAAGCGGATCGCCAGCCGCGAGGTCTCGGTCGCGCCGCCGGCGCCACCCGCCGATCTGGCGACCAATCGCCTCGACGCGATCGTCGAGCTGTCGCCGGCGCCGCCCGGAAAGCCGGCGCCGGCGCGCATCCTGTTCGACGAGACGCGCGAGGAGTCGACGGCCGCGCGCGAGCGCGTCGAACAGGCGTTGAACGCGGCCACCGGGGCCGCCTGCGTCCCCACCTTCGCGGTGTCAGCCGAGGGGATCGCGCCGCGGGCGCGCGCCAGCGGCTACCTGCTGTCGAAGATCCTGCCGCTGGTGGTGGTCGTGATGGTGATGCTGGGCGCGTTTCACCCGGCGATCGACATCACCGCCGGCGAGCGCGAGCGCGGCACGCTGGAGACGACGCTGTCGGCGCCGATCGATCGCACCTCCCTCATGGCCGGAAAGGTCCTGGCGGTGGCGACGCTGGCGTCGATCACCGGCTTCCTGAACCTGGCCTCGATGTCGCTCACGGTGCTCGAGGGGGCCAAGCTGGCGGCCGCCGAGACCAAGCTGTCGATCCCCTGGCGGCAGGCGGCGGCGGCCTTCGCGGTCGTCCCACCGACCGCCTTCCTGTTCGCGTCGGTGATGGTGGCGGTCGGCGCGCTGGCCCGCAGCTTCAAGGAGGCGCAGACCCTGCTGACGCCGGTCTACTTCCTGTGCATGGCCCCGGCCCTGACCGCCGGCCTGGGCGACTTCCGGCTGGACGGCGTCACCGCCTGGATCCCCAGTGTCGGGGTGACCCTGCTGGCGCGCGATCTGGTCCTCGGGCGGGCCAGCCTGGGCATGACGCTGGCGGTGCTCGCCAGCACCGCGCTCTACGGCGCGGCCGCGCTGGCCCTCGCCGTGCGGCTCTATGATTCCGAGCGGTTGTTCTTCAGCGACGAGGCGGGCCTGGGCCTGGGGGCCTGGGTGCGGCAGGTGGTGGGGGGCCGCGACAAGACGCGGCCGGCGGCCCGGGAGGATCTCGATCCGCCGACGGCGGGGCAGGCGCTGGCGCTCTACGCGATCGCTTGCGTGCTGCTGTTCGCGGTGTTCGTGCCGCTGCAGACCTGGCGCCTCGGACCGGGGCTGGCGATCTCCGAGTGGCTCGGCCTCGGCGGCCTGGTCTGGATCTACGCGCGCGGCCGCGGCCAGCGGCTGCGCACGGCGCTGCGCCTGCGCCTCCCCGCGCCGGGCGCCCTGCTCGGCGCGATCTTGATCGGCCTCTCGGCCTGGCTGGTGGTCGGTCTGGTCGCCGAGTGGATCCTCCCCGCGCCCAAGGAGGTCGTCGACAACCTCCGGCGCGCGATCGCGCCCACGTCCGGCGATCGCGGGATGCTGCTCACGCTGGCGCTGATGGCCCTCACGCCGGCGGTCTGCGAGGAGGCGCTGTTTCGCGGGCCAATCCTGCGCGGCTTCCGGACCCGCTTCTCACCGACGGTGGCCTCGATCCTGACCGGCCTCCTGTTCGGGATCTATCACGTCGACGCCTGGCGCCTGCTCCCGACCGCGCTGCTCGGCGTGGCCCTGTCCGGCATCGCGCTGGCCAGCGATTCGATCATTCCGGCGATGGTGGCGCACTTCACGAACAACGCCTCTTTGATCGTTCTGGCACGCCTTCACGCCGACGATACGACCGCCCTTCCTGTAAGCACGAAGCTTGCCCTCGGCGGCTTCGGCGCCGCTATTTTCGCGCTGGGCGTTCACTTTCTGGCCCGCGCGAGTAGAACGCGGCGCGGTATGTAGCCCGGTTCACAGACTTTTCGTTATCCGAATTTGTGCTACAACGGGCGATATGTCAGCGGACGGCCCCAAAGAGACGATCGCGTTGCTGCGGAAGTGCGACGTGTTGTCCGAGAGCTCGCCGGAAGCCCTCCAGCGGCTGGTCGCCGGGCTGTCGATCGGCAGCTACCGGCCCCGCCAGGTCATCTACCTTCCAGGTGACCGGGCGCAGGGCGTGCACTTCCTGATCGGCGGCCGGATCAAGATTTCCAAGGTCACGCGCGACGGCAAGGAGCTGACCCTCGCTTACCGGAACGAGGGCGACTTCTTCGGCGAGCCCTGCCTGCTGGACGGCGGCCCACGCGAGGAGATGGCGGAGGCCATGGACGCCTCGACGACCATCGAGGTCCCGCGCGAGACGCTCGACGACCTGCTGAAGGCCGACGGCGGGGCCGCCTACAAGTTCGCGCGGGCCCTGATCGTGCGGCGCAAGGATCTGGAGACGCGCGTCGAGCAGCTCATCTTCAAGGACGTCGGCGCCAAGCTGGCCGAGCTGCTGCTCAGCCTGGGGCAAGAGCACGGCGTCTCCGATCAGCGCGGCCTGGTGGTCGGGCTGAAGATCACGCACCAGGAGATGGCCAACCTGATCGGCTCGACGCGCGAGACGGTGTCGTTGACCCTGTCGCAGTTCAAGCGCAAGGGTCTGATTCAGACCGAAGGGCGCCGGGTCATCCTGTCCGACCCGGAAGGCCTGCGCGCGCTCGCCTGAGCGAGCTGACGGAGGCGGCCCGCCGCCCGCTCGGAGCGGCGAGCGAAAAGCGGGTGCTTACCAGCCGCCGCGGCGCGAACGCCCGCGGCCTTCGCCGCCGCCGTACTCGCCACCGCCACCGCCCCGATCGCCGCGCCCGCGGCCGCCGCCGCCACCACCGTAGCCGCCGCCACCGCCGCCGTAGCCGCCGCCACCACCACCATAGCCGCCACCGCCGCCGCTACGGGGCGCGCGCTCGCGGGCCTCGCTCACGTTGATCGGACGTCCCTGAATCTCCCGTCCGGACAGCGACGACATCGCCGCGCTGGCGTCGGCGTCGCTTCCCATCTCCACGAAGGCGAACCCGCGCGGCCGGCCGGTGTCGCGATCCATGACGACCTTGACCTCGACGACGTTGCGGCCGTCCTCGGCAAACGCATCGCGCAGCTCGGGTTCGGTGACGTTGTACGACAGATTTCCCACGTAAAGCCTAGTTCCCATCTCTCGTTCTCCTTCGTTACACGGTCGGCGGTTCGGCGCGTCTCGGGCACCAACTAGGGGGAAATCTGAGCGGCGGGCGACCACCAACGGAGCGCGCCGATCGACGGCCGCGCCTCACGGTTAGGGTCTGCACCGGCCTGGCCCAACAGGCGTCTCACGAAAGCGGGGAACGACGAACACAGCACCGGAAAAGACTCGCCTGAACGATTTTACTTTAACAGCGCGAGCTAGAGCTGTCGAGGGGGTAACCAGGACGTCCGTGACTCAGCCGCGCCGGTTTTCTGGCGCGGCTGGCGTCTAGACGCCAGGATTTCGCGGGCTAACTTGCCCGGCGCAGCGCCTCGACCACGGCGTCACCGGCGGCGACCGTGCTCACGGCCTTGGTCGCGGCGGGGGCGAGGTCGCCCGTCAGGACACCGGCGTCGATCGCGGCGGCCACCGCGGCCTCGACCGCGCGCGCCTCGGCCTCGAGGCCCAGCGAGTAGCGCAGCAGCAGCCCGAGGCTGAGGATCGTGGCGTACGGGTTGGCGACGCTCTTCCCGGCGATGTCGGGCGCCGAGCCGTGGATCGGCTCGTAGAGACCACGCTTGCCCTCGCCCAGCGACGCCGACGGCAGCAGCCCCATCGAGCCCGCCAGCATGGAGGCCTCGTCGGTCAGGATGTCGCCGAACATGTTCTCGGTGACGATGACGTCGAAGTCGGCCGGGCGGCGAATCAGGTGCATCGCGCAGGCGTCGACCAGCATGTGCGAGAGCGCGACGTCGGGGAACTCCTGCTTCATCACCCGCTCGGTCACCTCGCGCCACAGGCGCGACGTCTCGAGCACGTTCGCCTTGTCGACGGAGGTCAGCTTCTTGCGGCGGCCACGCGCGATGCGCGCGGCGGTGCGCACGATCCGCTCGACCTCGGCGACCGTGTAGACGCAGAGATCGGAGGCGCGATCGCCGTCGCGCAGCTTGTCGCCGAAGTAGATGCCGCCGGTCAGCTCGCGCACGACCAGCATGTCGACGCCGGCCAGCAGCTCGGGCCGCAGCGGCGAGGCGTGCATCAGCTTGGCGTTCACCGCCACCGGGCGCAGGTTCGCGTACAGCCCCAGCCCCTTGCGGATCGCCAGCAGCCCCTGCTCGGGGCGCACCTTGGCGCGCGGATCGTCCCACTTCGGCCCGCCCACGGCGCCCAGCAGCACCGCGTCCGCGGCGCGCGAGATCTCCAGCGTCTCCGGCGGCAGCGCCGAGCCGGTCTCGTCGATCGCGATGCCGCCGATCAGCCCGTCATTCAGCGTGAAGGTGTGGCCCCATTTCTCGGCCACCACCGCCAGCACGCGCCGCGCCTCGGCGACGACCTCCGGACCAATTCCATCGCCGGGCAAAACAGCAATCGTTGCGCGCATTCGTCGAGACTCCTTTGCTTCCGAGCCGGCGGAAGATACAGGCGATGATCGGCGGATCGCAAGGACGATAAAGCGCGGGAACCCTGGAAGGGTTCCCGCCCCCTCCCGCGACGGACTCCGCTGGGCAAAGTCCAGCTCCGTCCACGCGATCAGCGCCGCGCGATCGGGTAGCGGCGGCCCGGACCGAAAGACTTGCCCGTGATCTTCAGCCCTGGCGCCATCTGGCGCCGCTTGTATTCGCTCTGCTGGACGCGGCGGACGACGTCGCGGACGACCGCGGCGTCGAAGCCCTCGGCGACCAGCGCCGGTCCGTCCAGACCCCGCACCAGGTGCGCGTCCAGGATCGCGTCGAGCACGTCGTACGGCGGCAGCGTGTCCTGATCGGTCTGGTCGGGGCGGAGCTCGGCCGACGGCGGCTTGGTCAACGTCGACGCCGGGATCAGCTCCGCCTCGGCGTTCACCGCGCGCGACAGCCGATAGACCAGCGTCTTCGGCACGTCGCTGATCACCGCCAGCCCGCCGGCCATGTCGCCGTAGAGCGTGCAATAGCCGGTGGCGATCTCGCTCTTGTTTCCGGTGCTGAGCAGCAGGCGGTCCTGGCGATTGGAGAGCGCCATCAGGATCGCGCCGCGGATGCGCGCCTGCAGGTTCTGCCCGGTCAGATCGGCCGCGGCCGCGGCGGCCTCCGCCGAGCCGGCCGGGCCGAAGCGGTCGAGCGCCGGCGCCAGCGTCTCCAGGTACGCGCCGAACATCGGCTCGATCGGGATGACGGTGAAGTCGATCCCCAGGTTGCGGGCCAGCGCTTCTGCATCGAGGCGCGACCCCGGCGAGGAGTAGCGCGAAGGCATCGCCACGCCCAGCACGTTGCGCGGTCCCAGCGCGCGCGCCGCGATCGCGGCCACCAGCGCCGAGTCGATCCCGCCCGAGAGCCCCAGCAGCGCGCGCGTGAAGCCACAGCGGTGCGCGTAGTCGCGCGTCCCCAGGACCAGCGCGCCCAGCGCCGAGCGCTCGTCGCTGGGCTCGACCGGCCGCACGTCGCCGGCCCGCGCCTCCACGTCGACGACCACCAGATCGGTCTGGTGCTCGGCGCCGCGCGCGAACACCGCCCCTTCGGCGTCCAGCGCCAAACTGGCGCCGTCGAACACCAGGTCGTCCTGGCCACCCACCTGGTTCACGAACAGCAGCGGCCGCCGCCAGCGCCGCGCCGTCGCCGACAGCATGCGCGGCCGCAGGTGGCGCTTCTCGATCGTGTACGGCGACGCCGATAGGTTGAGGATGATCTCCGCGCCGGCCTGGACCAGCGACTCGATCGGATCGGCGCGGTAGAGCCGCGCCGGCCAGAAGTCGGCGTCGTTCCAGATGTCCTCGCAGATCGAGACGCCCAGCAGGCGGCCGCGGAACGGGACCGGCGCCACCTCGGGCGCGGGCTCGAAGTAGCGGCGCTCGTCGAACACGTCGTAGGTCGGCAGCAGGGATTTCCGTACGATGTGGGTCACGCGCCCGCCCTCGATCAGCGCGGCGCTGTTGTAGAGGCCGCGGCCGGCGCCGGGCGCGGCCCGCTCCGGAAACCCGACCAGCGCAGCGGTCCGGGCGCCGGCCAGCTCACCGGCCAGCCCGTCCAGAGCCGTCCGCGCCGCCTCGATGAAGGCCGGGCGCTCGAGCAGGTCCTTGGGCGGATAGCCGGACAGGGCCAGCTCCGGGAGCAGCGCCAGGTCGGCGCCCCGCGCCTCAGCCGCGGCCACGGCGTCGGCGATCAGCCGGCGATTACTCTCGAAGTCGGCGACCGTCGGATTGATCTGCGCGAGCGCGATCCTCACAGGGCGATTCTACATCGCGCGCGGTGCCTCCCTGCGCGCCACGAAAGCGCGTGATAAAATGAACGCGTGACCACCGCGACCGAGGTGATCGCGCGCCCCCCCGAGACCCTCGATCCGGCCACGCCGGCGCCGCGCCCGCTGGACATCCCCCGTGCGAACCGGATCTACGTCAACCGCAACCTGCGGCTGGACAAGATCGACATGGTCGGGTTCGACATGGACTACACGCTGGCCCTGTACAACCAGGCCCGCATCGAAGAGCTGTCCATGCGGGCGACGCTGGAAAAGCTGGTGTCCGCCAAGGGCTACCCCCAGGCGATTCGCAGCCTGGCCTACGACCCGATGCTGGCCGTACGCGGGCTGGTGGTCGATCGCATCAACGGGAACATCTTCAAGCCGGACCGCTACGGCTTCCCCGGACGCGCGCGCCACGGGCTCAACAACCTGGATCGCACCCTGGTGGGCGAGCTCTACCAGCGCGAGCGCACGCGCCTGTCGACGCCGCGCTACGCCTGGATCGACTCGCTGTTCGCGCTGCCGGAGGCGGTGCTCTACGCGGTGCTGGTCGACTACTTCGATCGCTATGACCCGCCGGGCAAGCCGGACTACGGCACGCTGTGGGCTCACATCCGCGAGTGCATCGACCTCGCCCACCGCGACGGGTCGATCAAGGCGATTGTCAGCGCCCAGCTGGAGAGCTACATCGTTCGCGACGAGTGGCTGGCTGAGACGCTGCACAAGTTCCGGTCGTCGGGGAAGCGGCTGTTTCTCCTCACCAACTCGGCCTGGGACTACACCTCGCAGGTCATGAGCTATCTGCTGGACGGCGCGCACAGCATCGACCAGTCGTACCCGTCGTGGCGCCACTACTTCGACGTGGTCGTCGTCAGCGCCGGCAAGCCGGAGTTCTTCACCGAAGATCGGCCGTTCGTCGAGCTGGACGCCCAGGGCGAGCCGACCGCCAGGAGCGGCGACGGACCCTTCCAGCGCGGGCGCGTCTACGCCGGCGGCAACATCAAGGCCTTCCAGGAGCGGGCGCGCGCCAGCGGCGACCGCGTGCTGTTCGTCGGCGACCACATCTACGGCGACATGCTGCGCTCGCGAAAGTCGTCCAACTGGCGAACCGCGATGGTCCTGCAAGAGCTCGAGCACGAGGTCACCACGCACGACAGCCTGAACGCCGAACTGGCGCGCCTCGATCGCCTGGACGCCGAGCTCATCCACCTCGACTCCGAGCTGAACGAGCGGCAGAGCGCGCTGCGGGCCTTGCAGAAGATGGCGGACAGCACGTCGCACGCGGCCGACAAGCGGGCCATCAAGGACGCGATCGAGAAGCTCCGCCGCGAGCTGAAGCTGACCGCCGCCCAGCACCGCGCCGTCGAGACCTCCGTCGACGACGGCTTCAACCCCTACTGGGGCCCGATGTTCCGCGAGGGGTACGAGATCAGCAAGTTCGGCGAGCAGGTGGAGGCCTACGCCTGCGTCTACACCAGCCGCGTCTCGAACTTCCGCTTCTACTCGCCGATGCAATACTTCCGCGGCCCGCGCGACCGCATGCCGCACGAACGATAAGTCGCGCTCAGCGGCGGAAGCGGGACAGCAGGGCCTTGGCTTCTTCCAGGTGGAAGACGCGGGCGGCGGCGAAGTAGACAGCGGCGCCGATCGTGATCGGCACGAACGCCTTGAAGGCGAACATCGAGGTCCCGCCGCGGGCGATGCCCTCGAGGCGGCCGGACGCCAGCCAGAGCGCGACGGCCATGACCCCCGAGGCGCCGATGATCTTCATGATCGGGACGACCAGCTCGCGGGTGAAGAGACCGCCGATGCTGCGCTGGAAGGAGAACGCGAGCACGATGAAGTTCACGATCGCCGCCAATGAGGTCCCCACGGCGAGGCCCACATGGCCGAAGCGGCGGAAGGTCAGGATGTTCCAGGCCAGGTTGGCGGCAACGGCGGCCACGCTGGCCGCCACCGGCACCCGCGTCCGCCCGAGCGCGTAGAACGCGGGCGCCACCACCTTGATCGCGGCGTAAGCGGCCAGCCCCAGCGCGTAACCGCTGAGCGCGCGCGCCGTCTCCAGCGTGGCGTGAGACGAGAAGCGGCCGTGCTGGAAGATGAGGCGGATGATCGGCACGCGGAGCACGGCCAGCCCGACCGTCGACGGCACGGTCAAGAACAGGACCATCCGCAGGCCCCGGCGCAGGGTCGCGCGCAGGCCCTCCCAGTCGCCGCTGGCCGCGTTGCGCGACAGATGCGTGAGCGCGGTGGTCCCCACCGCCACACCGAACACACCGATCGGCAGCTGCATCAACCGGAACGCATACGACAGCCACGACAGCGCGCCGTCGGAGATCAGGCTGGCGAACGTGGAGTTCACCACGACGTTCACCTGCACCGCCGCCACGCCCAGCGTCGCCGGCGCCATCAGCGTCGCGATCCGGCGCGTCCCCGGATCGCGCAGCCGCAGGTCGGGGATGAAGCGCGGGCGGAACCCGGAGCGCCAGAGCGACGGGGTCTGGATGGCGAGTTGGGCCAACCCGCCGACGATGGTGAACGACGCCCAGGCGGTCACCGCGGCGCGCGCCGACGGCCCGATCAGGAACACCACCGTGCCGCCCACGATGGCGACCACGTTGAACATCGCCGGGGCCAGCGCCGGCGCGGTGTACTTCTCCTCGGCGTTGAGCGCCCCCATCGCCACGACCGCCAGCGAGATGATGGGCAGGAACGGCATCATGATCCGCACCAGGTGCTCGCACAGGGCCGCCTTCTCGGGCGAGAAGCCGGTCGCCACCAGATGAACCACCGGCCCCGGAAACACCATCGCTAGCAGCGCGAGCGTCCCCAGATAGATGCTCAAGGTGGTGAGCACGCGGTTGGCCAGCGCGTGCGCCGCCGCGCGCGACTCGCGCCGCAGCGTCGCGACGTAGGTCGGCACGAACGCCGTCGACAGCGCGCCCTCGGCGAACAGATCGCGCAGCAGGTTCGGGATGCGGAAGGCGGCCAGGAAGGCGTCGCTGTAGGCGCCCGCCCCCAGCGTCAGCGCGAAGATCTGCTCGCGGGCCAGGCCCAGCAGGCGCGACAGCATGGTGAGCGCGCTGACCCGGCGCGCGCCGCTGGCCAGGCGATCGCCCGCGCCGCGATCGCCGGGGCCGGGCTTCGGCGCCGCGTCCCTGGGGTTCGGCTCGGCGGCCACTACGGGCTCCCCTTGGCGCGGGTCGCCAGGTCGCCCAGCTCGACCGCGCGGTCGCGCAGCGGCGAGGCCGATCCGCGGCGGAGCTCATCCAGCAGCGCGCGATCAGCCGGCGTCCCGGCGGCCGCCAGACAATCGAGCATCTCGACCGCGTCGGCGGGCGGCGTGGTCGGCGCGGTCGCCATCGTGCGCGCGCCGTTGATCGCCGGGGCGGTCGGCGCCGCCTCTTTTCCGCCGGGACCGACCCGACCCTCGATGCGGCAGTCGGCCGCCACGGCCGCCGCGCTGACGGCGTGGTCCGCGTCGCCCATCGCCTGCCGCAGCAGCGTCGCCTCGCCCGGCCGGCCGGCCGCCAGCCGCACCGCCGCGCGCCGGATCTCGGGCGCGGGATCGCGCGCCAGCGCCGCGAGATCGAGGTTGCCTGCGCCGCACGACGGGACCGTCGTCAGGACGGC
>CAZTZM010000066.1:0-5082 GCA_964618005.1 uncultured Myxococcales bacterium
GGGCGCGCGGTCCCAGCGATCGACCTTGCCGGAACCGGTGGTGTCGTACCCGATGCGATCCAGCTTGCCGCCCTCGAAGTACTGCCACTCGTCGACCTTGCCGTCGTTGTTGGTGTCGCGCTCCTGGCGCACCAGCTTGCCGTCCTCGAAGTACCGCCAGACGTCGGGGCGCTGGTCGAAGTTGGTATCCAGCTCCTCACGAACGACCTTGCCGTTCGCGTAGTAGCGGGTCATGTCGAACTTGCCGTCGAAGTCGGTATCGGCCTCGTCCATGATGAGCCCGACGCCCTTGTCGTCGTAGTAATAGACCAGGTCGATCTTCCCGTCGTGGTTCAGGTCGACCTCTTTGCAGGTCAGGACCTCGGTCTTCTGCCCCCCGATGTCCACGCTCTGGAAGAACTTCCAGACGTCTGCCTTGTGATCCTGGTTGGTGTCGGCCGTGACCAGCGTCCTGCCGCCCCCCTCGCTGCACTTGCTGCGATCGATGTTCGGGGCGTCGGGGACGTTCGTCCCCGACGGCTTCACCATCTCGGCCTGCTTGGTGTTGGTCGTGGCGCAAGCGAGAGCCAGGACTGCCGGGAATCCCAGCATTAGCCAGGAGGGAATTCGGAGCATGGCGTCTACGGTAGGGCGGAAACGATGGGGTATCAAGTGTTTGCGATCTTGACCGCCCATCTATGGTCATGCATGGTCACGCCATGGCGAGGAAGAAGGTTTCCACGACCATCTACATCACCCCCGAGCAGAACGATCAGCTCAAGCAGCTGAACGCCAAGACGCGCGTCCCGGTGGCGGAGTACATCCGGCAGGGGATCGATCTGATCCTCGAAAAGGAGCGGCACAACCTACCGGGACAGCTCACACTGCACGTCCCGCCGGGCCGTTAGCCCGCGCCCCGACCCGCCGCCCGCCGAACCGCTTTCCCATGTCCACGCCGACGCGTCTGATTCGCAACTTCTCCATCATCGCCCATATCGATCACGGCAAGTCGACCCTGGCCGACCGGCTGCTCGACGCCACGGACGCGCTGACCGATCGCGAGCGCAAGGCCCAGTTCATGGACAGCATGGACCTGGAGCGCGAGCGCGGGATCACCATCAAGGCGGCGACCGTGCGGCTGGCCTACCACGCGGCCGACGGTCAGACCTACGAGCTCAACCTGATCGACACGCCCGGCCACGTTGATTTTCACTATGAGGTGTCGCGCTCGCTGGCCGCGTGCGAGGGGGCGGTCCTGGTGGTGGACGCCTCGCAGGGGGTCGAGGCGCAGACGCTGGCCAACGTCTACCTCGCCGTGAACAACAACCTCACGATCGTTCCGGTCATCAACAAGATCGACCTGCCGGCGGCGGATCCGGACAACGTCCGTCGCCAGATCGAGGACGTGATCGGCATCGACGCCTCGGAGGCCATCCTCGCGTCGGCAAAGGAAGGGAAGGGGATCGTCGAGATCCTCGAGGCCGTGGTGGCCAAGGTTCCGCCGCCCGTGGGCGATCCGGAGAAGCCCCTGCGGGTGCTGCTGCTCGACAGCTGGTACGACAGCTATCGAGGCGTCGTGATCCTGGTGCGGGTGATCGACGGGGTTCTGCGCCCCAAGCAGAAGGTTCGCTTCATGGCCGCCCGCCGCGAGTACGAGATTCAGACCCTGGGCGCGTTCGCGCCATTCGCCCGCGAGACGCCCGACCTCGGCCCGGGCGAGGTCGGCTTCTTCACGGCGGCCATCAAGGAGGTCAGCGACGCGCGGGTCGGCGACACCATCACCGACGCCGCGCACCCCTGCGCCGAGGCGCTCCCCGGCTTCCAGCCCGCCAAGCCCATGGTGTTTGCCGGCATCTTCCCCACCGACACCGCCCGCTACGAGGACCTGCGCGACGCCCTGGACAAGCTGCGCCTCAACGACGCCTCGTTCACCCGGGAGCCCGAGACCTCGGCCGCGCTGGGCTTCGGCTTCCGCTGCGGCTTCCTGGGTCTCCTGCACATGGAGATCGTCCAGGAGCGGCTGGAGCGTGAATACAACCTGGACCTGATCACGACCGCGCCAACCGTGCGGTTTCGCTGCATTCTGCGCAACGGCGAGGAGATGGAGCTCGATAACCCCGCCAAGTTCCCGGCCGAGGGGGACATCGAGCGGATCGAGGAGCCGGTCATCGCGGTGACGATTCACACCCCGCCGGAATATGTCGGGGGGATCCTGAAGTTGTGTGAAGAGAAGCGTGGTACCCAGACCGGTCTCGCCTACGCAGGAGAAAAGCGGGTGATCATCCGCTACGATCTCCCTTTGACCGAGATGGTGTTCGGCTTCTACGATCGGCTGAAGTCTGTGTCGCGCGGCTACGCCTCGCTCGACTACGAGCCCAAGGACTACCGCCCGGCGGATCTGGTCCGCATGGACTTGCTGGTGAACGGCGACCGCGTCGACTCGCTGTCGCTGATCGTCCACCGCGAGGGGTCGTACGAGAAGGGGCGCGACCTGTGCGTGAAGATGAAGGACCTCATCCCGCAGCAGCAGTTCGAGGTCGCCATCCAGGCCGCCATCGGCTCGAAGATCATCGCCCGCACGACCGTGAAGGCGCTGCGCAAGAACGTCACCGCCAAGTGCTACGGCGGCGACATCTCGCGCAAGCGCAAGTTGTTGGAGCGGCAGAAAGAGGGTAAGAAGCGGATGAAACAGGTGGGCAACGTCGAGATCCCCCAAGAGGCCTTCCTGGCCATCCTGAAGGTGGAGTAGCGATGGGCGGCCACCAGGAAGCCAACGACGGCGCGCCCGCCAAGGCGGCCGACGAGACCGCCGCTCCGGCGCGCGGCGCACGGCCGCCGGCCCCGGACGAGGGGCTGTTCGGCTGGTGGCGGCGGCGATCGGCCAGCCGCCGGGCCCACGTCGAGGGGCGGCACCTCGTCAGAGAGGCGCAGCGGATCCTGAAGAAGAAGAGCTACCGCATCCCCTCGGGCGTCGCGACCGAGGTGCGGGCCAACGTCGCGGCGGTCGAGGCGGCGCTGGCCGGCGACGACCTCGAACAGCTGCGCAAGTCGATCGCCGCGCTGGACGACTCGATGGACGACCACCTGGCGTTCGCGCGCAAGTCGACGGTCCGGGAGTACTCGGAGTCGATCGGCGTGGCGGTGGCGGTGGCGCTGTTGCTGCGCGCGTTCGTGGTGGAGGCCTTCCAGATCCCGTCCGGGTCGATGATCCCGACGCTGGAGGTGGGCGACCACATCTTCGTCTCCAAGTTCTCCTACGGGCTCTCGATCCCCTTCACCGACTCGAAGATCCTGCAGCTCGCCGAGCCGAAGCGGGGCGACGTCATCGTGTTCAAGTTCCCGCAGGACCACAGCGTCGACTACATCAAGCGGGTGGTCGGCCTGCCCGGCGACGTGATCGAGATGCGGCAGGAGGAGCTGTACATCAACGGCAAGCCGGTGCCGCGCGAGCGGATCCCCCGGGTGTGCGACGACGGCGAGATCCACCACAACGGCGTCTTCGACGACTGCGAGCTCTGGCAGGAGACCCTGGGCACCAAGCAGCACGAGACGATCCAGGAGCCAGGGCGCGGCGGCCGCGACTTCAGCCGCACCGTCGTCCCGGCCGGGAACCTGTTCGTGATGGGCGACAACCGCGACAACTCCTCGGACTCACGGGTCTGGGGAATGGTCGACATGTCCCTGGTGAAGGGGCGTGCCCTCGTCATCTGGTGGTCACGCGCCGAGACCGACGGCTGGAGCCCCGTCGCCTGGGTCAAATCCATCCGCTGGCGACGGTTCTTCCACAGCGTCGACTGAGACCGCCCCAGCGGGCGGACGAGCGCCGCGCTCTTGCGCCACTTCATGCTGATCTGATCGACGGTCGAGGGCGCTTGCTCGGCCAGGGTGCCAGCCCGCAGTATCCGCGCGTCCGGCGAGCGCCATCGTGCGGCCCTCGGCCCTGACTCGGGCCGCGCGCTTCGAGCCCGCACGAAATCTGGGCAGGCGCCCGCGAGGACATCTCCAGCGGCCGTCGCTTGCGGCTACCGCGCGGCGCGGACGCTACGCCCGGAACGAAGCCACCCGCCGCTTGGTCGCGCTCGCCGGACGCGCGGATACGGCGGGCTGGCGCCCCGGCCGAGCAAGCGCCCAATCAGTTCAACCCGAAATGGGTCTAGTGATGCAGCAGGAACAGGATCGCGGCCACGATGGCGATCGTCGCGCCGACCACCGCGATGACCCGGTAGGCCTCGAAACGGTCGGGGCTGGTGTCGAGGGCGCGCTGGGTGCGCGCGATCTCCTCGCGCAGCGCGGCCGCGTCGGCGAAGCGCTTCTCGCGGGTCTTGGCGACCATCTTCAGGATGATCGCGTCGACCTCGGGCGGGATCGTCACCTTGTCGGAGAGCCGCGACGGCGGCGGCGGCTCGGTCCGCATGTGGAAGTTGATGATGTCGATCGGGCTCTTGGCGCTGGCGAAGGGGAGGGCGCCGGTCAGCATCTCGTACGCCATCATCCCCAGCGCGTAGAGGTCCGAGCGCCCGTCCAGCTTCTGCCCGCGCAGCTGCTCGGGCGACATGAACTCCAGCGTCCCCAGGGTCTGGCCGACCGCGGTCAGCGCCGGCGCCTGGCGGTCGTCGCCGATGACCTTGGCGATGCCGAAGTCGAGCACCTTGACGTGGTCCTCGCCCTCGCGCACTTCGATGAAGACGTTCTCCGGCTTCATGTCGCGGTGGACGATGCCGTTCTTGTGCGCCTCGTCGAGCGAGGCCGCCACCTGGTCCAGGATCCGCAGCACGCGCTGGTAGCCGAGCGGACCGTCGGCCTTCTGCACCTGGTGCAGGCTCTGCCCGCGGAGCAGCTCCATCGCCAGATAGAGGATCCCGTCGGGCGTCTCGTCGAAGTCGTAGGTGGTGACGGTGTGCGGGTCGCGCAGCTTGGAGCAGGCCTCGGCCTCCCGGCGGAAGCGGGCCACGATCGTCTCGTCGCTGACGTTGTGGGGGTGCAGGATCTTCAGCGCCACCTCGCGCCCGGTGGCGATCTGCTTGCCGCGGAAGACGGCGCCGAACCCGCCCTCACCGATCTTGTCCTCGACCAGGTAGCGGTGGTTCAGGGTCCGCCCGATCA
>CAZTZM010000067.1:0-1047 GCA_964618005.1 uncultured Myxococcales bacterium
GCGCTGGCGGGGCCGGGCGACGAGGTGGTGTTGATCGGCAACCGCGCGCTGGCGCCGGCCGCCGCCGAGAAGTGGGGCGCGCGCGTGCGCACGGGCGGCGCGCAGCTCCGCTATCTCTGGATGCAGACCGAGGCGGCCCGCATGCTGGAAGAGGCCGGCGCCGACTTCGCGGTGTTCCCGAACTACCTGGCGCCGCTGGCCCCACCCTGCCCGTACGTCAACGTCGTGCACGACCTGGCGCTCATCCGGACGCCGCAGTTCTTCAACCGGCGCAAGCGGCTGCTCATGCGCCCGCTGCTGCCGATCGTGGCGCGCGGCGCGACCGCCGTCGGCACGGTCTCCGAGGCGTCGCGGCGGGACATCGTGGCCCTGCTGGGCGTCCCCGCGGAGCGGATCCTGATGCTGCCCGGCGCGCCCCACCCGGCCTGCCAGCCGCCGGACGATCTGACGGTGGCGCGCGTGCGCGCCCGCTACGGCCTCGATCGCCCGTACGTGCTCACCGTCGGGACGCTGGAGCCGCGCAAGAACCTGCCGCTGCTGTTGCGGGCGTTCGATCGGCTGCTGGCGCGCACGGGCACCGCCGCCGCCGAGCTGGACCTGGTGGCGGTCGGCGCCAAAGGGTGGCGCGATCGCGAGCTGCGCGCCGAGCTGGGGCGGCGCCTGGCCTCGGGACGCGCCCACTCGCTCGGCTACGTGGCCGAGGAGGATCTGGTCGCGCTGTACGGCGGCGCGACGGCCATGGCCTACCCCTCGCACTTCGAGGGGTTCGGCCTGCCGGTGGTGGAAGCGATGGCCTGCGGCACGCCGGTGGTGGCGACCGACGTCGACGCGCTCCGCGAGGTCAGCGGCGGCGCGGCGATTTTGGTGCCGCCCGGCGACGACGCGGCGCTGGCCGACAAGCTGGCCGAGCTGGCCAACGATCCGGCCGCCCGGGCGGCGGCGCGCGCGCGGGCTGGCCCGGGCGGCGACGTTCTCCTGGCGCGCGACGGCCGAGCGGCTGTGGGCGCTGGCGCACGACAAGCGCGCGCGGCGGTCGACCGGTCCGCG
>CAZTZM010000068.1:0-11548 GCA_964618005.1 uncultured Myxococcales bacterium
GGACGCTACGCCCGAAACGAAGCCAACCGCCGCTTGGTCGCGCTCGCCGGACGCGCGGATACGGCGGGCTGGCTCCGGGCCTCGACTAGAACGCGTGAGCGTAGCGCGGCTCGGCCGCGCGGAGCTCTTCGTGCGGGGGCGCGGGGGGGGGGCCCAAGGGCGCTCAACGCGCAGCGCCCGACGCCGCGCGATCAAGATCGCTGGGGCGAGCGAAGGAAGGCTTTGCCGACCGAAGCGAGCGGGGGCGCGGGGGGCCCAAGGGCGCGTAGCGCCCGACGCCCCCCGATCTTAATGAATTGTAGGGTCGAGGACGCCGTCCTCGTCTTCCTTCACGGGACGGGCTGGGGCGGACTGGTCTTGCTTGTTGCTGTGCGAGCGGTGGCGACCGGCGCTGGCCGGCTTCTCTCCCAGGGCGCCGCCCGCGCCGTCGGCGGCGACCGGCTGTTCGGCCTCGACCCGGCGGAGCGTGGCGAACAGGGGCGAGGGAAGGTTGGGGACGATGTACATCGTCTTGGGCTCGTAGCCTGTCTTCTTGAACTGGAACTCGACCGCCGAGTCGCTGTAGGTGACTTCGATCGAGAGCGGCGTCAGCCCCAGCGTCTGACCGTCGGCCCGCGCCACGACCGCGCCGTCCGGGTCGGAGTTGAAGTTCACGCGCACGGTCGCGGGGTGCAGCGGCAGGCTGGCGGCCGGGATCGACCGGCGCGGCTCATGCCGCCCGAACAGCAGGATCGCCGCCAGCGCCAGGGACCCGACGCCGAACAGCAGCACCAGCCGGCTTCCGGGCTTGGTGCGAATCAGGTTGTCGATGTTCTCGATCAGCTCGCCGCGGCCCGAAGGGGTCCCGCCGGGCGGCGGCGGCGTGACGATCTGCGACGGGCTCAGCTGCTGCGAGCGCGCGTCCAGCTCGGCGCGGGCCATCGGCGCCGCCGCGCGCGCGATCCCCGACAGGTCCTCGGGGATGCCCACGTCCGGCGCCGAGCTGGCGTAGCGCTCGGGATCGAGCAGCGCCTCGCGCAGGTCGGACATGGTCTGGAAGCGCTGATCGCGATCCTTGGCCAGGATGCGATACATGATGGGGTCCAGGTAGTCGGGCAGCTCGGGGACCACGCTGCGCACCGACGGCGGCGGCATGGTGACGTGCTTGACGATGATCTCGCCGTAGCCCTCGCCGCCGAACGGCACCTTGCCGGTCAGCATCTCGAACAGCAGCACGCCGAGCGAGTAGATGTCGGCGCGGTAGTCGATCTCCGTCTTCCCCTCGCACTGCTCGGGGGACATGTAATACGGCGTCCCCATCACCGAGCCGGTGCGGGTCTTGTGCGTCACCTTCTGATCGTTCTGCGTCAGCTTGGCGAGCCCGAAGTCCAGCACCTTCACGAAGTCGCGGCCCGCGCCGCGGTTGCACAGGAAGATGTTCTCCGGCTTCAGATCCCGGTGGATGATCCCCTGCTGGTGCGAGGCGTTCAGCGCGTCGGCGATCTGCGCGCCGATCGACATCGCCTGGGAGACCGGGATGCGCTTCTCCCGCTTCAGGCGGTCGGACAGCGACTCGCCCTGCAGGTACTCCATCACGAAGTAGAACTCACCCTCCGGCGTGTTGCCGAAGTCGGCGATGTCGACGATGTGCTCGTGGCCGATCTGGTTGACGGCCTTGGCCTCGGTGATGAAGCGCGAAACGACGTCGGCGTTCTTCGACAGCTCCGGGTGGATCGCCTTCATGGCGACCTTCTTCCCGATGACCGGGTGCTCGGCCAGGTACACCACCCCCATACCCCCCTCTCCGAGCTTGGCGGTGACCTTGTAATTCCCGATCGTGTGGCCGATATCGATCATGAAAGGGCGCGGATTAAGCCTCCAATTTATATCCGAACTGTATAGTGCCGCACGAATATAACGTAGGAGAAGTCAAACGTTTCGGGGCATTCGGCGGGGCGAAAGGGCGCGTCAGCCGAACAGGATGGACCGTCGCTGGACCAGCAGATCCGCGATCATCCCATCGATCTCCGAACGGACCTGCTCGGCCACTGTCACCAAACCGCCATGATCGCCGGCCGTCGGCGGCGGGATGGGAGAGCCGATTTGAATCGTCCATTTGGTCGGCACCGGCAGCAGGCCCAGCGGCCCAAGCCATGGAAAGGTCGGAGTTATTGGGATGTAAGGCAGGCCCAGCGGCTCGGCAAGCCGGGTGATCTTCCCGATGACCGGGTGGATCTCTTCGGCGCCCACGATGGCGACCGGCAACAGGGGGACATGGGCCTCGGCCGCCAGGCGCACGAACCCGCCCCGCCCGAACCGAGCCGTGCGGTAGCGCTCGCGATACAGCTTGCCGACACCCTTGAGACCTTCTGGAAACACGGCCACCAGCTCGCCGGCGGCCAGCAGGGGCAGGGCGTTCTCGCGCGAGGCCCGGACGCCGCCGATGCGCGCGATGACGTTCGACATCCACCCCTGCCGGAACGCGAAGTTCGCGACCAGCGGGCGCACGCGCCGGTGCGCGGGGTGGTCGCGGTGGATGCCGTGCAGCAACAGCGCCCCGTCGTAGGGGATGCCGCCCGAATGGTTGCCGACCAGCACGGCGGCGCCGGTCGAGGGAACGTTCTCGATCCCCAGGAGCCGCACGCGGAAATAGCGCGACCACAGGAATTCGAGCAGCGGCGCCGTCCGGTCGAGGAACGTCGGGTCGTGCCCGCCGTCCGGCTGCTCGAGGATGTTTTGCGCGTCCGGGCCGTAAGCAGAGCGGATCGTCTCGTAGACGGTCGCCAGCGCCGAGCGGACGCCGGGCTCGGACTTGGGGTCAGATTTGGCAATCGGCACGGGCGCCCCCCAACGACTCCACCACGGTCAGGAAATCATCGGGCGGCGTGGCCCGCAGCTCGATCGGCGCACCCGTCACCGGGTGCGGGATGCCGAGCAGCCCGGCGTGCAGCATGAGACGCGGCGCAGGCAGGGGCTGGCGGCCGGCGCGCAGCAGATCCCGGACGTAGACGGTCTCGCCGACCAGCGGGTGGCCGCGCTCGGAAAGGTGGATGCGGATCTGGTGGGTCCGGCCGGTCTCCAGTCGCACGCGGCAGAGTGTAGCGACGACTCCCTCCCCGCGCCCGCGGTACCGTCGGAGCGGCTCGACGTACGTGATCGCGTTCTGCCCCTGGTCGGGGAACCGCGTGGATCCTCGGATGCCGTCGCCCCGGTCGGCGACCAGGTTCGATTCGATGCGGGCGGGGGCGGCGATCTCGCCCTCGGCGACGGCCAGGTAGGCGCGGGCGGCCGTATGGCGCTGGAAGACTTCGTGCAGCGCGCGCTCGGCCAGCCGCGTCTTCGCGAAGCAGAGCAGACCGGAGGTGTCCTTGTCGATCCGGTGCACCACGTAGAGCGGCGTGGCGGTGGCGCGCTTGCCGTGGCGGCGCCAGGCGGCCCGGATCAGGTCCATGGCGGTGCCGCTCTCCTTGCGCTCGTAGGGGACGCTGGAGATGCCGGAGGGCTTCTCGATCACGACCACGTGCGCGTCGTCGAACACGATCCGGAAGCCGGGCGGCGCGGTGTCTGGGCGGGGCGCGTTGGCGCGCAGGGCCATCTCTTGCCCGGCGCGAACGCGCAACGCCGGGTCCAGCACGCGCTCGCCGTCCAGCGAGATCTTCCCGCTGGTGCAAAGCGCGCGGACCTCGCTCCAGCTCTTGTCGGGCAGGCGACGCCGCAGGGCCGCGGCCAGCGTGCCTCCTGCATCGGTCGCGTCGAGCATGAACGGTTCGCGGCTGTCAGCCACGTACCAGCTCGAACACGCGCGCCAGCGCGCTGTCGAGGTGCTCGGGCTGCGAGCCGCCTCCCTGGGCCATGTCCGGCCGGCCGCCGCCCTTGCCGCCGACGGCCTTGGCGACCTCGCCGACGATCTTGCCGGCGTGCAGCCTGCCGACCAGATCCGGCGAGACCATCGAGACGAGGGCGATCTTCTCCCCCTCCACGCCGGCCAGCACGATGACGCCGGAGCCGAGCTTGTCGCGCAGCTGATCGGCCACCTCGCGCAGCGCCTTGGGATCGGCCACGTCGGCGCGGGTGGCCAGGACGCGCACGCCGGCCACGTCGCGCGCCTCGGCGACCAGATCGCGCCCGCCGCCCGAGGCCAGCTTGCGCCGCAGCTTCTCGAGCTCCTTCTCCAGCGCCTTCTGGTCGGCCTGCAGCTTCACGATGCGCGAGGCCACCTCCAGCTCGCCCGCGCGCAGCAGGCGCCCCGACTCGACCAGCTCCTGCTCCATCCGCTGGACGTAGGCCAGCGCGCCGGCGCCGGTGGCGGCCTCGATGCGCCGCACGCCCTGCGCCACGCCGGTCTCCTCGGTGAGCTTGAAGAACGCGATGTCGCCGGTGCGCGACACGTGCGTGCCGCCGCAGAACTCCTTCGACTCGCCCATCGTCACCACGCGCACCGTGTCGCCGTACTTCTCGCCGAAGAAGGCGATGGCGCCGGCCTGCTTGGCCTCGGCGATCGGCAGCACCGCCGTGGCGGTGGCGGCGTTGCGCCGGATGCGCTCGTTCACGAGCGACTCGACCTTCAGCTTCTCGTCGTCGGTGAGCGGGGCGCCGTGAGAGAAGTCGAAGCGCAGGCGATCGGGCGCCACCAGCGAGCCCTTCTGGGTGACGTGCGGCCCCAGCACGTGGCGCAGCGCCCAGTGCAGGAGGTGCGTGGCCGAGTGGTTGCGCCGGATGTCGTCGCGGCGCTCGACGTCGACCGTCAGCTTCACCGCATCGCCGACGCGCAGCTCGCCCGACTCGATCTCGCCGAAGTGGACCCACAGCGACGACACCGGGCGCTTGCAGTCGCGCACCGCCATCTTGGCCTGTCCCGACGCCAGCTCGCCCGCGTCGCCCATCTGGCCGCCTTGCTCGCCGTAGAACGGCGTCTCGGCCACGACCACGCCCACCGACTTCGAGAACGGGCCGACCGACTCGACCTCCTTCCCCTCGGAGACCAGCGCCACGATCTTCGACTCACCGTGGGTCTGCTCGTAACCCAGGAACTTGGTCGGGCCGACGCGCTCGGCGATCTTCTGGAACACCTCGGCGACGGCGACCTCACCCGAGCCCTGGAACTCGCTGCGGCGGCGCTGCTCGTCCATGGCCTTGGCGAAGCCGTCCTCGTCGACGCTCAGGCTGTGCTGCTCGGCGATCACGCGCGTGAGATCCAGCGGGAAGCCGTAGGTGTCGTACAGCTTGAACGCCAGCTGACCGTCGACGTTCGTCCAGCTCTTGTGTCCCCCCGCCGGGCCGACAGACTCATCCAGCAAGCGCACGCCACGCTCCAGCGTCTCGCGAAAGCGGACCTCTTCTTCGTGCGTGATCTTGGCGATCAGGCTGGCCCGCTCGGTCAGCTCCGGGTAGACGCCGCCCATCTTGGCGATCACCTCGGCGCAGAGGCCGTCCAGGAACGGCTCTTTGATGCCCAGCAGCCAGCCGTGGTAGACGCCGCGCCGCATGATCCGGCGCAGCACGTACTCGCGCCCCGTCTTGTCGGGGAAGACGCCGTCGGCGATCAGGAAGGCGCTCGCGCGCGCGTGGTCGGCGATGGCGCGCAGCGAGACGCTGGTCCCCTCATAGTCGGTCGGGTCGAACGTCTTCTTCGATAGCGCCGCCACGCGGTCGATCAGCGGCCGCAGCAGATCCGTCTCGTAGTTCGACCGCACCCCTTGCAGCACGGCGCACAGGCGCTCCAGCCCCATGCCGGTGTCGACGGAGGGCTTGGGCAGCGGCCGGCGGTCGCCGGGCCCGACCTGCTCGAACTGCATGAAGACCAGGTTCCAGATCTCGACCCAGCGGTCGCAGTCGCAGGCGGGGCCCTGGCAGTGGCCGCCGGCGGTCTCCACCGCGCACGGGATCTGCGTCCCCTGCAGGTAGTGGATCTCGCTGCACGGGCCGCAGGGGCCGGTCTCGCCCATGGCCCAGAAGTTGTCCTTGTCGCCCAGCGAGATCACGCGGTCGTCGCCGACGCCGGCGATCTTGCGCCAGAGCCCGCGCGCCTCGTCGTCGGACTCATGCACCGTGTAGATCAGCCGATCCTGCCGGATGCCGTAGGTCTTGGTCAGCAGGTCGTGCGCGAAGGCGATCGCGTCGGCCTTGAAGTAGTCGCCGAAGGAGAAGTTCCCCAGCATCTCGAAGAACGTGTGGTGGCGCGCGGTGCGCCCGACGTTCTCCAGGTCGTTGTGCTTGCCGCCGGCGCGCACGCACTTCTGCGCGGTGGTGGCGCGCGGGACCGGCGGCTTGGCCTTGCCGGTGAAGTAATCCTTGAACTGGTTCATCCCAGCGTTCTTGAACAGCAGCGTCGGATCGTTGTGCGGAACCAGCGACGCGCTGGCGTTTTCCTGATGTCCGCGGGAGACGAAAAAATCCAGGAACGCGCGGCGAACGTCGGGAGAGAGAGTCTGAGGCGACATGGGCGGTGCGAAGACTAGGAGGGCGTTGCCGCAAAGGCAACGGTGAGCGGAGCGAACCAAGCCCGACGACGCGCCGCCGCGAAGGCGGGCCTAGTCGCCTGCGGCGTCGTCCTCAACCACTGTGCGCGCTTCTCCACCGCCGCGGCGGCGGGCGGGCTCGGCCGAGGGCTCGAAGCCGAAGCTTCCAGGCAGCTCTGACCCCTCGGGCGGCGCGGCGATCCGGGCTCGCGTCTCCGGGCCCACCCGAAGCAAGGTGCCGGTCGGACCGCGCCGCTTGCCGTCGGCCAGCGGGACCAGCCGCTGGAAGAGTACCCCGCGCAGGACGGCCGCCACCCGCGCCCGCGCCGCGGCGACGCCGTCCGGACCCCCGAAGCCGGTCACCTTCTCCAGCGCGGGGGCCACGCCACCCGCGGTGATACCGGCAAGCACCAAGCGGCCCGTCTCCGCGGCCTCGACGGCCAGCCGGACCGCCTCGGCCTCTGCCAGCTCGCCCACCGCCAGCACGTCGAGGTCCTGGCGCGCCGCGGACCGCAGCGCCGCCGCGGCCGAGGGGGCGTCGGTCCCCACCTCGCGCTGGACCACCACCCCCCGCCGATCCTTCAGCAGGTACTCGACCGGGTCCTCGATCGTCAGCACCCGGCAGGGGCGGCGTGTCCCCAGGTCCTCCAGCAGGGCGGCCAGCGTGGTCGTCTTTCCCTGGCCGGCGCCGCCCGCCACGAGCACCAGCCCTGCGCCGGGTTCGATCAGCTCGCTGGTCTCGGGCGGCAGCCCCAGCGTCGCCAGCGCCGGCGCCTCGGGCGGGATGAGGCGCAACGCCAGGCCGAAGCCGCCCCGGTGGTGGAAGATGTGGACCCGTTGCCGGCCGCCCGTGCTGGTGGCCAGCGCCACGACCACGTCGCCCGTCCGTTCCAGGATCTCTCGCCGCCGGTCGTTGAGGAGGGAGAGCCCCAGGCTCTGCAGGAACTCCCGCGACAGCGGCGGGACGTCGCTGAGCGTTCGCAGCTCGCCGGCGATCCGCAGGATCGGCGCCAGCCCCGGCTTGAGGTGTACGTCGGACGCGCCCAG
Source organism: uncultured Myxococcales bacterium (assembly GCA_964618005.1). Lineage (GTDB taxonomy): Bacteria > Myxococcota_A > Polyangia > Fen-1088 > Fen-1088 > JADGRB01. Next base: position 7,485 of record CAZTZM010000068.1, read on the forward strand.
CCGGCGCGCTGCCATCAGCGCCCTGTCGAAGAAAGAGTCCATGTCCGATCCTCGCGCGAAGCCCAAGAGAGGACATGAAGCCTATCAGCTCCCGGGGGATGGTTCGCTTGCTGCATGGCCGAGCCCCAGGGTAAGTTGATGACAACGTGGCCATCCAACCCGCCGCCGCCGGTCAGGAGGTGCTGGTCGTCGACGCTGACGATCAGGTCGTCAAGGGGCTGGACCGGCTGCTGACCAAGGTGGGCCTGATCGTCACCGGGACCAACGATCCGGTCCGGGCGCGCGACCAGCTGCTGAACAAGTTCTTCGCGGTGGCGCTGGTCGACGCCGACACGCCCACCCCGGGGGGCGGCATCGAGCTCTTGCAGTTCTCGCGCGACAAGTCGCCGCTGACCTCGGTCGTGGTGATGACCGCGCGCAAGTCCTACGAGACCGCGGTCAAGGCGTTCCGGGCCGGCGCCGCCGACGTCGTGCTGAAGGAGCCGGACGTGGTCCCTTACCTGCGCGAGCGCGTGGTCGAGGCGGCCAGCGAGATCAAGTCGACCGGCGATCGCAACAGCCTGCTGGAAGAGGTGGCCGAGACGCACGAGGAGTTCCTGCGCCGGCTGCGCGACGTCTCGCACGAGCTCCTTGACCTCGAGGACCGGGCCACCGGCCGCAACCACGAAGAATCGGCCGGCCGGCTGGCGACCGTCAGCGTGGTGGTGGTCGACGACGACCGCGAGTCCGTCGCCAAGCTGGAGGAGGTGCTGACCGCCGAACAGGGGTGGCAGTTCCGCCTGGCGCTGACCGGCGGCGAGGCGCTCGACATCGTCACCCAGACGCGCCCCCAGATCGTGATCGTCAAAGAGGATCTGCCCGACCTGCCCGGCAGCATGGTGGTCAACACCGTCAAGGCCAGCGCCCCGGACGTGCTGACGCTGCTCTATAGCCCGCCCGGCAAGAGCGGTCGCACCGGCGAGGTGAAGCTGGTCGACGCCACCCGGGTGATGACGCTGATCGGGTCGTACACGGATCCCGGCCAGCTGGTCGGGCCGCTGGGCGAGATTCGGGAGGCGCTGAAGCAGAAGTCGCACGAGCGGCGCTACCTGCAGGCCTTCCGCCAGCGCCACTACGAGTTCCTGCAGCGCTACAACGGCCTCAAGCTGCGCCTCAAAGACGAGCTCGACCGCGGGCGCAAGTCGCGCTGAAGCGTCTCAGCGCGGAGGCAGCAGGCGGGCTTCGCCCGCTGGAGGCCGGCCGGTCGGAGATCCTGGAACCCTCTCAGGGTTCCAGGGTTGCGCCTTCCAAAGCCGAAATGCCGGGCAGGTTGCGGTAGAGCTGGCGGCCGTCCAGGCCGTAGCCCACGACATAGGCGTCGGGGGCCTCGAAGCCGTAGAAGTCCAGCGGCGCGCTCGCATCTTGATAGCTGGGCTTGGCCAGCAGCGCGCAGGTGTGCAGGCTGGCGGGCCCCCGCGCCCGCAGCAGGTTCAGCAGGTAGCGGAGGGTCAGGCCGGTGTCGACGATGTCTTCCACCAGCAGCACGTGCCGCCCGGCGATGGGCGCCCCGAGGTCGCTGGTGATCTCGACCACCCCGGACGACACGGTGGCGTCGCCATAGCTGCGCACACCCAGGAAATCGCAGGTCATGTCGCGGGGGATGGCCCGTACCAGGTCGGCCATGAACACGAAGGCCCCCCGTAGGACGCCAACGACGGTCAGCGCGCCGGGCGGCAGCCGGGCGTCGATCTCACGCCCCAGCTCCGCCACCCGCTGGGCGATGGCGGCGGGAGGGATCAGCTCGCGCAGCGGCACGCCGTCCACGGTGCCCGACCGTGGGGCTTCTGTAAACCGTGAAACCGCCGATGGAACCTGGCGCCCCGCCTGTTGTCCCTCAAACTGACGGAGGCCCCTCTGATGGTGAAACGAGCGGCAAAACGAGTCTGTTTGATCCCCCTGATGTTCTTGGCGGCCTGCGCCGGAAAGGCCAAGAACGACGTCACCGTGGTCCCTCCCGGTGTGCCCGTCGAGCAGATCACGATGGATCCCATCAAGATCGCGGCGGTCAAGGGGCCCGAGGGAACCCACCTCGAGACGTACGACGCGACGGAGCTGTTCGAACGGGCGGGTAAGTCGCTGTCCGACAAGCGGTATGCCGACTCCGTCCGTGACTATGAGCAGCTCCTCAAGGAGTTTCCCGACACCCGCTTCACCAAGGCCGCCCTCTACAACGACGGCCTGGCCTACGAGGGGCTGAAGGACTGGCAGACGGCCGTCGCCCGCTTCCAGCGGCTCGCCACCGAGTTCGCGGATTCGTCCGACGCCAAGGACGCCGAGTTCCAGCTGGGCGCCTGTTACGCGGAGATGGGGAACTGGCCGACCTCGGCCACGAAGTTCGCGGAGATCCTGGAACGCAAGGACCTGACCGCCGACGACAAGATCGAGGCGATGGCCCGCCGCGGGTTTGCCCAGTACCAGCTGAAGGATCTCGACACTTCCGAGCGAACGTTCCAGAACGCGGTCTACTTCTTCAACAGCATCGCGAGCCAGGAGCGGCTGGAGACCGACTTCTACCTGGGCCTGGTCCGTTACCAGCTGGGTGAGATCACCCACGAGCGCTTCCGCGCCATCCCGCTGCGCCTGCCCGAGAAGCAGATGTCGGCGGACATGGAGAACAAGGCCCGCCTGCTGCTGGCGGCGCAGCGGCAGTACATCGACGCCATCAAGCTCGGCAACCCACAGTGGGCCTCTGCCTCGGGCTACCAGATCGGGTCGCTGTATGAGGAGTTCTACGACGCCTTCATCCACGCCCCCATCCCGGACGACATGATGGGCGAGGCCAATCAGGAGAAGCGCGAGGTCTACTACGAGGAGCTGCGCAAGAAGATCCGCATCCTGCTGGAGAAGTCGCTGCGGACGCACGAGCAAAACCTGCTGATGCTGGAGCGGCTGGGCGTGCAGAACGAGTGGCGGGACAAGTCCAAGCTGGCGTTCGCCAAGCTGCAGCGGATGTTGGACCCCAGCTTCAAGTTCGAGTTCGCCGACCCCTCCGCGGCCGGCACGGAGACCGAGGTGCCCCCGCCGCCCCCCACCCCGACGCCCCCCGCGACGGACCGGTCGGGCACCCCGGCTGACGGCTCGTCGGTTCGGGACCCCAAGGACCAGGGCCCGCCCGCCGTCGGTCCGGAACGCCAGATTCTGTAGTAAAACCGGGGTCGCCGGGGGTGGCGGTGACGCGCTGGGACAGTGCGTCGGCTGGGCTGTCTGGCAAGAAGCTGGCCAGCCCGATCATTGTCGCTTGACACCGCCACGTCGTCGAACTATACGTTCGCGCTCTGCGCGCCGGCCTGGGGATACCTATGTCGACGCCGGAACGAAGCGAAACTCGTCAGAATCACAAGACAATGGACAGGGATGGATACCGGCGCTGGCGTAGCTCAATGGTAGAGCAGCTGATTTGTAATCAGCAGGTTGCGGGTTCGAGTCCCATCGCCAGCTCCGTTGCGAGGTCACAAGCGCACCGACTCACAGACACAGTTTTTTCGGGACGGGTTCCCGAGTGGCCAAAGGGAACAGACTGTAAATCTGTCGTCTCTGACTTCGAAGGTTCGAATCCTTCCCCGTCCACTCAGAAGCACGACAAGCATCACCCCATCATCAGCACCAAAGACATGGTCAACCGAACACCCGCGGGAGTAGCTCAGTTGGTAGAGCTCCAGCCTTCCAAGCTGGACGTCGCGGGTTCGAGACCCGTCTCCCGCTCCGTCTGGAATGTTGCCCACGTAGCTCAGTTGGCAGAGCACGTCCTTGGTAAGGACGAGGTCACCCGTTCAATCCGGGTCGTGGGCTCGAGGCTGGTTTAGTAAGCGAAGCCGAGTCAAAGAGCGTCAGGAACCCAAAGAGGACAGATAGCGATGGCCAAGGAAAAATTCGTTCGGAACAAACCGCACCTGAACATCGGGACGATCGGGCACGTCGATCACGGCAAGACGACGCTGACGGCCGCGATCACGAAGGTGCTGACGAAGAAGGGCTTCGCGAAGTTCCTGGCCTACGACCAGATCGACAAGGCGCCGGAAGAGCGG
>CAZTZM010000069.1:0-23238 GCA_964618005.1 uncultured Myxococcales bacterium
GAGGCGCTGGCCCCGCTGCGCGCGCAGGGCGTGCTGGCGCTGGTGGCGCGGCAGCCGAACGAACGACTGGCCGGCGTGGCGGCCGCGGTCGTGGTGCGGGCAGCCGCGGCGCGGGTGGCGGCCGCGCTTCGAGATCCGGGAACCTGGCGGATCTTCCCCGGGTGGTCGACGATCAAGCCGCGCCCCGGTCCGAACGGCCCCGGCGCCGACGTGGAGGACGATCTGCCGCTGGTCGATCTGGACGCCACCTGGACCGCCGAGCCGGGGCCGATCTCGCGCTGGACGGCCACCGCCGGCGCGTTGCAGGGCGCGCGGCTCGGCTGGACCGTGTTCGCCACCGGCGCCAACACCTCGGCGGCCGTGCTGTCGCTGTATCCCCGGCTAGAGGCCACCGGCACGGTGGCCCGGCGCTTCATCGCGGCCGAGCCGCTGCTGGAACCCGGGCTGGCGCTGGCCCTGACCTTCGTCGACGCAGCCGCGACGGGTGTGGCGTTCAGCACGGCACGCTGATCCGGGCGGTATCGAAAATTCGAGGGTATCTTCGACGCCCAACGTCGTGAGGCCGCAACGACTCGCGCTTGGTAAACGCGGGAATCGGCGCGACAATTGGGCATGGCGATTGCTGCTCCCCTTCGCATGCGCCACCTGATCGGGTTGTCGGGTTGTTTGCTGCTGCTCTCCTGTTCGCTCAACAGCGACAACCTGACCAACCCAACCCCGGCCGACGCGGGGGGTTCCGGCGGCGCGACGGACTGCCCCCGCTGCGGCCCGACGGGCGGGACGACCGGCCTTGCCGGCGCGACCGGCAGCGGCGGGACGGTCTCGACCGGCGGGGTGGTCGGCACGGGCGGGGTGGTCGGCACCGGTGGCGCGATCGGCACCGGCGGCGCGCTCGGCATCGGCGGAAGGAAGGGAACGGGGACGGGAGGGGTGGTCGGCACGGGTGGTGCGGTCGGGACCGGCGGCGACAAGGCGAACAACGACGGGGGCGAGAGCTGCGGCCAGCTGGAGTCCGACTACGCGAACGCCCTGACCGACGCTCGGAGCTGTACGCCGGGGGCCCAGAACCAGTGCCAGAAGCTGGTCGACAGCTCGATCTCCTGCCCCGGCTGCAAGCAGTACGTGAACGACACCACCACGCTGGACGCGATCACGGCCGCATGGGACGCCGCCAACTGTGGCGCGACCCCGCACGCCTGCCCGGCGATCGCTTGCGTGGTCCCGACGACGGTGACCTGCGTTACGACCAGCTCGGACAACGGGCCCAACGCGGGGGCCAGTCCAGGCGGAACCTGCGCGAGCCTGCCGACGGTGAACTAGCCATGCGCCGCCCGTTCACCCTCGCCTGCCTCTTCCTGGTCTCCCTGGCCGCCGCCTGCGGAACGATCACCCCCCTCAGCACCGCCGACGGCGGCGGTGGTGCCCCCGGAACGGGCGGCGCCACCGCGACCGGCGGCAAGAACGGAAGTGGCGGCCAAGGCGGCGGCGAGACCTGCGACCAGATCGCCGCCGACTACCAGGCCGCGCTGGCGGCCGACCGCGCGTGCACGCCCAGCGCCCAGAACCAGTGCCAGAAGTCGGTGACGGATCGCCTGGGCTGCGGCGGCTGCACCACCTTCGTCACCGCCGACACCAACCTCTCGCAGATCCAGAACGACTGGAACCAGCACGACTGCCAGGTGGGCGTCTGCGCGGCCGTCGCCTGCCTGCCGCCGACCTCAGCCCTCTGCAAGACCGGTGACGCCGGCGGCGGCGTCTGCGTCGATCAGAGCGGCGTCACGACGAACTAGGCTTACGGCGCCGCGGGGGTGTCGTCGCCGAGCTCGCAGATGCCGGCGCCGCAGAAGGCCTTCTGCGTGCAGCTGGGATCGGTCGAGACCTGCTCCGTGCAGGCGGTGTCCGCGCAGCGCTTCTTGCGGTCCTTCTCGTAGCTCTCCTTTTGCTTCTTCGGGATGGCGCGCTGCTTGCCCCCCTCGGAACACGGGCAGCAGTCATCCGTCACCAGGACGCAATCCTTGTCGGTCTTGCAGTCGTCGGTCGAAGCCGCCGCGGCCTTCTTTCCCTTCTTGGCCTGGGCCAGGAACGGGAGGCTGAACGACACCGCTCCCAGCGCCGCGAGAGCGAATACCAATCTGAAACGAGCGTGACGAACCATGCGCAGATATATAGCGATACCGACGGCGAACGGAAAGATCAGTTCGCAGATCCGGGAGCGCCGATCCGGGCGGTCATCGCCACCACTTCGGCGGCGACCCGTTCCAGGCGCTCACCGACGTCGCGCGTCTCCAGGAGCCGCTGGCGGAGCGCGGGGTCGACGATCAGCGCCGAGGCGACGCCGTCGACCAGCTCGGCGGGGCTCTCCTGAGCGGCGATCACCTGCCGCAGCAGCTCTCCCCCTTCCGGGATGGCGTCGGCGAGCCGGCCGATGAGGGCGCGCAGCGTCTGATCGGCGTCGGCGATCTCGCCCTCGTCGGCGATCCGGAGATCGGGCAGCTCGGTGGCCGCCACCAGGCGGTACGGGCGATCCGACGGCAGCTCCTGGTCGATGCGGACGCGCGCGCGGCCGCGCACGACCAGGTTGAACCGCCCATCGGGGAGCTCGTGCGCCATCACGACCTCGCCCACGCCGGCGATCGGCTGCACCGGTGGGCGCTCGTCGTGCTCGTTCGCCTCGGGCAAGAGCAGGCCGATGGCCAGGCAGCGCCCGCCGGTCAGGATGTCCCGCACCATCGCGCGGTAACGCTCCTCGAAGATGTGCAGCGGCAGCAGCGCGTGCGGGAACAGCACCGCGTTGGGCAGCGGGAACAGGGGCAGCCGGCGCAGCGCCGAGGCGAGCGTTCCGTCGGTTTCTGGGGTGACAGCCGGGGTATCAGCCAAAGACATCCACGCACGATCCGGTGAGCGCCGGGGGCGCGTAGGCGCAAAGATAGATCACGACGTTCGCCACGTCCTCCGGTGACATGTCGGGCCGGGCGCCCGGCATCCCGACCCGCAGCATGTCGGTGTCGACCGAGCCCGGGCAGACCGCGTTGACCGCGATCCCTTCGGACCGCACCTCCTCGGCCAGCGCCCGCGTGAGGCCGACCACGCCGTGCTTGGCGGCGCAGTAGGCGGTCAGGCCGGCGGTTCCCTGCCGTCCCGAGATCGAGGCGATGTTGACGATCCGGCCGCCCCCCTTGGCCCGCATCGCCGCCAGAAACGCGCGCGTGACCAGGAACGTCCCTTTGAGGTTCGAGTCGACGACGGCAGCCCAGCTCTCGAGCGGCGTCTCTTCCAGCCGCGCGCGCGCCACGACCCCGGCGTTGTTGACCACGATGTCGGGCGCGCCGAAGCGGTGCAGGACATCCGCCGCGAACCGGTCGACGTCCTCCGGCCGGGTCACGTCGCAGGCGACGACGTCGTCCAGCGCGTGCCGCGCGCACCCCGCCACGCGCGCCCCCGCCCCGGCCAGGAGCGTGGCGATGGCGCGTCCGATCCCGCGCGACGCGCCGGTGACCACCGCCACCTTCCCCTGCAGCACACCAGTCGGGGCCGGTTCGGTCACCGCGAGCGCCCACCCAGGTTGGCCGCCTCCAGGAGGCGCGCCTTCAGGTCGGGGCGCTCGCGCATCTCGCCCACGAACGCGCTGGTCACGACGCCCGAGCGATCGTGCTTCTCTTCCGGCAGCGCCAGGCAGAGCTGCTCGGCCTCGATCACGCAGCCGGCGCCGCGCGCGCCCAGATGGCGGCAGAGCGCGTCGGCGATCTGGTGCGTGGCCCGCTCCTGCAGCGTCAGCCGCCGGGTGAAGCAGTCGACCAGATCGGCCAGCCGCCCGAAACCCACCAGCTGGCCGGCCGGCAGGTACGCCACGTGCGCCACGCCCCGGTACGGCAGCAGGTGGTGCGGGCACATCGAATGAAACCGCAGGCCGCCGACCACGACCACGTCCGGATCGGCCTCGCCGCGCACGGGGTCGCCCAGGATGACCGCCGGGTCCATCGCGTAGCCGGCCAGGAACTCCGTCTCCCACAGGCGCGCCACCCGGCGGGCGGTCCCGCCCAGATCCGGATCGCTGTCGGGATCGCGTCCCGCCGCGCGCAGGAGCGCGTCGACCGCGGCGCGAAGGGCCGGCTCACGCGACACGGCGGGCCTAGTCCAGGGACTGCGGCAAGCGCGTGACTTCGGCGTCGACCGGCTGGCGCGACGCGAACCCGCCGTCGACCGGATGCCAGAAGCCGACCTTCTTCTCGCCGAACCGCCAGCACAGCAGGATCTCCTCGCCCAGGCGGCGGGCCGGGAAGTCGACCAGACCGATCTCCGCGTCCTTCACCTCGCCGCCCAGATCGCGCACCCGCCCGAGCTGATCGGAGAGCGCCTCGTAGTAACCGCGGAACAGCGCCTTCGCGCGCCGCACCTCGGGTGAGCCGTCGTCGCTCTCCAGGATCTCTTCCCGGCTCATGCGGACGTTGGCGCGCTCGAGCTGCGTCTCCAGCCCGCGCAGGCCCGCGCGCAGCTGCAGCACGTCGACGAAGATCCGCTCCAGGGTCGGCACCAGGGCGTCGACGTCACCGACCGTGAAGTGCTCCCGAGGCATCGGGCGTACCTTACATCAATGTCGCGCCAGGGGCGACGGATAGAGCGGCGGCTTGCGGTTGCGCCCCGGTTGACGCCGAACGTCGACGTCCGACACCAGCAGCGGCGGCGAGATGATCGTGCTCGGGACGCCGGAGAAGCCGCCGCCCCCTTCCATGTAGTTGTCGACCACCGGCTCGGCGCCGATCGCCGTGATGTCCTTGAGAGATCGGGGGAGCAGGTTCTCCAGCAGGACGCCGCGCACCAGCGTCTCCTTGCCGTGGTCCAGGCGATACACGACCAGCGGGCGGACGGGCGGCGGTCCGTGCGACCCCAGGCTGAACGACAGCAGCGCCGCCAGATCGTCGGACTCCGTCCCCGGCAGGTTGTCGTCGTCCAGCAGCCGGACGATATAGGTGGTGACGCCGCCGGTCTTGGCGATCTTTCCCAGCTCGTTCACCAGCGCCGCGCGCGGCATCGGCTTCCCGCCGGTGATCACCAGCGTCCCCAGGCGGGCGCGGGGCGCGGCGAAGCGCGGCGCGCGGGCGTGCCCGTTCGAGTGAGTGATCTCGCGCCGGGGCGTCCGCGACATCAGCAGCGATTTCAGGACGCCGTGCTCGATCAGCGACACCCGCTGCCCCGGAACCCCTTCGTCGTCGATCTTGTAGCTGCCGTAGAGCAACGTCTTGTTGGGACCGACGGTCAGCGAGGGATCGTCGACCGCCGCCAGGATCGGCGAGGCGACCTTCTGCCCCAGCTTGGTGGCCAGCGCGCTCTCGTCGTTCCCCTCGTCGCTCCCGGCCTGCGCGGTCTTGGGCGGCGGGGTCCCGGCGACCTGGTCCCCCAGCAGCTTCTTGATCAGCTGCGGCGCCGCCAGCCCCTCGAACAGGACCGCGCCGGTCCCGGACGAGGCGACCGGCGCCGTGCGCATCGCCACCAGCTCCTTCGCCATCGCGCGGACCGACTTCTCCATGTCGGCGAAGGCAGGCAGGCCGCTGGGCGTCAGCGCCGAGAACGGAACGAAGCTGCGCAGCTTCATCCCGTCGGCGGCCTGGGTGTCGGCGATGACCTCGATCCGTGCCGTGCGCTGGTTGTCGTCGACGAACGTCCCCTCGCTGGTGGCCAGGCGCCGGCGGACGATGGCGGTCGTGGCCGAGACCCGCGACGAGGCGATCTCCGGGTAGTCGATCAGGATCGCCGACAACCGCACGGCCACGTCGCGCAGCGCCGCCGGATCGGCCGCGCCGCCCGGGAACGGCACCTCCAGGTGCGCGGGCGCCTCCTTCGAGAAGTCGCCCACCGCCGTCTCGTCGGCGGCGGCGGCCTGGCCGGACTCCGCCGCGCGCTTGCGGGCCAGCGTCTCCAGCGCCGCCTTGTAAGCCTCGTCGGTGCGCAGCCAGAGCTCGCGACGCACCGCCGCGTAGTCGTCCTCCAGGGGGATGGTCTCGACCCGGGCGCTCCCCTCGAAGTTCGTGTTGTCGAAGCTGGGATCGCCGACCCGGACATCGGTGCGCAGCACGCGCCCGCGGTAGGCGTGGGCGGCGGTCACCGCGCCCAAGGTGGCGTTCACCGTCGCCTGATCGAGGTCGTAGATCGTGTAGCCGAGGTAGTACGGGCGCGGCTCGTCGCCCAGCTTCAGCTCGGACATCGACCGCGCGAGCTCGTCCTGCAGAGCGTGGGTGATCGCGCCGTCGTTGACCCGCACGCGCGCGATCGGATCGCCTGGCGGCTTCTCGGTCCGCGGTTTCACCGGCGGAGAATCGGCGGCCGCGGCGCCACCGACCAATAGCGCGGCGGCCGACGCCACCAGCAGCGGGCGGATCGTCCGGCGCCTCACGGCGCCCTCCCGGCACGCGGCGGCGACGCTTGCAGCGACGGCGCCGGCAGCACCGGCGGCTTGTCGCTCCCCTTGTCGCGGCGCTCGGTCTCGATCTGCTGCACCAGCAGGCTGGGGCTGGTGGCCGACACCGGGACGAACCCCGACTCGGCGCCGCAGTAGCCGTTGAAGGTCTGGTAGTCGTTGGCGGCGGCCATGATCTTCGACAGCGCCGAGAGCGGCGTGCCGACCAGGTCGACGCCGCGGACCAGCTCGTCCGGCCGGCCGTCGACCCACACCCGATAAACGAGGATCGGCAACACCTTGAACGCCTGGGGCCCTCCGCGCGCCGTGTTGGTGAAGCCGCCCGAGATGTCGCGGAAGGAGAGCCCATACTTCTTCCCTTGCCGCTTCGCCTCATCGCGCAGCATCTGGCGCAGCTGATCGTGCGAGACCACCTGGCTCGGTTCGACGACCAGGTTCCCCTGGCGCGAGACGACCGCCCGCCCCTCCTGCCGGCGGCCGTGGCCGTTCGACTCGAAGAACCCGCGGGTCGGCGAGCGGCTGAGAAGAAAGCCGCGCAGGATGCCGCCGTCGACCAGCGCCGCCCGGCGCGCCTCGACCCCTTCGTCGTCGAACTGGTAGAAGCCGTTCAGGTCGACGTCGTCCAGGCGCGCCAGCGTCGGATCGTCGTACACGGAGATGAACGACGGCATGATCGGCTCGCCGACCTTCTTGGCGAACGTCTGCCCTTCGTCTTCGCTCTTCTGGCGGTGTCCCTCGACCCGATGGCCGAAGATCTCGTGGAAGAAGACGCCGGCCGCCTTCCCCTCCAGGATGGCCGGACCAGCGTACGGCTCGGCCAGCGGCGCGCGACGCAGCGCCTTCAGGTCGTTGATGATGGAGTCGGCGGCGCGGTTCATGGCCGCGTCGTCGCCCAGCCCCTCGACTGCCTCGGCGTCGAAGCTCTCGAAGCGCTCCAGCTCCATCCCGTCGTCGGCGCGCGCCTCGGCCTCCAGCAGCACGCGCACATAGTTGCGGCCGGTCTGGACCGCCGTCCCCTCGGAGTTGATCAGCCACTCGGTCAGGCTGCTGGTCTGCAAGCTGACGTCGGAGTCGAGGACCTCGGCCTGGCCGCGGAACCGCGCCGACACCGCGCGCAGCCGCTGCTCCCAGGCCGGCACGTCGATGGTCAGGTGGGCAGCCGTCCCGAAGTAGGTGACCGGCTTCTCGCGCGAGAAGTCGTCCGACGGATCATCGTCGGCGACCTTCAGCGTCCGCTGGGTCTTGATCTTGACCAGCCGCTCGGCGGCCTCCTCGTAGCGGCGATCGGTCTCCGCCCAGGCCACCGTGCGCAGCGCCAGCGGGTCGTCCGAGAGCGGCAGCGGCACCGGGTGACCGGAGATGTCCGACGAGAAATCGAAGTCGCTCGAGCGAATGGCGTGCGTCGAGTCGAGCTTGTAGTCGCCCACCCGCACGTCGGCGTCGAGGATGCGGGTGCGCCGCTCGGTCGACTGCACCAGCGCGCCGTAGCTGGCCATGATGGTCGTCTCGGTCCGGTCGTGGACCTCGTAACCGATGAAGTACGGCGGCGGCTTCCCCTTCTCCGACAGCGCGTGGAACCCCCGCTGCAGCTCCTCTTGCAGCGCCGCCAGCCCGGGCGGCTTCGGCTCGCCGCCGCCCGACTGCGGATCGACCCGCACCACCTTGGGCGGCGTGGCGAGCTGGCCCGGACTGCCGGCGCCGGTCCCGGCCGCGGCGGGCGCGGGCGTGCGCGCGGCACACCCGACCCCTGCGACCGCCGAGACGAGCAGGACGTGCCGGAGGTGGAGAAGGAGGCGTGAACGACGAACGGCGACGGGGGGAACGGGCAAGTTGGCGCTATAGCATAGCGTCAGTTGAACAAAAGCCGCACCTCCGGCGACATGTCAGGCGTGAACGGGTGCAAAAGAAGGATGATCGGGTGGGTCTTCGCCGCGGGCGCTCTGGTAACGGTTGAGGCGCCCGTGCGCGCTGCCGACGGACCGCTGTTGGTCGTGGTCGAGCCGTCGGCCGGCGCCGAGATCAGCCCCGACGAGGTGCGCCAGGCGATCCGCGCCGAGCTGGGCGGCGAGATCATCGCGCCGCAGGCCGGAGGAGCACCGCCGGCGCGGGCGCTGGTCGTCGCGGCCGGCGCGGACCACGTCACGATGTCGCTGCTGGCGGCGGAGACCGCGACGTCTCGAACGATCGCCGCCCCGGCGACGCGCGCCGAGCGTTTGCGCGCCATCGCCTGGCTGGCCGGCAACCTAGCCCGCGATCAGGTGGCGCCGATCGTGACGGCGGTCCCCGAGGACGCACCGGCGGCTGTCGAGGCTCAACCGCCCGCGCCAACGCCATCCAGCGCCATCTCGCCGCCACCGTTCTCAGCACCCACGGAGGGGATCACGACGCTGGTCGCGGCGCCCCACCCTGTCGTCGGGCCGCCTGGTGAACGCCGCTGGTCGCTGAGCTTGGCCTATGGGCCGACAGCGCCCGTCGGCCGCTGGCTGGGCGTTTGTTCGACCTGCGGCGAAACGGGATTTGCGCCCGCCTGGCAGCTCGAGCTGCAGCGCCGAACGCCGGGAACGGAGCTCTGGGGCGTGGCCGTCGAGGGAACCAGCGGCGAGGTCAACGCTCAGCTCCTGGGCGCCGGCGCCTTCATCGGTGCGCGATGGCGGCACGGGCGGTTGGGGGCGGAGGCCACGCTGGGCGCGGGGCTGGAGCTGGACAACATTCCGTACCAGGCAACTGTCACGACGCAGTCGACGCTAACCGGATTCTCGTCGGCGACCACGACCGGCACCCACCTGCGTCCCGGGGTGTTCGGGCGCGGCACCCTGGCGGCGGCCATCGCCCTCACAGATTCCTTCGAGGTCCTGTTGCGGGTCGCCGGACACGTCTCCTATGGCGCGTCGGGCGGCGACGGATTCGGCGCCGCGACGGTGGGCCTGCGGTACGCGTGGCGGTGAAGGTCTCCCTCCGCAGGCGCGCGGTCGACCGAACCGAAGCCCCGGAACCGGACCACACGCTGGTCGCGGCGTTGCGCGCGGGCGAGCTGGCGGCGCTCTCGGCGGCGTTCGACCGCTGGCACGCGCGCGTGCGCACGCTCGCCCGGCGCCTGCTGTCCGATCCGGCGGCGGCCGAGGACGTGGTGCAGGATGTCTTCGCGGCGCTGCCGCGGGCGGTCCGCCGGTTCCGCGGCGACGCCCAGCTGGAGGCCTTCGTGCTGGGCATCGCGGTCAAGCGCGCGCGCCACCACCAGCGCGCGGCCATGCGGCGCCGGCGCGCGCTGGAGCGGCTCGGCAGCGAGAGCCCCTCCGGCCCGCGCGATCCGGAGCAGGAGGCCGGCCGCCGGCAGCTCGGCCTGCGGCTGGCGGCGGCGCTCGACGAGCTCCCGCTCCCGCAGCGGGTGGCGTTCGTCCTGTGCGAGGTCGAGGACCTCACCTCCGCGCAGGCCGCCGTGGTGGCGGATGTCCCCGAGGCGACGGTCCGGACGCGGCTGTTTCATGCCCGCCGCCGATTGCGCGAGCTGCTCGGGCGGGAGCGCGACGGGTGAGGCACCCGCCCGATCTCTACCGAACCGCGGTCGACGCCTATCGCGAGCTGACCGCGGCTGGCGACGCGGCCGATGCCACGCGCGCCCGTGTCCTGGCGGCGGCTGCCCGCACCACGCAGCCTCGCCGGATCCCGCTCGCCGTCGGGCTGGGGGCGGCGCTGATGGCGCTCACATCGGCGTCCCTGGCCGCGACCGCCCTCGCCCGGCACTGGCGCCAGCCGCCGGCCCAGATCATCGCCTGGATGCCCTCCGCCGACCCATCGCTGCTCGGGAAGATCCGTCGAGTGACCGCGGCGCTCCCACTGCCCCCGGCCGAACCCGAACGCGCTCGCTCGCCGGATCGGCCGGACGCAGAAGCCGAGTTGTACGGGCGCGCCCATCAGCTTCACTTCGCCGGCCGCGCGCCCGAGCGCGCGCTGGCGGCCTGGGACACGTACCTGGCGCGGTTCCCGCGCGGCACGTTCGCCCCGGAGGCGCGCTACAACCGCGCGCTCTGCTTGATCCGGCTGGGGCGTTTCTCGCAGGCCGAAGCGGCCCTGCGGCCGTTCTCCGACGGCCGGCTCGCGGGGTACCGGCAGGACGAGGCGGCGCGGCTGCTGGACTGGCTGCACGCGCGCCCCGCGCCGCCCTGACCCGTGTTAAGACACGCGCATGTTCGAGGATCCCAATTCGCTCCTGGCTGTCCTGCTGCGGTTCGGCCACATCATGTTCGGGATCATCTGGCTCGGACACCTCTACTTCTTCAATCTGGTGAACGTCCCGTTCCAGGCCGACCTGGACAAGGAGCTGAAGGCCAAGATCAACCCGAAGCTGCTGCTGCGCGCGCTCTACTGGTTCCGGTGGGGCGCGATGTACACGTTCCTGTTCGGGTGGGTGCTGTTCTTCTTCAAGTACGTCCATCAGGGGCTGCTGTTCGACGCTGGGCACCTCAGCAACCGCGCCTCCTGGATCATGTTCGGCGGCCTCATCGGGACCATCATGTGGTTCAACGTCTGGTTCGTGATCTGGCCGCGGCAGAAGAAGATCCTGGGGGGCCTCATCGCCGGCACGCCCCACCCCGACGCCGCCAAGCTGGCCGCCACCGCCGGCAAGGCCTCGCGCTTCAACACCTTCGCCTCCGGCCCGTTGCTGTTCGCGATGATCGTCCCCAACAACTATTCGGGATGGAGCCACGCGGGCATGGGCCTGGTCCTGCTGGTCGGGATCGGCTTCTGGTTCGGGCCGATCAAGCGGTCGTTCAAGGTCAAGACCACCCTCTAGACCGGACAGTCGGGACCCGCCCCGAGGGCGCGGAATTTGACCCGGCCGGATCGCGCGGGACAATCCCCGCATGATTCGCTGGGCCCCAAGCGTCGCGCTGGTTTCCTTGGTCCTGGGCCCCCTGTCGGGGGGCGCCCGCGCGGCCGATGCGCCACCGCTGGTCCACCCGATCTTCGCGCACCTGCCGGACGCGCCCGAGACCGACACCGCCCGCCAGACCTTCACCGCGGCGGCCACGCGCTACGACCTCCGCCCGGTCGAGGTGGTCGACGTCCCGGCACCCCCGCCGCCGCGCGCGGGCGACAACGCGCGCATCGGGATCCTGAACGCGCAGAAGATGGCGTTCGGCGAGGCGCAGCGCGACCTGGACGCGGCGGCGGCCGAGGTGGCGGCGACCGGCGGCGCCGGGCTGGACGCGAACGCGCTCTCCGACCTCTACCTCTACCGCGCCATGGTCACCGCGCGCGCCGACTGGAAGGCGCAGCCATCGGACGCCCCCACCGACGCCCGCACGCACGCCTTCGATGACTACCTGCGCGCGGCGACCATGACCCCTGCGCGCGTGCCCAACGCCCGCGACCTGCCGCCCCAAGCGCTGGCCGATTTCCAGCGCGCCCTGGATGAGGTGCACCAGCGATCGCGCGGCACCCTGGTCGTGCGGGGGCCCGCCGACGCGCAGATCTCCCTGGACGGCGGCGCGCTGGCGCCGCTCGGCGGCGGGGTGACGTTTCGCGATCTCTCCTACGGCGAGCACCTGCTGCGCGTCGAGCAGATCGGCTTCACGCCCTGGGGCACGGCGGTCCCGTTCGGCCAACCGAGCATGCAGATCGACGTTCCGGCCCGCGCGCAGTTGACCCTGGACGACGCGACCGCAGCCGCGCACGCGCGCCGGATGGGCGCCCGCTTTGCGCTGGTCGCCCAGGCCAAGGGCGGCCCGGGCGCGCCGGTCGAGATCGCGTTGATCGACGCCGGCAGCGGGGCCCGGCGCGACGCCGCGCTGGCGCAGACCGTCGACGAGGCCGGCCAGGTCGACGCCGCCGTCTTCCGCCTGGACGAGGAGGCGCGGCGCATCGCGCTGGAGCAGCCCGTGCTCCCGGGCCCGCCGCCGCCGCTGGTGGCCACCGACGGTCCGCCGCTGCTGCTGACGCCGGCGCCCGTGAAGACGCGCTTCCGCGACGACCCGGCCGCCTGGGCGCGCGATCGCTGGCCGCTTCTGACAGCCATCGGCGTGATGGCGCTGACGACGGTCGTCCTCGGCGCCGTCGTGGCCAGCGATCGCTGAGCGCTCGACCAGCGATACCGACATTTGACCAACGATTGACGAGGCGGAAACAGTCGCCCCGTTAGCGTGAGGGCATGGAAGGACGCGAACGCCTTGTCGTGGTCGGGAACGGCATGGTCGGGCACCGCTTCCTCGAGCTCTTGGGCGGCGCCGGGCCGCGCTTCGAGGTGACCGTGCTCGGCGAGGAGCCGCGCCTCGCCTACGACCGGGTGGGGCTGTCGACGTTCTTCGACGGGCGCACGCCCGCCGAGATGACGCTGCCCCAGCCGGGGCAGTACGCGGCGGCCGGCTTCGACGTGCGGCTCGGTGCGCGTGCGACCGGCATCGACCGCGCCCGGCGCGTGGTCCAGGCCGGCGGCCAGGAGTTCCCCTACGACCACCTGGTGCTGGCGACGGGCTCGTCGGCGTTCGTGCCGCCCATCCCCGGGCGTGACGCCGCCGGCTGCTTCGTCTACCGGACGATCGAGGACCTGGAGGCGATCCGCGACGGCGCGCAGGCCCGGCCCGGCGGGGTCGGCGCCGTCATCGGCGGCGGCCTGCTGGGGTTGGAGGCGGCGTACGCGCTGCAGAAGCTGGGGATGAAGGTCCACGTGATCGAGTTCGCGCCGCGGCTGATGGCGCTGCAGCTCGACGAGACCGGCGGCTCGGTGCTGCGGCGGCGGATCGAGGGGCTCGGCGTCGAGGTCCACACCGCCACCTCGACGACCGAGATCACCGCGACCGACGGCCGCATCCAGCGCCTGCGCTTCGCCAACGGCGACGAGCTGGAGGTCGACCTGCTGGTGTTCTCGGCCGGCATCCGGGCGCGCGACGAGCTGGCGCGCGCCGCCGGGCTGGCGATCGGCGAGCGCGGCGGCGTCGTGGTCGACGAGCGCTGCCGGACGAGCGACCCGGCCGTCTACGCGATCGGCGAGTGCGCCTCCTACGAAGGGCGCTGCTACGGCCTGGTGGCGCCCGGCTACCAGATGGCGCGGGCGGCGGCGGCGGCGATCTCCGGCGGCGACGGAGAGGCCGTCTTCACCGGCTTCGACATGAGCACCAAGCTCAAGTTGATGGGGGTCGACGTGGCCAGCTTCGGCGACGCCTTCGGCCACCACCCCGGCGCCCACGTCGTCAGCCTGCTCGACACCAGCACCGCGATCTACAAGAAGCTGGTGCTGTCGCCTGATCGCAAGCACCTCCTGGGCGGGATGCTGGTCGGGGACGCCAGCGGCTACGGCGAGCTCTTGCAGCTGGCCCAGAACCGCATCGTGCTGCCGCCGGATCCCGAGGGGCTGATCCTGCCGGCCGGGCGCGGCGAGCGGCCCAAGGGGATGGGCGTCACCGCGTTGCCCGACGCCGCGCAGATCTGCTCCTGCAACAACGTCAGCAAGGGCGACATCTGCGGCGCCATCCGCGACCAGAAGCTGACCGCCGTCGGCGCGGTCAAGAGCTGCACCAAGGCGGGGACGACCTGCGGATCCTGCGTGCCGCTGGTGACGGACCTCTTGAAGGCCGAGCTGAAGAAGGCCGGCGTCGCGATCAGCGATCACCTGTGCGAGCACTTCCCCTTCAGCCGGCAGCAGCTCTATCACCTGGTCCGGTTTCACAAGCACAAGACGTTCGCGGCGCTGCTGGCGCAGCACGGGCGCGGGCGCGGCTGCGAGATCTGCAAGCCGGCGGTGGCGTCGATCCTGGCCTCGGCCTGGAACGAGCACGTGCTGAAGCCCGTGCACCGCCCGCTGCAGGACACCAACGATCGCTACCTGGCCAACATCCAGCGCGACGGCACCTACTCGGTGGTGCCGCGCGTGGCGGGCGGCGAGATCACGCCGGCGCAGCTGATCGCCATCGGCCAGATCGCCGAGCGCCACGGGCTCTACACCAAGATCACCGGCGGCCAGCGGATCGACATGTTCGGCGCGCGGCTGGAGCAGCTGCCCGTGATCTGGCGCGAGCTGGTCGACGCCGGGTTCGAGTCGGGGCACGCCTACGGCAAGGCGCTGCGCACCGTGAAGTCCTGCGTCGGCAGCACCTGGTGCCGCTACGGCGTGCAGGACGCGGTCGGCCTCGCCATCCGGCTGGAGAACCGCTACAAGGGGCTGCGCGCGCCGCACAAGCTGAAGTCGGCCGTCTCCGGCTGCGCGCGTGAGTGCGCCGAGGCGCAGAGCAAGGACTTCGGCGTCATCGCCACCGAGAAGGGCTACAACCTCTATCTGTGCGGAAACGGCGGCATGAAGCCGCAGCACGCGCAGCTGTTCGCCACCGACGTCGACGAGGCGACGCTGATCCGGTACATCGACCGCTTCCTGATGTTCTACGTGCGCACGGCCGATCGGCTGCAGCGCACCGCCGGCTGGTTCAACAACCTGGAGGGCGGCCTCGACTACCTGCGCAGCGTGATCGTCGACGACACGCTGGGGATCTGCGCCGAGCTGGACGCCGAGATGGCCCACGTCATCGACACCTACGCCTGCGAGTGGAAGGCGGCGCTGGAGGATCCCGAGACGCTGCGCCAGTTCCGACCGTTCGTGAACAGCGACAGCCCCGACCCCAGCATCGTGCAGATCCGCGAGCGCGGGCAGCCGCGCCCCGCGACCTGGGCCGAGAAGGCACCGGTGCTGGCGGTGGTGGGATGACGGTGGCGGCGGTGGCGATCTCGCTGATGGATGTTCCGGCCGACGACGAAGCGGCCTGGGTCGACGTCTGCGCGCTCGACGACCTGACGCCCGAGACCGGCGCCGCGGCGTTGGTCCACGGGCGTCAGATCGCGCTCGTGCGCGCCGGTGACGAGGTCTTCGCGCTCGACAACTTCGACCCCTTCAGCCACGCCTTCGTGATCGCGCGCGGCATCGTCGGCGATCGCGCCGGCGCCTTGAAGATCGCCTCGCCGATCTTCAAGCAGAGCTTCGACCTCCGCACCGGCCAGTGCCTCGACGACCCGGCGGTTCGCCTGGCGACCTTCCCCGTGCGGATCGCAGGCGGGCGCGTGGCGGTGGCGGTCCAGGCCGCCTTGCGGTAACGCCTTCCTAGCGGACGACCAGGCCCAGCGTCGCGACGCCGACCTCGCCCAGGAGCTCGATCTTGCGCGAGGTCAGGTTGAACCAGCCGCGGGCGTCGAGATCGATCTCGTCCTCGCGGCCGGCCAGGATCAGATCCTCGGCGCGGGCCAGATCGGCGGTGACCGTCGAGCTGAGCGTCTGCTCCAGCAGCGCCTCGGCCGGCGCGGGCGCCGTCGCCGAGAAGATGTGCAGGTAGCTCCGGCGCGCCGAGAGCAGCGCCGCCAGCGCCTGCCGGTCCTCGTCGGAGAATGAACGCAGCGCGAACGACGCCCCCAGCCGGGCGCGCTCGATCCCCGTCTTCTCCTTGGCGTAGAGCAGCACCACGGCCGCCAGCGCGCCGGCGTGCTGGGGCCCGGGCGCGAACGCCACCAGCGCCCCGTCGCCGATCCCCAGCAGCTCGGCGTTGGTGGCCGAAAACACCGTGACGAGCTCGTGCGCGGTGATCTGACCGGCGTCCAGCGCCGCCCGCGCCGCCCGGATGGCCCGCATCTGGCCGTCGACGCGGTCGAAGCGGCGGGCCAGCAGCGTCACGCCCAGCGGCTCGGCCAGCTCGCGCCGCACCAGCGCCAGCCGATCGCGGCGGTCGTCGACCCGCTTGCGCTGCCGCGCCAGCTCGCGCCGGAAGTGCCGACCCGACGAGGCGGCGCAGATCGCCGACATCCCGCGCTCGACCTGGGTCTCGTGCAGCAGGGCGGCCACGGCGGCGACCAGCCGTGGAAAAAGGTCGCGCGGCGGCTTGCGCGTCACGGCCGGCGTGGTCTCGCCCGCTGGCCGCGCCTCGCGCCCGGTCTCTTTCGACAGGAAGGCGATCTGCTTCTCGACGCAGGCCGCCTTCAACATCCCCGCGTCGGCGGCCTGGCGCAGGGCCGCGTCGAACGTGGCCGCCTCGAAGGTGCGTACGCCGGACGCGCCGGCCGGCGCCTCGGCCCGCGCCACCGTCACCAGCGCGGCGCCGTCGTCGGCCAGATCGACGCTGCCCGAGTCGTCCGGACCCAGGCAGAAGTGCAAGAGGCGAAGCGCGTCCTGGCGAGTGAGCGGCATCGGTCAGCCCGCTGATTCCTTCCAGACGACGTTACATTCGCGGCTGTTTCGCCGGCGTTTCCGCGCGGCGCAACCTCCGTAAAATCGTCAGGCCAGGCTAAATTCTAGGCGTCGTCCGACTCGATCTCGATCTTGATGTTCCAGGCCTGGGACAGCCAGTCCAGGAGATCGGTCTCGGCCCTGTCGAGCGCCCCTTCGCCCGCGCTCTCCAGGATCGTCCCGAAGATCAGGTCGCGCGCGTCCTGGCGGCCAATCCCCTTCAGGAACGCGCGGAAGCTCTTCTCGTCCTGAAAGCGCTTCTCGAACGCGTCGAGCGTCCGCTGGTAGCCCTCCTCGCCGAACGCCGACACCAGCACCTCGATGTGCTCCAGCTCGTCTTCCGACACCTCCTCGTCCGACATCACCACCAACTTCATGAGACCGACCAAGGCTGTCCGCTCGTCCTGATTGAGATCGCCGAGTTCCATCCCGCCGGTTTACCGTGCCTGTGCCGCGGCGCCAAGCCCGGGGCCGCCACGCCCACGACGGCGCCTGCACCGGACTTGACCCCGCCCGGGCGGAGCCTCTACGCTGATCTGAGCGCTCGCGCTGCCCTCGATGGACCTCCGCCTCTCGCCAGGAGCCCGATTCGGAAAGTACGAGATCGTGAGCCTGCTCGGCGAGGGTGGGATGGGACTGGTCTATGAGGCCCTTCACGTCGATCTGAAGAAGCGGGTGGCGATCAAGACGCTGACCGCGGCGCTGGCCTCGGTCCCCGAAGCGACGACGCGCTTCCGGCGCGAGGGTGAGGCCGCCGCCCGCATCCGGCACCCGAACGTCGTCGACGTCACGGACGTCGGGGTCGAGGACGGCATCCCCTACCTGGTGATGGAGTACCTGGAGGGGCAGACCCTCGGCTTTTACCTGAATCGCAAGGCGCCGCTGCCGGTCACCGAGACGGCCGACCTGGCGCTGCCGATCATCGCCGCCGTCGCCGCCGGGCACGACGCCGGCGTGATCCACCGCGACCTCAAGCCGTCGAACATCTTCCTGGTCGCCGATCGAATGCGGCGCGAGAGCATCCCCAAGGTGCTGGACTTCGGGGTGTCCAAGCTGGCCGACGCGCAGGGCGGCGATCAGGCGCTCACGCGCACGGGGGCCCACCTGGGAACGATCAGCTACATGTCGCCCGAGCAGGCGATAGGCGCCCGGCAGGTCGACGCCCGCAGCGACCAGTACGCGCTGGGCCTGATCTTCTACGAATGCGTCACGGGCCGGCGCGCCTACCGCGACGACGACGACAACACGTTCGCGCTCCTGCGCCGGATCGGCGACAACCAGTTCGAGGCCCCGCAGAAGCTGCGTCCCGACTTGCCGCCCGACTTCGTGGCGGTCCTGATGCGCGCGCTGGCGCGCGAGGCGAAGGATCGGTTCGAGTCGATGATCCCCTTCGGGATGGCCATGCTGCCGTTCGCGTCGGCGCGTGCCGTCATGCACTGGGACGGGGTGTTTCGGCGCCACACCGTCCCGTTCATGGGCGCCGTTCCGGCCGAGGGCCTCCCCGCCCCCGAGCCCAGCCGGCCGATCCCGGCGACGGTGCTGCTGGGGCAGGAGGCCGCCACGGGGTCGACGGTGAACGCCCGCGGGGGGGCGCGCGCCGACACCCCCGAGGTCGGCGGGACCCAGCTGCTGCAGCCCGCCCCGAAGCCGGCGCCCGCGCCCGAGAGCCGGAGCGCCAGCGGCCTGGCGTTCGAGGCCGTTCCCACGACGGGCGCGCGTCCCGGAGTGGCGCGCCGCTGGCCCGCCGCGGTGGGGGTGGTGCTGGCGCTGGGGATCGGCGGGGCCGTCTGGCGGGCCGCCGGATCGTCGGCCTCGCACACGGCGCCCGGACCCGTCACCGCCAGCCCGGCGGCTGCCGCCGAGGTACCGGCCGCGACGCCTCCGCCCGTGGCGGCGCCTGTGCCGGCCCCCAGCGTCCCCGCCACACCCCCGCCGATCGCACCACAGGTACCGGCGCCCGCGGTCACGGCGGCGTCCGGTTCCCGTTCCGCCACGCACCACACGCACAGCCACAAGTCCGCCGCGGTCGCCGATAAGCCTGCCGCCTCCCCTGCCCCGCGCCTCGGCGCCAACGCCGCGAAGATCATGGAATGAGAACCCTGGCCCGATTGTCCGCTCTCTTGCTGCTGCTGGGGACGGCCCTCGCGGCGCATCCCGCGCACGCGCAGACCGCCGACGATCTGCTGAAGACCGGCGTCGAGCTACGCCGGCAGGGTGACGACGCCGGCGCGCTGGCCGCCTTCCAGCGTGCCTACGCGGCGACGCCGACCGGGCACGCGCTGGCGCAGCAGGCATTGGCCGAGCAGGCGCTCGGCCGCTGGGCCGACGCCGCCGATCACCTGCGCCAGGCGCTGGCCGACACGACCGACGCCTGGGTGGCGAAGAACCACGCCGAGCTCACGGACTCGCTGGCGACGATCGAAAAGCACGTCGGCCGGCTGGAGCTCCTGGGCGGCATCCCGGGCGCCACGGTGCGGGTGAACGGCCGCGGCGCCGGCACGCTTCCGCTGCCGGGCCCGATCACCGTCGAGGCGGGCACCGTCGCGCTGGAGGTCCGCCTGGCCGGCTACTACCCGGTCGACCGGACCGTGTCGGTCTCGCCCGAGGCGCTGGCCCGCGAGACGATCGCGCTCGTGGCCGAGGCGCCCGCCCCGTTGTCGCCGCCCGCGCCAACGGTGGCCGAAGCGCCCGTTCAGAAGCCGGGATGGGTGCACACGCGCGCGGCCGTGGCGTTCGGCGTGGGGACGGTCGGCCTGGTGACCGCCGTGGTCGCCGAGGTGATCCGCGCCAAGGACTTCTCTGACTTCGAGGACGGGGCCACCTGCGGCACCGGCCTGCCCAACTACGGCGGGGCCGGCTGCCGGTCGTCGCACGACGGCGCGGTGCTGGCGCAGGACTTCGTGGTGGCGGGGCTGGCGGTCGCGGCCGTGGCGTCGGGGCTGGGCGCTTACTGGATCGCGACCGGCGATCGCGAGCACGAGGCAGTCGCCTCCACGCCACGCAAGCTGTTTTGCGCCGCGGCGCCTGTCCCGGGCTCGGGCGGGCGCGTCGGCTGCGCCCTTCGCTTCTGAGACTCCACGTGCACCCGACCTCTTTGACAAAGCTCTCCTGCCTGCGGTTCGCCGCCGCGCTCGCGCTGCTGGCGGCGGCCGGCTGCAACAACTTCAAGAAAGGGACGCCCCAGGACGGCGGCGTCGACGCGCCCGGCCAGGACGCCGGGGGCGGCAACGGCGGTCAGGCGGGCGGCGGCGGGAGTGCCGGCGGCAACGGCGGTCACGCGGACGGCGGCGGTGCGGGCGGCAACGCGGGCGGCGGCGGTGCGGGCGGCAACGGTGCGGGCGGCAACGGTGGACATGGCGGCGCCGGCGGCGAGTCGAACCACGACGCCGGCACGGACGCCGGAACGCCCATCCCGACCAACGGCCTGGTCGCCTATTACCCCTTCAACGGAAACACCAACGACGAGAGCGGCAACGGCCACACCGCCACCGCCGATCTGGGCGCGTTCGACACCGACCGCTTCGGCTTGGCCAACAAGGCCTACAACCTGATCCCCAACAACGACAACGACTGGTACGGGATCGTTTCGGCCCCCACCCTGCCGCTCACCAGCGACATGACGATCGCGGTCTGGACCAAGGTGTCCCCGAACAACAACAACGAGCGCATCGCCGGCGTCGGGGACAGCTGGATCGGGCTGCAGTTCGCCGGTCAGCAGGTGACGTTCGGCAACGGCGGCGCTCAGCCCGCCATCGTCACCGATCCCAATCCGATCACCAAGAACACCTGGACGTTCCTGGTCGGCACCGTCTCATCGAACGCCGACGGTGACTTCATCAGCCTCTACCGCGACGGCAACCTGGTGACCTCGAAGATGTTCACCGACTACTATCTGGAAGGATCGCCGGGCAACTGCCGGTTCTACATGGGGAACACGCTGACGGGCGGCACCACGCAGAACTGCACCGGGTCCAGCCAGGCGTTCGAGTACCCCGGCGACGTCGACGATGTCCGCGTCTACAACCGAGCGCTCTCGCTGGCGGAAGTGCAGGCCCTCTACCACGAACAGCCCTGACCAGGAGCGTCCATGGCCCCGTACAAGACGTACGCCAAGATCGAGATCGATCCCGGCTCCGACCCGAAGTACCTACCCGGCGTCACCGCCTGTCTGGACGTCATCGAGGGGCTTCCCGACGGGAAGAAGCTGCTCACGGACCTCTGCGCGCTCTCGCACGCCGTCACGATCACCGACACGAACGAGGGCAACTCCTGCTCCACCGTCAACGATTCGCTGCCGCTGCTGACGCGCGCCATCGCCACCAAGAACCAGACGCAGTTCCAGCAGGAGCTGACCGCCGTGTTCGGCAACGCCAAGCGCAAGGGGATGCCGCTCGAGCACTTCGCGCGGCAGCTGAGCATGGGGCTGTCGCCGGTCACCTACGAGGCAAAGGCCAACGTGGTTCGCCCCGGCGCGACGGCCGGCGCCGGGCCGGTCGGCACCGTCACGCAGACGCTCAACGACCTGATGTCCGGGGTCTGCCCGCTGGCCAAGCTGCCGGGCGACTGGAAGTTCCAGCTGCCGCGGCTGCTGCGCGCCTTCCTGACGCCGGGGCGCGGCGCCGACAGCACCGTCAACTTCAACTACGAGAAGACGTTCTCCTGCAAGGACGACCCGGCCATGCACAAGCGGCCGCCGGCGGTCGGTCTGGCCCACGAGCTGATTCACGCCCTGCACAACGGCCAGGGGATGAACATGGTCCTGGTCGCCAACAACGGCCAGAACCTGGAGGAGCTAATCACGACCGGCTTGCCGCCCTACAACTTCGAGGCGCTGTCCGACAACAAGATGCGGACCCAGTGGCCCAGCAACCTCGCGCTGCGCCTGCACTATTAAAGAGACCCTCCGCTCGGGGCTCGGGGCACTCATGAAGGTGCGCCGCTCTCGGCGCGCCGGAGGCACCCGATGACTTCACGCCACAGCTCCCTCGCGCTCGCCTTTTCCACCTGCCTGCTCCTCGTCGGGTGCGGGTCCAGCGGATCGTCGTCGGACGACGGCACAGGCGGTGTGACGAGCACCGGCGGCTCGCCAGGCGCCGGCGGCGTGACCAGCACCGGCGGCTCGCCAGGCACAGGCGGTGTGACAAGCGCCGGCGGCTCGCCAGGCACCGGCGGCGTGACGAGCACCGGCGGCTCGCCAGGCACCGACGGCGTGACGAGCACTGGCGGCTCGCCAGGCACCGGCGGCGGGGCGGGCGCCGGTCACGCGGGCGCCGCCGGCACGGGTGGTCAGGCCGGCGGCGCGGGTGGCGCCGCGGGGATGGGCCCCGAAGCCCCCGGCGGACGGATCTCCGGCTATGGGACCGTGCTCATCTCCGCCAACGCCAAGAACCAGATTGTGCGCCTGCAGACCACGATGGTGGTCCCGCCCGAGCCGCCCGCGACCGGAACGCTCTTCCTGTGGCCGGGGATAGATCCCGACGGCGCCAACTTCGACCCGATCAACAACGGCGTGCTGCAACCCGTGCTGACCTGGGGCCCGTCGTGCGCCCCCGGCACTCAGCCGCGCGCTTATTCGACCTGGTGGATCTCCGGCCAGTACGTGAACACCAACGGCAACGTCACGGGCTACACCGGCTGCAACGGCGGGCCGATCATGTCGGTCGACGTCGGCGACACGTTGAACATGGACATCGCGCTCTCCGGCACCGTCTGGACGCAGACGGTGACCGACGTTCAAACCGGGAAAACCGTCACCTACAGCATCGACATGATGAACCAGGCCCAGAACCTGGCCTACTTCGTGATCGAAGAGTACTCGGCCGCGCCCGTCTCCGAGGTGATCTTCACCGACAGCACGATCACCTTCGGATCGTCCGACGCCGCCGACTGCAAGCTGAACATGCGCGGCCAGAACGACTTCGTCTCCGTCCCGGTCCCCTCCGCCGACGGTCTCACCTGCGCCATCGCCGAGATCATCCTGCGCGCGCAGGGAATCCAGTAGCCGCGCGCGGCTCAGCCGCTGCGGGTGTAGAGCTGCCCCTGCGTGGCCTGGAAGGCGTGGGTGCGAATCAGCTCGCGCAGCTCGCGCGGCTGTGGGACGCCGAGCAGCCGGAAGCGGCCCAGGCGCTTGTCCGCCGCGATGATGTCGATCTGGCCGATGCCCAGCAGGCGTTCGAGCAACCCCTGCCGGAACTCGATGTCGTCGATCGTCCGCATGTCGACCTCGTCGATCCGCTTCGACAGCGCCCCGCTCCAGCACGATGCGCTGATTCGACACGCGGTACCGGTGACCGCGCAGCACGGTCGCGTGCCAGGCCAGCTTGGCCACCCGCCAGGCGACGACGGCCACCACCAGCGCCACGACCGCCATCCGGATCGTGGGCCGATTCGTCTCGACGGACTCGGCGACCGGCCTTCCCAGCCCGGCCACCAGCCCCAGCACCGGATCGAACGCCAGATACGCCGCCACCGGCAACCCCAGCGCATAGATGGCGGTGGTGACGGCCTCGACGATCATCGCCTTCAACGACGGGACGCCTTCCCACACCACCTGCTCGGCCGAGGACGGCCCCGCGGCGGGCGCCGCCATCTGCGGCGTCATCGGCCGGTTGCACTGCGGGCAGACCGCCGC
>CAZTZM010000070.1:0-16901 GCA_964618005.1 uncultured Myxococcales bacterium
ATCCGCGACGGTTGGGGCGGGCGGCGCCGTGACGACCGGCGGTGGCGCGGGCGGGCGCGGCGGGGCCTGACCCGGCAGGAGCTGCAGGCCGATGCCGAACACCGCCGCCGCCGTCAGCGCCGCCACCAGCAGCCCGCCCGCGCGGACCGCCCCTCGCTGAGGATCACGGCCCGCGGACGACGGCACGTACCGCCGCAGCCAGGCGCCGACCGGGCCGAGGATCCGATCCCGGAGGTCGGCGTCCATCTGCATCCGCTCCAGCGTTTGTGCCGTCGCCTGCTTGGCGCCTTCAATCGGATGCGTGCTCAGGAACGACCGCACCTCGTCCAGGTGCCGGCGCTCCGGCAGCGCCGCCAGCGCCTCGACCAGCCGCCGCAGGATCATGGGCGAGTCGGCCTTGGCGCGCGTTTCGGCCCAGCGATCGCGGATCAGCCGGAACGCCGCCTCGCGCGTGGCGCGGTTGCCCAGCAACACCCCGACGTAGGACGAGAAGTCCTGCATCGGCACGTCGTCGGCCAGCGCCAGCTCGACGGCGCGCCCGGCCAGCGCCGGCGATTCGACCCGGGCCAGCGCGTGCAGGTAACGGCGCTTGGTGGCCGGATCGGGCTCGTGCGCGGTGCGCGACCGCAGGTCCTCGAACCGCGCCGCGTCGGCGCCGCGCGCCGCCGCCGTGACGACGGTGTCCAGCAGGTTGGGATCCAGCGCCGGTCTTCCCGCCGCGCCGTCACCGGACGGCAGCCGCTGCTGGGCCTCGGCCACCGCCTTCGGCTCGCGCGCCAGCAGGACCAGCGCCCGCAGCAGGACCGACCGTCGCAGCCGCGTCTCGTCGTCCTCGGCGCCGCCGGCGGGGCCCCAGCCGAGCTGGGCCGCGTGCGCGCCGAACAGATCGGCGACCAGCGCCCCGAACCGATCCCGATCCGCCTCGGCCAGGAAGCGGTGCTCGATCACCGACAGCTTCCCCACCAGCTCGTCGAGCACGACGTGGTCGGTCTCGTTGCGCAGGCTGGCGACCAGGTCGAGGAAGCCGTCGATCTGCGCCTCGCCCGCCCGCACCAGCGCCCAGCTGTCGGACACCAGCGCCACCCGCTCGGCGGGCCGCAGCTCGCCGACGGCGGGCAGCAGCCGCCCGCGGGCGGCCGGATCGTAGGCGACGCGGTAGAAGCCGCGCGCCTCGGCGTTGCCGATGCACCAGGCCACGGGGCCCTCGGCGGCCAGCGTGACCCGGGCGGTCTCGCCGTCCAGCAGCACCGGCTGCTCCTTGATCCCCTTGGCGTCGCGGAAACGGAGCACGATCGGCACCAGCCACCGGGTGGCCGGCGCGCGCGCGGCCGCGGTCGGCTCGGCGAAGAACCGGCGCTGGCGCAGCTCGACGACGGTGCCGTCCGCGCCGCCCTGCAGGGACAGGCCGACCAGCGGATAGCCGGTCTGGCGGATCCAGCCGTTGGCCATCTCCAGGATCGGTTGCCCGGACGCCTCGCCCAGCGCACCCCACAGATCGTCGGCGGTGGCGTTGGCCTCCCGGTGGCGGCGCATGTAGAGGCGGATGCCGTCGCGGAACCGATCCGCGCCCAGGAACCCCTCCAGCATGCGGAGGACGGCGCCGCCCTTCTCGTAGGTGATGGCGTCGAACGACTCGCCGGCCTCCTCGGCGTTCTTGATCTCGGCGCGGATCGGGTGCGCGGAGACCAGCGCGTCCAGCGCCAGCGCCGCGCCCTTGCCGGCCTCGAAGTCCATCCAGATCCGCCACGAAGGGCGCCAGTCGTCGACGATCTTGTAGGCCATCCAGGTGGCGAACGCCTCGTTCAGCCACAGGTCGTCCCACCAGGCCATCGTGACCAGGTTGCCGAACCACTGGTGCGCCAGCTCGTGGGTGATCACCTCGGCGACGCGCTTCTGCACGGCCAGCGGCGCCGAGGCGGGATCGGCCAGCAGCGCCACCTCGCGGAACGTGACCGCGCCGGCGTTCTCCATCGCGCCCGCCTCGAAGTCGGGGACGCCGATCTGATCGAGCTTGCCGAACGGGTAGGGGAGGCCGAAGTAGTCCTCCAGGCGGGGCAGCACGGCGGCGGCCGTCTCCTGGGCGAAGGCCGACAGGTGGCGCTTCTCCGGCGTGGTCCAGGTCCGCACGGGGATGTCACGGACGGTGGCGGAGGGGCTGGAGACGATGGGGCCGACGACCAGCGCGATGAGGTAGGACGACAGCGGCGGCGTCGGCGCGAACGTGACGCGGCGGCCGCCCGCGCCGTCGCTCTCGTCGCGGACGGCGACGCCGTTGGAGATCGCGACCATCCCGTCGGGGACGCCCCACACGGTCAGGCGCCAGAGGGCCTTGAACGCCGGCTCGTCGAAGCAGGGGAACAGCCGGCGCGCGTCGGCCGCCTCGAACTGCGTGACCGCCAGCGGGCCGGCGCGGTAGAGGCCGCGCAGGCCGGGGCTGAACGCCCCCTGGTAGCCGAGAACCAGCTTGATCGGGGCGGCCGGCAGCTCTTCCCCGAACGTGAGCGTGACCGTCTCGCTGACCGCGTCGGCGGCGGCGGTCGCGGAGACCACGCGCCCGCCGGCCAGCTCGGCCCGGGCCGCCGTCACCTCCAGGCCGACGGCGTGCAGGGTGACGGCGCTTCGTGGTGCCGCGATCGTCAGCGCGATCGCCAGCTCGGCTTCGAACCGCCCCGCCGCCAGATCGAGGCGCAGGTCGGCGTCGTAGCTCTTGGGTCTGACTTCCGTCGAGAGGCGAAAATTTTTTCCGAGCGTCACGCGTGTCCTTGGGCTGGTGGGGGCGACTGTCTTTGTACCGTAATCTAGGGACGGATGTCTCAACCGCCCCCCGTTTCGGAATCCCATGATCCCTACGCCCCGCTTCGCATTGCCAGTTTTCGTTGGTTCGTCGCCAGCATTCTCGCCATGGCGATGGGCGCCCAGATCCAGGGACTGGTCGTCGCCTGGCAGATGTACGCGGTGACGCACGACCCGCTGGCGCTGGGCATGGTCGGCCTGGCCGAGGCGGCGCCGTTCATCGCGCTGGCGCTCTACGCGGGGCACATCGCGGACATGCGCGACCGCCGGCGGATCGCCCTGGCGGCGCTGGTGGTGCTGGCGATCTGCTCGGTCGCGCTGGCCGTGGCCAGCTGGCTGCTGCTGGCGCGCGGCCGGACCAGCGGCTGGATCCGCTGGGCGATCTACGCGGTGATCGCGGTCTGCGGCGCCGCGCGCAGCTTCCTGCTGCCGGCGCGCAACGCGCTGGGCGCCGATCTGGTCCCCCGGCCGCTGTTCCCCAGCGCGGTCGCCTGGCGGACGGGGATCTGGCAAGTGGCGGCGGTGACCGGGCCGGCGCTGGGCGGCGTGCTCTACGGGTGGGTCGGCGCGACGGTCTCTTACGCCATCGCCGCCGCGCTGATGGCGCTGTCGCTGGTCATGGTGGCCTGCATCCGCGTCCCGGCCCGCCCCCCTGTGGCGCGGGCGGAGTCGCTGGTGGCCAGCGTGCGCGCCGGGCTGGCCTACCTCTTCACACGTCCGATCTTCCTGGGGGCCATGACGCTCGATCTGCTGGCGGTGCTGTTCGGCGGCGCGGTGGCCATCCTGCCAATCTTCGCCGAAGAGATCTTGCACGTGGGGCCCCAGGGGCTGGGCGCGCTGCGCGCGGCACCGGCGGTGGGCGCGGTTCTGATGTCGGGCGTGCTGGCGTTGAGCCCACCGCCCCGGCGCGCCGGCCGGCTGTTTCTCTCGGCGGTCGCCATGTTCGGCGCGTTCACCATCGCGTTCGCGCTCTCGCGGTCGTTCTGGTTTTCGCTGGTCATGCTGGCCGCCAGCGGCGCCGCCGACATGCTGAGCGTCTACTTCCGCGGGACGCTGATGCAGGTGATGGTGCCGTCGGGGATGCTGGGGCGGATCTCCGCCGTGAACCAGATCTTCATCGGGTCGTCGAACGAGATCGGCGCCTTCGAATCGGGCCTGGCCGCCAAGCTGTTCGGCGCGGTGCCGTCGGTGGTGTTCGGCGGCGTCGTCACCGTGGTGGTCACGCTCGTCACCGGGTGGAAGGTCCCCGCGCTGGCCCGCCTCGATCGCCTGGAGGAGCAAGCACCTTCGTGATCGCCTCGCGGGAGGATGGGCTTGCCGATCCGAGCGCGCATCGCGGGAGGTTTGGAACCCGCCCGCGGGTTCTGGGTCAGACGACCGGGAGATCGGCCATTCGAACTGTCTTCACGTTGACGAACTCGCGCAGGCCGAAGCGCCCCAGCTCGCGGCCGTAACCCGAGCGTTTGACGCCGCCGAAGGGGAAGCGGGCGTCGGAGGCGACCATGCCGTTGATGAACACGCTGCCCGCCTCCAGCTCGCGCGCCAACCGGTCGGCCTGCGCGCGGTCGCGCGTGAACGCCGCGGCGCCCAGGCCGAAGCCGGTGCCGTTGGCGAGCGCGATCGCCTCGTCGATCCCGGAGGCGCGGAAGAGCGGCGCCACCGGGCCGAAGATCTCGTCGATCGCGGCCGGCGCGTCGGGCGGCACCTCGGCCAGCACGGTGGGCAGATAGAAGTAACCGGGGCGGTCGGCGCGGCGGCCGCCGGTCAGGATCCGGGCGCCCGCGGCCACCGTGCGCTCGACCTGCTCGGCCACGCCGTCGCGGATGGAGGCCGTCGCCAGCGGGCCGATCTGCGTCCGGGGATCGCTGGGGTCGCCCACGACCAGCGCCGCCATCGCGTCGGTGAACGCGCGCGCGAACCGGTCGTAGACGGGGGCCTCGACGATGAACCGCTTGGCGGCGATGCACGATTGCCCGGCGTTGACGACCCGGGCCTTGACCGCGGTGGCGACCGCCCGATCGATGTCCGCGCTGGCCAGCACCAGGAACGGATCGCTGCCGCCCAGCTCCAGGACGCTCTTCTTGATGTGCTGGCCGGCGGCGGCGGCGATCGCGCGGCCGGCCGGCTCGCTGCCAGTCACGGTCACGGCGGCCACGCGGTCGTCCGCGATCAGCGCCTCGACCCGGTCGGCGCCCACCAGCAAGGTCTGGAACACCCCCGCCGGCGCGCCGGCGCGGCGGAAGAGATCCTCCAGCGCCAACGCGCACTGCGGGACGTTGGAGGCGTGTTTGAGCAACCCGACGTTGCCGGCCACCAGCGCCGGCGCGGCGAACCGCACCACCTGCCAGAACGGAAAGTTCCAGGGCATGACCGCCAGCACCACCCCCAGCGGTTGAAAGTGAACCGCGTCGCGGTGGCCCGGCGACTCGCCGACGATCTCCGGGCGCATGAACTCTTCGCCGTGTTCGGCGTAATAGCGGCAGGCCGTCGCGCACTTGGCCGCCTCGTCCGCGGCCGCTCCGGCCAGCTTGCCCATCTCGAGCGTCATCAGGCGCCCGAAGGCGGCGCGCTCCGCCTCCAGGATCTCGCCCGCGCGGGCGACCACCCGCGCGCGCTCGGCCAGCGGGCGCCGGCGCCAGTCGCGGAAGGCCGCCCCGGCGCGCGCAAGCTTCTCGTCGATCGCCGCCGCCGTCTCGGGCTGGAAGCTGCGCACCCGCTCGCCCGTGGTTGGGTTCACGCTCTCGATCGGCATGTCATCAATGTAATGCAGCTTGGCGGGGCGTCATCGGTCCGCGGTCAGCACGACGGCAAACGCCACCGCGCAGATCGCAAACGAGATCGCGATCAGGAGTGTGTTCACCCAGCGCGGCATCGGGCCCGGCCGTTGCGCCCGCGCCAGGCCGACCCCGGCGCCGGCCAGCGCGCCGCCGATGTGGGCCGCGTTGTCGAACAGCGTCACCCCGCGCGCCGACAGCACCAGCCCCATTACGACGACGAACAGGATGTTGGTGACCAGCACCTTGGCCGCGCCGCGCGCGCCGCGCCGCCAGGCATAGATCGCCGCCATCCCGAACAACCCCATGATCGCCCCCGAGGCGCCGACCGAGACGCTGGGCACCACCCCGCCGGCGGCCCGTCCGCTGGAGAGCACGTTGCCCAGAACGCCGGTGACGACATAGGTGGCCGCGTAGAGGCCACGGCCGAGCGCCACCTCCGAGATCGCGCCGATCTGCGCCAGGGCCCACATGTTGGTCGCGATGTGCAGCAGGCCGCCGTGGATGAACGCTGCCGTCAACCAGCGCCAGCGCGACAGCGCGATCCCCGCGCCGGAGACAGAAGCGCCGGCGCGGATCAGCGTCGGCGCGTCGAACGCGACCAGCTTCCCCGAGGTCGCCACCATGACGGCGTAGACGAGCAGGTTGGCGAACATCAGCGCGACGGTCACGGGGGCTTCGCGGAGGCGTCGAATCAGGTTCATCGTGGTCCCAGGAATTTTTGACCGGCGCGGCCCGGTTATCCAGCGTGAGTCGCCAAACCGCCGAAAACCCGCCTGGAGCGGGCAACCCCGTCGGCTTGACAGCTCATCCAACTCGATACAAAGGAACGGTATGAATCGGACCCGTCTGCGCGTCGTCTTCTCGGTGGTCCTGCTGTCCGCCGCGGTCGGTCTGGCCGCGCGCCAGCCCACCTCGGTGTTCGCGCCCCGCGCGGCTCACGCGGCCGGCGCGGCGGTCACGCCGAAGACCGAGGCGCCCAACGAGGCGCGGGCGCTCTCCCACGCATTTTCCAACGTTGCCAAGGCGCTCGGTCCCTCCGTCGTGCGGATCGAGGTCGAGGTCGGCGCGCCGCGCGGCGCGGGCGGCCACGGCCGCATGCAACAGATGCCGAACGACGATGATGACGACGGCAACGGCAACGACGTGCCGCCGTTCTTCCGTCACTTCTTCCAGTTCGGCCCGGGCGGCGGCATGCCGGAGCCGGGGCCCCAGCACGGCGTCGGGTCGGGCTTCATCATCGACACCAACGGCGACGTGGTGACCAACCGGCACGTGGTTCAGGGCGCGACCAAGGTGACGGTCACGATGAACGACGACAAGGAGTACAGCGCGCACGTGGTGGGCAAGGACGCCCAGACCGACGTCGCGGTGGTGCGGATCGACCATCCGCCGCCGAACCTGGTGGTGGCGCGGCTGGGCGACTCCGACAAGCTCGAGGTCGGCGAGTGGGTGGTGGCGGTGGGCAGCCCGCTGGGGCTGGAGCAGACGGTCACCGCCGGCATCGTGAGCGGTAAAGGTCGTCCGGGGCGGCACGTCCAGATGTCGGGGCGCCGCGTGCGCGGCTACATCCAGACCGACGCCAAGATCAACCCCGGCAACTCGGGCGGCCCGCTGGTCAACCTGGAGGGCGAGGTGGTCGGCGTCAACACGCTGATCCAAGTCGGCGCCGGCGGCGCCTACGGCTTCGCGATCCCGGTCAATGAAGTCCGGCGCGTGGCGCAGGCGCTGGTCAAGGAAGGGCGCGTTCGGTACGCCTACCTCGGCCTCATGCTGACGGACGTCAAGGATCTCGATGACGCCCAGAAGACCAAGCTGGGCCGCGCGGTTCCCCCGACCGGGGCCTTCGTGGCCGAGACGACGCCGGGCGGGCCGGCCGGCAAGGCGGGGATGCGGCCAGGCGACGTCATCACGGAGGTCAACGGTCAGAAGATCGCCGGCGCGGGCGACGTGGTCGACTACGTCTCCAACCAGCCGATCGGCGCGCGCGTGCTGCTGCACTTCGTGCGCGACGGACATCCGTCGCAGACCCAGGTCGCGCTGGGCGAGCTGCCGGACGAGGACGCGCGTCAGGGCGCGGAGTCGCAGAGCTCAGGCAAGATCGGGATGGCGCTGCAAACGCTGACGCCGGACGTGGCGTCGTCCCTGGGGCTCGAGCACGGGACCAAGGGCGCGGTGATCACCGACGTGCTTCAGGGGAGCCCGGCCGAGCAGGCCGGCCTGCACCCGGGCGATGTCATCGTGGAGGTCGATCGCCGGCCCGTGTCGTCGTCCGACGAGGCGGTGGCGGCGCTGGGCGGCGCGGCGCGCGGCGGCGGGCACTTGCTGCGCGTGCGCGGTCCGAACGGGACCCGCTTCGTCACCGTCAAGTGACGGCGACCGGCGGCGCCGGCCGCGGGCCGTAACGGGCCCCGGCCCGAGGCCCCGGATCGGCGCGGCCATTCGGGGATCTTTCCGGGGCACGCCTGATGCTTTGCATCGACCGCGAGGAATCGCGGACATGCGGCTGTCGTGGATTTGCGCGGTGGGTATCGTGCTCTTGGGGGCCGTGGCGGGGCCACGGGCAGGCGGGCAGGTCACGGCGGCCGCCGCCGAGCCAACTGAAGCGCGAGCGCTCTCTCGGTCGTTCGCCGAGGTGGCACAGGCGATCGCCCCGTCGGTGGTCCGGATCGAGGTGGCGGCCGCCCAGGAGGACGCCATCGGCTCGGGCATCATCCTCGACACGCGTGGCGACGTGGTGACCAGCAGCCACCTCTTCGACGGCTGGTCAGCCGCCGGCGCGGGGACCGTGGGGCAAGGAATCGCCGTGGTTCTCGTCGACGGGCGCCGGCTGTCGGCCGAGCTGGTCGGCGTCGACGACCGGAGCGACGTCGCGATCGTCCGGATGACGGCGCCGCCGCGTGACACCTCGGCGGCCCGCTTCGGCGACTCCGACGCGGCGGTGGTCGGCCAGTGGGTGCTGGCGGTCGGCAGCCCGCTGGGCCTCGATCAGACGATCACGGCCGGGATCATCAGCGGGCGCCCGCGCATCGACGACGGCGGCAGCTCTGCGCGCCGCGGCTACTTGCTGACCGACGCCAAGGTCAACCCGGGCGACTCGGGCGGACCCCTGGTCGACCTGATGGGACAGGTGATCGGGTTGACCACGCTCATCAGCGCGGGCCCGGGCGGCAGCTACGCCTATGCGGTCCCGATCAACCGGGTGCGCCGCGTGGCCGTGGCCCTGATTCGCGATGGCCACGCCGAGCACCCGTACATCGGGGTCGGCCTGCGCGACCCGCGCGACCTGCAGCCGGCCGAGCTGCAGGCGCTGGGCTCCGGACCGCCGCACGGGGCGCTGGTCAGCCGCGTCTGGCGGGACGCCCCGGCCGGTCGGGCGGGCCTCCGCCGGGGCGACGTCATCACCTCGGTCAACAACCGCGATGTGCCCGGCCCCGCCGACCTGGTCGAGCTGATCGACGAGCAGCAGGTCGGCGCCCAGGTCTCGATTGGCTTCGTTCGCGACGGCGCCAGCCGGACGGCTCTGCTCTTGGTCGCCGATCTTCCGCCGCCGCCCCTCACCCCTGCCAGAAGCGCCTCCGCCGCGACGCCGGGAACGGTCGCGACGACGGTCAGCTCGCCGTCGGACCGGGGCGGCGCTCCAATCGAATTTCAGTAATCTCCGCAGGCGCCGCCAAACGCATGGGCGGACCCCAGTAACCAGTTCCGCGGCTGACGTAAATCTGGGAGTTGTCGCGCCGGTAGAGTCCAGCCACGAACTGCTGCTGCATTTGAACCAACAGCCCGAACGGCCAGATTTGGCCGCCGTGCGTGTGGCCGGAGAGCTGCAACCCGATGCCGTAAGGCTTCGCCTCCAGCCAGCTGCGCGGCTGGTGCGCCAGCAGGACCAGCTCACGCGTCGGATCGCGGTCGGCCAGGGCCTGCGCCATCGCGTCGCTTGGCGTCATGCCGCCAAAATTGGCGGACGACCGATCGTCGATGCCGGCCAGATCGAAGCTCGCCGTCGCGTTGCCAATCGAGACCCGCTCATTTTGTAATACGCGGATTCCGAGCCGGCGCAGCTCCGCCACCCAGGCCTCGGCGCCGGAGAAATATTCGTGATTGCCGGTGACGAAAAATATGCCGTGCGGGGCCTGCAATTGGGACAAGGGCTCGATCGCCGCCCCCAGATCGGCCACCGAGCCGTCAACGAGATCGCCCGTGATTGCCACCAGGTCGGGATGGAGCGCGTTGGTGCGGCCGACGATCTCCTCGATGAAGGCGCGGCCAATCGTCGCCCCGACGTGGACGTCGCTCAGTTGCACGATCGTGAACCCGTCGTGCGCCGCGGGCAGCCGGGCCAGGCGCACGCGCAGCTTGCGCACGCCGATCGGCCCGCGCGCGGAGCGGATTGCAACGGCCGCCGCGCCCGACACCAGCAAGGCGACCGCCGCGGCCACGGTGCGCGCCAGGAACGTCCGGCGAGCGCTGTCGACGGCGGCGGCCGATTGCCGGAACGGCAGGGCGGCCAGCCGCACGATGTCCGTGGTGATCAGCGCGGTGAACAACAGAAACATGACGCCCAGCCAGACGTAACCGAGCCAGACGAGAGGCCGCGCGGTTTCATTGCTTCGGTGCGCCAAGATCAAGGACGCCGGCACGCTCAGCGCGAGCAAAGCTAGAAGCGTGCCACCGGCGGCGCCCCACGGGGCTGTCCAGCGCGGATCCCGGATCAAACGAGCCCAAATGTAATAATGAATCCCCCCGAGAACGCCGAGCGCCACCGCAATGAACGCCAAGAAACGACTCACGCGCGCTTTTTGACATATCAACGGGGAGAAGCAAGCCCTTTTGCGTTGCATCGCCAATAGCTCACGGCTAGTCTGCGCAACGAAAAGGGGGAAACGAAACGATGGCCAAGAGGACCGATGTTCAGGAGCTGGTGCAACAGTTTGTCGATAGTTTGTCGTCATTGATCGAGCAGGACACGGTGTCGCGCGCGCGAGAGGCCGTGATGAGCGCGTTCGGTGGCCGTGCCCCGGCTGGCTTGCACCTGCGCGGCGCGAAGGGAGCGCTGATCGGCGCCCGCAAGCGCCGGAAGGGTCCGATTCAGCTTTGCCCGGTGCCCGGCTGCTCCAACCGCGCCGCGCCCGTCTTCGGCATGGTCTGCGCGAAGCACAAGGATCTCCCGAAGGCCGAGATCAAGAAGTACCGCGAGCAGCGGCGCGCCCAGAAGGATAAGGGCAAGAAGGCGGCCTGAGCCTGGCTTCCCTTCGGAACCCCGAGCGGGTTCCGATAGGGGGGACCGGGGCGCCGGGGACCGTAACCACTGGTTTTTTTTCACGGCCGGTGTGGCGCGCGCGCCACGTCATCCCGCACCGGCCGGGTGCCTCGTTCGAAATAAACCAATAGTTTCGCCGTGCTGCCGTTGGCACCGCCGTTGCGATGTACGACCGCCGAAGCTCAAGGAGGCGCGCATGGCGATCGCGACGGCTACGCTCGATTTCGATTCTTACGGCAAGTTGATGAGGCCGGCGGTGCCGGCGGACGCCCCGGTTCTGGAGGCGCTGCGGGAATGCCCCCGGCTGGCCAACCTGCCGGAGGAGGCGACGCGCGGATTGATGCGGGACGCCAGCCTCCGCTCGGTCGGCCGCGGCACCAACGTCGCGCCGCAAGGCGGCCGTCTGGACGCCGCCATCGTGGTCGTCCGGGGGCGCGTTCGCGCTGTTTGCCGGGCGGTGAACGGCCGGGAGATCTCGATGGAGATCTTCCGACCCGGTGATTTGATCGCCGACGGCGCGCTGGCGCCCGAGGCCCCGCTGGCGCACGACTGGGAAGCCATCGAGGCCTCCACGCTGCTGTTCATCAACCGCGACGCGTTCCTCGAGTGCGTTCGCGCCACGCCGGAGCTCGCGCTGGCGCTGGGGGCCGACCTCGTCGCGCGACTCGAGCGGTCGAAACAGCTCGCAACCG
Organism: uncultured Myxococcales bacterium; assembly: GCA_964618005.1. Taxonomy (GTDB): domain Bacteria; phylum Myxococcota_A; class Polyangia; order Fen-1088; family Fen-1088; genus JADGRB01. Next base: position 11,520 of record CAZTZM010000070.1, read on the forward strand.
GGTTGGCGCTGGCCGGCGTTCAGGAGCGGGTGGTGTCCCGCCTGGTCGCGCTCGGGCGGCAGGACGGGACGGCGGGGCCGGACGGCCTGCTGATCCGCAACCGGCCGACTCAGCAGGAGCTGGCCAACCAGATCGGCGCCTGTCGGGAGACGGTTTCGCGCACGGTCTCGGAGCTGGTCCGCCAGGGCCTCCTGACCCCGCGCGGCCGATCGCTGCTCGTCAGCAAGCGCCTGGTCGACGCGGCCGTCTGAGCTTCGCAACGCGAAAATCGCGCCAGGAATTGACGCTGCGCCGACCGCGGGCGAAACTTTGTAGGGTTTGGCCAGCCAACCCAAAGTAATTGGGGCGGCGGCAGCGGGGACTTCGGTCCCCTTTGCCGAAATCGACATCCGCACCTCCATTCGTCCAACGGTCGCCGAGATCGATCTCGGCGCCGTGCAGCGGAACCTGGCCCGGCTCCGCCGGCTCATGGGATCGCGGCCGGGGGTGTTCGGCGTCGTCAAGGCCGACGCCTACGGCCACGGCGCGGTCGCGGTGGCACGCTCGCTCGAACCGCTCTGCCACATGCTGGCGGTGTCGCTGGTCGAGGAGGGGCTGGAGCTGCGCGCCGCGGGCATTCGCGCGCCCATCCTGGTGCTGGGCGCCTACTACAACCATCACCACGACGAGGTCCTGGCCGAGCGGTTGACCCCGGTCGTGTACGATCCCGGCGATCTCGAGCGGTTCGGCGCGGCCGCCGCGCGCCGGGGCCGCCGGATCGACGTGCACGTCAAGATCGACACCGGCATGAGCCGGCTGGGGATCGCGCCGACCGCCGCCGAGCCGACGCTGGCCCGGGTCTCGAACCTGCCGTCGCTGCGGCTGGCCGGCCTGTGCACGCACTTTGCGTCCGCCGATCTGGCCGAGACCGCTTCGACCGACGTCGCGCTGGCGGAGTTCTCGGTCCTGCTCGAGCGGGCCCGCCAGCTCGGGTTCCGCGGTCTCACCAATCACGCCGCCAACAGCGCCGCGGCGGTGCGTTTTCCGGCCGCGCGGCTGGACGCGGTCCGCCCGGGGCTGGCCCTCTACGGCGCCATGCCGTCGGAGATCGTCGCGGTCGCCGGGCTGGAACGGGCGCTCTCGCTGCGGACCCAGATCATGTCGGTGCGCGACCTCGCGCCGGGGACCGCCGTCAGCTATGGCGGAACCTGGCGGGCGTCGCGTCCGTCGCGCATCGCCACGCTGCCGATCGGCTACGCCGACGGCTATCCGCGCCACGTCCGGGGGGCGCAGGTGCTGCTCGGCGGCCAGCGCGTTCCGATCGTCGGCGCGGTCTGTATGGACATGATGATGATCGACGTGACAGACCTACCGCCGGAGGCGCTCGACGGACCGATCATCCTGATCGGCCGTGACGGCGCCGAGGAGATCACGATCGACGACTTGGCGCACTGGGCGGGGACGATCAGCTACGAGATCCTGTGCGGGATCTCCAAGCGCGTCCCGCGCGTGCTGCGCGACGCGGCGGTGATCCCGCCCCGCGCGCCGGCGGGGAAGCCGACAGGCACCCCATGACCGCGTCCTCTTCGGTCGGCGACCCCGCGGGCGAAAAGACGACCGCGCGGGCCATCGGCGCCGCGCTGCTCGATGCCGCGGTGCGGCCGCTCCGCGGCATCCTGTCCTACTTCGGCGACCACTCGATGCTGCTGGGGTCCGCCATCCGGGCGCTGTTCCGCAAGCCGTTCCGCACCCGGCTGTTCCTCGATCAGATGGAGTTCGTGGGGGTGAAGTCGCTCCCCATCATCTGCCTGGTCGGCTTCTTCTCGGGCGCGGTCTCGGCGCAGCAGGCGATCTCGGCGCTGCGGATCTTCAACCAGGAGCGCTTCGTCGGCGCGACCGTCGGTCTGTCGCTGGCCCAGGAGCTGGCGCCGGTCTTCACGGCGCTGATGATCACCGCCTCCTGCGGGTCGGGGATGGCGACCGAGCTGGGCTCGATGCGCATCACCGAGCAGATCGACGCGCTCAGCACGTTCGCCGTCGATCCGATCCAGTACCTGGTCACGCCACGGATCGTGGCCTCCGTGCTGATGATGCCGATCATGACGATGGTGTTCAACATCGTCGGGCTGATCGGCGCCTATCTTTTCTCGATCTATCTCGAACACATTGACTTGGGACAGTTCATCGAGCAGTTCACATACTGGACCGACCCGAAGGACTACATCATCGGGGGGACGAAGTCGGCGGTGTTCGGGCTCACGTTGTCGGTGGCGGCGTGCCTGCAGGGGTTCTACGTCCGCGGCGGCGCGAAGGAGGTCGGTCTTGCCACGACGCGGGCGGTGGTTGCAGGCTCCGTCTCGGTCCTGGTGTCCGACTACTTTCTCATCGATATTTTCCACATCCTTTGGCCCTATCAGTCTTGAACCCGCCCCCCGCCCAACCTCCGGCTGTCTTCGATCCCTCCTCGGGTGCCGGCGACCTCGCGCGGCGCGACGAGCGCTGGCAGATCCGCGTCCGCAACTTGAACAAGACCTTCGGGCCTCAGCACGTGCTCCGCGGCATCGATCTCGACATCGAGCGCGGGAAGACGAACATCATCATCGGTGGGTCGGGACAGGGGAAGTCGGTGTTGATGAAACACCTCATGGGCCTGCTCAAGCCCGACTCCGGGCAGATCTGGGTCGACGGTGAGGACGTGGTCCCCTTCAACGACAAGCAGATGGGCGTTCTGCGGCGAAAGTACGGGATGGTGTTCCAGTACGCCGCCCTGTTCGACTCGATGAATGTCGTGGAGAACATCGCCTTCCCGCTGCTGGAGCGCTATCGCCTGCCGCGCGCCGAGGTGATGGATCGCGTGCGCGATCTGCTGCGCCGTCTGGACCTGGCCGACGTGACCGGGATCGAGGAGAAGTTCCCGCCGGAGCTGTCGGGCGGCCAGCGCAAGCGCGTCGGTCTGGCCCGCGCCCTCATCGATCGCCCGGAGATCCTTCTCTACGACGAGCCGACCACCGGTCTCGACCCCGTGGCGACCAAGAACGTCGACGAGATGATCCGCCGGACCGCCGACGAGTTCGGCGTCACCTCGGTGGTCATCTCGCACGACATGGCGTCGACGTTCCGGATCGGCGACCGGATCTCCATGCTCGCCGGCGGCAAGATCATCGTCAGCGGCACGCCCCCGGAGGTGCTGGCCAGCCAGCTGCCGCCGCTGCGTGAGTTCGTGGAGACGTCCGGCCTGGTCCCGCGGGCGGAGCCGGGGGCGCACGCGTGAGGCGCAGCTGGGCGTCGGTCACCGTCGGCCTGCTGGTGCTGATCGTCGGCACGCTGAGCTATTTCTTGATCCGGTCGACCAGCGAGCGCACCTCGGGCTCGCACGGCATCGCCGTGTGGGCGCTGTTCCGCGACGCCTCCGGGCTGTTCGAGAAGTCGCGCGTGCAGACCGCCGGCATCTCCATCGGCCAGATCGACAAGCGCGAGCTGGATCCGGTCACCGCGCGCGCCAAGATCACCATCCGGATGAACCCGGGCGTCACGCTGTACGAGAACGCCGTGGTGTCGAAGAAGTCGGCCTCGCTGCTGGGCGAGTATTACCTGGAGATCGACCCCGGGACGCCGGTCGGCCTGGTGCACGGCCAGCGCAAGGAGATGCGGGTGCTGCACGACGGCGAGCAGATCGTGAACGTTCGCGAGCCGACGGCGATGGGTGACATCATCGACTCGGTCGGGACGCTGCTGCCGATCCTGCACGACATCCTGGACGACGTGCACCGCCTGACGTCGGGGACGATCACGGACATCGCCGAGAACGTCAACAAGCTGATCGAGAGCAACTCGGACACGCTGGGGCGCCTCCTCGAGCGGGTCGACACCATCGCCGCCAACGTCGAGGGCGTCACCAGCTCGGAGGCGGGCGACGTGAAGGAGTCGATCAGGAACGTCCGCGAGATCACCGAGTCGCTCAAGTCGCTGATCGGCACGACGCAAGGGCAGGTGGCCGGCACCGGGAACAAGGTGCAGACCTCGATCGATCGGCTTCAGTCGACGCTCGACAACCTCAACAAGTCGATGGCCAACATCGAGACCGTCACCGAGCGGCTGGAGAAGGGCGAGGGGACCGTGGGGCGGATCCTCACCGACGACAGCATCGCCCGCAACGTCGAGGACATCACCGAGAACGCCAGCAGCTTCGTGCGCGGCGTGACCAAGCTGCAGACCATCGTCGGGCTGCGTTCGGAGTACAACGTCCTGGCCAACACGCTGAAGAACTACCTGCAGGTGCAGCTGATGCCCCGGCCGGACAAGTTCTACCTGATCGAGCTCATCGAGGACCCGCGCGGCTACTCGAACACGGTCACCTCCGTGACGCAGAGCTCGTCGACGGGCTTCAATACGGCCACCACCGTGACCACCTCCGACCAGCTCCGGTTCTCGCTGATGTTCGGCAAGCGGGTGGGGCCGTTCGTCGGCCGGTTCGGCATCAAGGAGTCGACCGGCGGCGTCGGCGGCGATCTGGTCCTGTTCGACGACCGGCTGGTCCTGTCGGTCGACGTCTTCAACTTCGCGCAGTCGACGGTCGGCCAGCTGCCGCGGGTGAAGGTCGCCGGCGCCTGGGAGATCTGGAACAAGACCCTGTACGTGATCGGCGGCGCGGACGAGCTGCTCAATTACCACCGCGGCGAGGCCGGCACCGGTGGCGGCTTCGACTGGTTCGTCGGCGGCCAGCTGCGGTTCAACGACGAGGATCTGAAGTCGCTGCTTCTGGTCGGCGGCGGCGCCGCGGCCGGTGCAGCTTCGAAATAGGGCCCCAGACCCAGGCATTGCCGCGGGGTGACAGGCCGCTCGGCTTGACTCCGGGGGCCTCCTTCCTATAGTAACTCACCCCTCAGCCGCCGGCAGACGGCTGACGACGTCAAAATGCGGTTTAAAATCAATGAGATCGGCGCAGAAGGCCTGCCGCTCAACGTGCCGGTGACGGCAGAATGGGTGGCTGCCGCGTGCCCTGATCTCGGTGCGGAGCCCGGTCCCAAGGGCCTGGCGTTGCGCGGCCGGATCGAGAAGATGGGGGACGACTACCTCCTGCGCGCCGAGCTGCGGGGCGAGCTGGCGGCGACCTGCGCGCGCTGTCTGGAGCCGGCGGTGGTCGCGGTCAACACGCCGCTGGCCCTGACGTTCGTCTCGACCGAGGCCAACAAGACGGGCGACGACGAGGATCCGGACGTCATCGCCTTCCTGGGCGGCGAGATCGACGTCGGCGACGAGATTCGCGACGAGCTGCTGCTGGCGGTGCCGATCAACCCGCTGTGCCAGGAGTCCTGCAAGGGGCTCTGCGACGTCTGCGGCCAGAACCGCAACCTGTCGGCCTGTACCTGCAAGTCCCAACCTGCCGCCACCGCGCCGTTCGCG
>CAZTZM010000071.1:0-49270 GCA_964618005.1 uncultured Myxococcales bacterium
CGGGAGGAGAGGGGACGGGCGGCGCCGTCGGCACTGGCGGAACCACGTCGATAGGTGGCCAGCGCGGCGATGGCGGCAGTGCCACCGGCGGCCAGGTCGGCACCGGCGGAAGCGGGACCGGCGGGCAGGTCGGCGCAGGAGGTGAAACCGGCGGCCAGACCGGGACGGGCGGCAGCGCCACGGGCGGGCAGGTCGGCACCGGCGGAAGCGGGACCGGCGGGCAGGTCGGCGCAGGAGGTGAAGCCGGCGGCCAGACCGGGACGGGCGGCAGCGCCACGGGCGGGCGGATCGGCACCGGCGGAAGCGCCACTGGCGGCCAAACCGGGATGGGCGGCGACGAAGGCACGGGGGGGAGCGCCACTGGCGGGCAGACCGGAACTGGCGGCAGCAAAGGAACCGGCGGCGAGACCTGCCAACAGCTCGCCATGGATTACGTCAACGCACTCCCGGCGGCGAAGGACTGCACCTACGGCGTGACCGGCCAATGCCAGCATCTGGTCGCGAGCTCGCTGACCTGCGGCTGCCAAGTGTACGTCAACGACGCCACCACGCTCAACGCGATCAAGGCGCAGTACACGAGCCAGGGATGCGGGGGCTCTATCTGCAACATCGCCTGCGTGGCCGGACCGGCGAGTTGCACGCTTCCCGTCGCGACGCCACGGGGCGCGGGAGGCGCTGGCACCCCGGGCGGGACGGTGGCCGTGCTCGGAACGTGCACGTCGAACTGACGTCCGCACCCAGAAGCGGGGCTGCTTCACCACTCGGACAGGGCAGCACCTACGCGAGCGACGAATACCAGAACGTTCACAGGGCGAACGAGTCGACAGCTACGCCAGCGCCAAGGAGGACCTCCTCGATTACATCGAAGTCTTCTACGACCAGCAGCGCAGGCGCTCGTCGCTGGACTGCGTCAGCCCGGCCGAGTACGAAAAGAATAGTCGGGCAGCACTGGCAGCGTAACCACCCTGTCTATGGGATCGGATCGAGCCCATGGGCACCCATCAGAAGGAAAAAGGGACGCTGATCGGGTGCAGGCTGGATGGTTCTCGTCAGGGACGCTCCTCGGCAACGTCTTCGTTACAATTTGCCGACAAGACGGCATTCACTGGTCTTCATTGAACCGCGACGCCGGCAAGGGCGCTACCTTCCCCTCCGTCGATGAACGAGCCAACCGACAGGGAGTTTGCGCAGGAGCTGAGGACGCTGAAAGAGCGCCTTTCGACGATGGCGGCGCGGGCGGCCGAGCAGATCGCTCTCGCCATGGAGTCGTTGACGACCCAGAACGACGCTCTCGCGCGTCAGGTGATCGACGCCGATCAGCTCATCGACAGCGACGAGAACGAGATCGACAAGCTCGCGATGCACATCCTCATGACGCGCCACCCGGTCGCCTCCGACCTTCGCTTCGTCACCATGGCGCTGAAGATCGTGGTCGACGTCGAGAGAATGGGCGACCTGGCGGCGGGCATCGCCAAGCGCGCCCTCGAGCTCAACCGTCTGTCGACGCTGGACTGGCGCGGCGACCTCAACCGGCTGGCCACCCTGGTCCAAAAGAATCTACACCTGGCCATCGAGAGCTTTGTGCGGGGCAACCTCGACGAGGCCAACGCCGTCATCAGGGCGGACGTCGAGATCGATAGCCTGAACGCCAGCCTGTTCGCCGAATTGATCGCCAACGTCGCCGCCGACCCGGCCACCGTCACCCGCGTCCTTCCTCTGACGTCGGTCAGTCGCTACCTCGAACGAATCGGCGACCACGTCAAGAACCTGGCCGAGGAGGTCATCTTCATGGTGTCGGCTGCCGACGTGCGACACCGCGTGCCCATCGCCGCCAACTGATGCCATCACTTTGCCAACCTGAAACCGAATCCCACCGACCCCAGGAGCTCCGCCGATGATCAAGACCGCCGCTCGCTTTTCCGCGCTCTTCCTGGGCGCGCTCGCCGCGTTCGGATGTCAGAAGAAGAGTGAAGCACCGTCCCCATCCCCGTCCGCTTCCGTAGCGCGCGTCACCCTCAACGGCAGTGGCTCCACCCTCTCGAAGCCTTTCCAGGAAGCCGCGATCGAGCAGTTCAAGAAGACGCACGGTGGCATCACGGTCAACTACGGCGGCGGCGGCAGCGGCAAAGGCCGGCAGGATCTCTCCGACATGGTCGTCGATTTCGCCGGGTCCGACTCCCCATTCAAGGATGCGGACGCGGCCAAGGTCAAGGGCGGTCCGATCCTCTACGTTCCGATCCTTCTGGCCCCCATCGCAGTGATCTACAACCTGGACGGGGTGGAGAAGCTGCAGCTCTCCGCGCCGACCATCGCCAAGATCTTCCAGCGCGAGATCACCAAGTGGAACGACAAGGCGATCGCCGCCGACAACCCCGGCGTTAAGCTGCCCGCCACCGAGATCGTGGTCGCCCATCGCGCCGACGGATCGGGCACCACGCAGAATTTCACCGAATACCTCAACGGCGCGGCCAAGGGCGTTTGGAAGCTCAAGAGCGGCTCGACCGTCGAGTGGCCGAGCGACACGCAGGCGGGACAGGGCAACTCCGGCGTCGCGCAGATCGTGAAGTCGACCAAGGGCGCCATCGGCTATGCCGATCTCTCGGACGCCAAGGCCTCCGGTCTCGAGTACGCGCGCATCGAGAACCAGGCCGGCAAGTACGTCGAGGCGACCGTGGCCGGCGCCTCGGCGGCGGGCGACGGGATCGAGGTCAAGGAGAGCCTTCTCTTCAGCGCGCTCGACGCGAAGGGCGACCAAGCCTATCCGATCACCGCCCAGACCTGGATCATCGTCTACGCGAACCAGCCCGACAGGGCCAAAGGGGAAGCGCTCAAGGCTTACCTCACGTTTCTGGTCAAGGACGGCCAGAGCCTGCTCGGCGACATCGACTATGCGCCCCTGCCCAAAGGACTGCAGGACAAGGCCCTCAAGCAGGTCGACAACCTCAAGCTGCCCTGAGCGAGGCGATGATCGACTTACAAGGAAAACCCAACTACAGGGACCGCGCCTTCGCCAAGATCACGGCCGGCGCGGCCGGCGCCGTTCTGTTGATCCTGGGGCTCATCGCGCTCACCATCACCCGGCGATCGCTGCCGGTGTTTCGGGAGATGGGGCTCGCGTTTTTCACCTCGACGCGCTGGTCGCCGCCTGATGGTCTGTTCGGGGCGCTCCCCTTCATCTGGGGCACGGCCTTCACCGCGACCATCGCCATCGTGCTGGCGGTGCCCATCAGCTTGGGGGTGGCGCTGTTCATGACGCAGGTGGCACCTCCCCGGCTGGCGAGGCCCCTCGTTTACCTCGTCGACCTCCTGGCCGGGGTGCCCTCGGTCGTGTTCGGCCTGTGGGGCGTCCTGGTGCTCTCGCAGTATTTCGACCTCGGACGTTCGTTCCTGACCGCGGGCATCATCCTGGCGATCATGATCATTCCGATCATCACCTCGCTCTCTCGCGAGGTGATCGAGACGACGCCAAAGGGGGACAAAGAGGGGGCGTTGGCGCTGGGGACCACGCGGTGGGAGATGATCAGCGCGACGGTCCTCCCCCACAGCGCCGGTGGACTGGTGGGCGCCGTGATGCTCGGCCTCGGACGCGCGATGGGGGAGACCATCGCCGCCGCGCTCGTCATCGGCTCGGCCCTCGGTCAAATCACGCTGCGTCCCCTGGCGCCAGGCAATTCGATGCCCGCGGTGATCGCCAACGAGTGGGGGGAGGCCCAGACGCTTCACAAATCGGCGCTCATCGCGCTGGCGGTGACGCTGTTCGCGATCACCATCCTGGTCAATTTGTTCGCGACGGCGATCGTCCAGCGCTCGATGAGACGGGGACGGGGGACGTGACGACCGGGGAGCTGGTCGAGGCGACCGTCGTTCCGCCCGACCTCCGCGCAAAGCGAAGCTGGCGAGCGACCAAGAGCGCGGCCATGACCGGGCTCATGATCGCCTCGGTGGTCGCCGTGGTCCTCCCGCTGGTCGCGGTGTTGTGGGCGGTCTTTTCGCGCGGTCTTCGCGTCGCCCTCCACGGCTTCCCCGCCTTCTTCATCGACGAGATCCCGGTGGTCGCGCGGAGGCCGGGGCCGGGGATGGGGCCCGCCATCCTCGGGACGCTGCTCTCCACCGGAGCCGCGACGTTGATTGCGCTGCCGCTCGGTGTCGCCGGAGCCGTCTACCTTCACGAGTACGGCCGCACGAACCGCTTCTCCCGGCTGGTGCGATTCATGTCGAACGTCATGACCGGCGTGCCGTCGATCGTGATGGGGTTGTTCATCTACGTCACCTGGACGCTCAGGTTCGGTTACTCCGCATTGGGCGGCGCACTGGCGCTCGCCTGCCTCATGCTCCCGGTCGTCATCGGCGCCACCGAGCAGATGCTCAAGCTGGTGCCCGATCACCTGCGCGAGGCCTCGTACGCGGTGGGGACCTCGAAGAGCCGGACGATCATGACCGTGGTGCTCCCCGCGGCGGCTCCCGGCATCGTCTCGGGCGCGCTGCTCGCGGTTGCGCGCGCCGCCGGCGAGACCGCGCCCCTGCTGTTCGCGGTGGGCGCGGCGACGGCGTACAACCCGAACCTCTTCGTGGAGGCGAACACCGCGCTCTCCCTCCAGATTTTCGGCAACGCGACCTCCTCGTTCGTCGGGGCCCAGGACCGCGCCTGGGGAGCCGCCTTGACCCTGGTCTTGCTGACGTTCCTCGTCACGTTGATCGCGCGATTCGTGACCGCGCGCTTTGCTCGCAGGAGGTAGCACCCGATGGCCCCGCAAGACCTCGTCAAGGGATCCAACGTCGAACCGCCGGCGATCACGCTCGCTGCGCCACCCCGGCCCGCGCCCACCGCGGAGCGCCCGGAGAAGGGGGCTGGCTCGGGGGCCAGCGTGATCTTCGATCTCGAGAAGCTCGAAGTCTTCTATGGCAGCTTCCGGGCCGTTCGCGAGGTCACGATGCAGATCTTCAAGAATGAGATCACGGCCTTCATCGGCCCGTCCGGCTGCGGAAAGACCACCGTCCTGCGCTCCTTCAACCGCATGCACGACGTGACCCCGGGCGCGCGCGTCGCCGGCGCGCTCCGCTACCACACGGCCGATCTCTACGGCCCGCACGTTTCGGCGACCGAGGTTCGGCGTCGCATCGGGATGGTCTTCCAGAAGCCGAATCCGTTTCCCAAGAGCATCTATGAGAACGTGGCCTTCGGACTTCGATCGAAGGGGCTGCGGTCCAAAGGCGAGGTCGACGGCATCGTCGAGAAGTCGCTGCGGAGCGCGGCGCTGTGGGACGAGGTCAAGGACCGCCTCCGGGCCTCCGCCCTGGGCCTCTCGGGCGGCCAGCAGCAGCGGCTCTGCATCGCGCGCACGATTGCGGTCGGGCCCGAGGTCGTCCTCATGGACGAGCCGTGCAGCGCGCTCGATCCGGTCGCCACCGCGCGAATCGAGGAGCTGATGCGCGATCTCAAGAGCAACTTCACGATCGTGATCGTGACCCACAACATGCAACAGGCGGCACGCGTCAGTGATCGCACCGCCTTCTTCACCACGGAGGTCGACGCCGAGTTCGGACTTCGGACCGGTACGCTCGTCGAGTACGACGACACGAACAAGATCTTCTCCAACCCACTCGACGAACGAACCGAGAACTACATCACCGGCCGATTTGGCTGAGCCGGCCCGGTAGGCCGGGCTTGCCCGGACGCGACCGGAGCCCCCGACCCGCGCCGGGGGGTACAGGGCATTGGCATGGGGGAGTCGCTGAGGGAGCCTCGTCGGGCTCAAGGTCCGACGGTCGCGTGTCTAACGCCGTCGTCGGGGGCCTCGAGAGGCAGGGTCAAAACGAACGACGAGCCGCGACCGGGCGCGCTCTCGACCGCGACGCGGCCGTGATGCGCGAGGGCGATCGCCTTGACCAGGCTGAGACCGAGGCCGAGGCCCCGTTCAGCGCGGCTCGGGTCCACGCGAAACAGCCGGTCCCAGATGCGGGAGATCGCCTCGGCGGGAATCCCTCGGCCAGTGTCGCGCACGCGAATCTCTGCCCCGCCGACGTCCGTGACCACGTCAATCTCGACGCGACCTCCACGCGGCGTGTACTTGATGGCGTTGTCCACCAGGTTCGCCAAGGCCTGGCGTATCCGGGTCTCGTCGGCCGTCGTCGTCACCGGTCTACCCGGCATCCAGGACAGCGTCACGCCGGACTCGTCGGCCACCTGCTCATACAGGTCCACGGTCCCGCGCGCGAGCGCGCGCAGCTCGACGGGACCGAGGTTCAACTTCATGATCCCGGCCTCGGCCTCGGAGATGTCCATCAAGGTGCGCAGCATGACGAGCGCGCGATCCGATTCCTCTATGCAGTCCGCCAGCGCTTCTGACGCCTGGGTGGGATCGTCGGCACCGAGGGCCACCTCGGCGATCCCTCGCAACCTCGTCAAGGGCGTGCGGAGATCGTGGGCGACGTTGTCCAGCGCCTCGCGCATGTTGCGGACCAGCGCCTGGTTGCTCTCCAGCATGCGATTGACCAGCGACGTCAGCTCGCCGAGCTCGCCGCCGCCCCGTATCTCGACCCGACGGGAGAGATCACCCGACTGGATCACGGCGCGCGCCGTGGAAGCCAGCGCCCCGACAGGCCGCAGGGCGCGTCGAGTCAGGGCTGCGCCGCCGGCGATCCCGATGAGGAGGCAGCCAATCAACACTGATAGAACGGCGGCGGTGACCGGGGGGCCGAGCCGCGTCCAGGGGTTCGTGGCGGACGCAACCTCGAGCCGCAGGTCGCTGGTAATAGAGGTCGACAGGCGGACCGCGGCATTCTCGACGACGCCGTGTTGGTAGAGCGTGTGGCCGGCGCCGTCCTCCACCCGCACGAGGTTGTGCTCGCCTTCGAGCTGGGTCGCGCTTTCGACCGCCTCCTCGAACTTCGGCAGTCCGACCCGCCCGAGCACCTCGCCGTGGCGTTCGAGCCGCTCGTGGACGACGACGTCATCCGAGCGGAAGACGGCGCGGCGGACGGTGTAGAGCGCCAGGGCGCCCAGGATGGTCAAGCCGAAGAGGAGAGTGCCCGCGTACCAGGCGGTGAGGCGGAACGTGATCGACCGGAACGGCGACCGCGGAGACGCCGACGGCGAGGATGGTTCCGACAATTCATTTCTTGCGGAGGACATACCCGACCCCCCGCAGAGTCTGAATGAGCTTGGCGGGAAAATCGCGATCGATCTTGTTGCGCAGCCGGCAGACCAAAACGTCGACCACGTTGGTCTGCGGATCGAAAGAGTAGTCCCACAGGCGCTGGAGGATCATGGTCTTGCTGAGCACCCGCTCTGGGTTGCGCAGGAAGAACTCCAACAGCGCCAGCTCCTTGGCCTGCAGCGACAGGGATCTGCCGTCGCGGGTGACCTGGCGCGTGAGAAGATCCAGGGTGACGCCGGCGTATGAGAGGCGCGTCTCCCCCGCGCCGGCGGCTGTCGCGCGGCGCGCCAGCGCGTTCAGGCGGGCCACCAGCTCGGCGAACGAGAACGGCTTGGTCAGGTAGTCGTCGGCTCCGGCTTCCAGCCCCTCCACCCGGTCATCCACGGCGTCGCGCGCCGACAAGATGATGATGGGCGTCGCATTTCGTTTCCGGCGGACGGCGCTGATCAGATCCAGGCCGCCCAGGCCCGGAAGCATGATGTCCACGATGGCGACGTCGTAGGGGTTGCCTTCGAAGCTGGCGAGCCCCTCGTTGCCGTCGCGCATCCAGTCCACCGCGTGCCCTTCCTGTCGCAGCCCCCTTTCGACGAAGGCGCCGATCTTTTGATCATCCTCGACCAGGAGCAACCGCATGCGACATCACAGTGTACGCCCGCGATTCAAGAGCGCTTCCCGGTCGACGGCAGAATCATCTCCACGCCTTTCTCCGGCACCCAGCCGCGGCCCTCCGGGCAGGCGATGAGGGCGTAGTGGTCGTACGTGCGCTCGACGGTGACGGCCGCCCCTTCAGGCACCGTGAAGGCCTGCTCCGCCTTTTCGAACGGGGCGATCCGCGCGGCCGTATCGGGCGCGATGACGATCGCGCGGTCCGGGGGGGGCGTCACCTCCGCCGCGCTCAGGAAACCGACGCTCGCCATCCCGAGACCGCCCAACGTCAGCGCCAGGAAGCCGCCGCGCCGGATGAGTCCCCAGGAAAGGGCGACCAGGCCGGCGCCCGCGAGGATGAGCCCGATCATTCCGAGCCAGCCCCACTCATCCGCGTCGAGACGCCTCGCGACGCGCATCGCCCCCGACGCGTCGTCAGCCGGAAGGCCCGCCATCGACTCGGCTCGAGCCAGCCCCGTCGTGACGGCCGGGGCGCGCGGCGCCAACAGGCGCGCGCGCCGGTAGCTGAGGATGGCGAGCCCGGGATGCCCGGCGGCGAGATCGGCCTCCGCTCGCGCGACCAAGCCTCTGGCCGAGAAGCCCTGGGCGGTGTTGTTTGGTGCGGCGGCCCGTTCGAGGCCCGTCGGTGTGGCGGCAGGCGATGCGGCCTCGCCGGCGCGGGCGATCTGGCCGCCGAGCGTCAGGAGGAGGGCCGCGAGCGCCGCCATCAGCGGACGAGAGGCGCGCGAGCGGCGACGACGTCCCGGCGGGAGCCGAGACCCCCCGGTCGCGAGGTCCGTCTTCGAGAGGGAAAGCTGCGGATGCGTGATCATGTCGTCGTCTCCAGAGCGCGGAGCTCTTCGGATACCAGCCTCTGCCAGTAGCTCAGATCCTCGCTGGCAGCCGGGGGCCTTCCGGCGTAGGTCAGCCGATCGGCGTGCTCGAAGACCTCCTGTATCCGCCCTCCCGGCGGTCCCAGGCGCCTCCCCACGTCGGCGGCGGCGATCGCCTCGGAAGGAATTCCCCACGCCGCACCCAGGCGGGCTTGAAAGGCCTTGCGCGCAGCGCCGAACAATGTGGCCGCGTCACCGCTGGCGGCCGCCGCCTCGATGGCCCGGCGTTGTCGGGCCACCTCGCGGCTGACCCGCTTGGCCGTCGCGAAGCGCCCCAGGGTGCCGTTGCGGTAGCTTCGGCCGAGAAATGTCAAAGATAGAGCGGCCAGACCGATCGCCGCCGCCAGCGACCGAAAACAGCGCGTCCGAAACTGCGGCGTCAGGCTCGCGCGTACGCGATCCGGCAGTGCCGTCGCCACGGTCGACGGTGCCACGGTCGACGGTGCCGCCGGGTCGGTGACGGATGGGCCCACCGATGCCGCCGCGCCCGACGCGGCGGTCGACGGCGAAGCGTTGACGTCGCCACTGCTGGCAGCGACGGTGATGTGGATAGGCGCCGTGTGGCGGGTGACGTACTTCCGTTCATGGGGATCGAGATATGTCAGCGTCAAAGCGGGAACGGTCAGGGTTCCAGCCCGGCGTGGCGCGATGGTTTGCGCGAACACCTTCTCGCCCTCCGTGGGCGTGGGCCCGGGCGTGAAGGTCGACGTCACGCCGTAGGTGCTCAGGTCGTCGCTCGGCGCGACGCCGTTCACGGACAGTCGGGAGAAGCTCCCGCGACCGCGCACGCTCAGCTTGAGCGTGGTGGGCTCACCGGCGCGAAAGGTGTCACCGGCCAGGCCGGCGCTGACGTCAAACGTCCCCACGGCGCCCGTGAAGCCCGCCGGTGCTCCGGGGGGCGGGTCGAGGACGCGCAAGCCGCCACTCTGATCCCTCAGCGTGACGTCTCGCTGTCGAACGCTGCCCACGTCATCGAGCATCCCCTGAAAGGGGTCGCGGCCGTTGAACATCTGAGCGAAGAACGGATCATTGGCGAAGGGGGTCTGTTTCAAGATCGAGGCGAACGGGTCCGTGGAGGCCTGGTCGTCGCCGCCGTCGTCGTCCGCCCGATCGGGCCTGGCGACATGACGTGGCTGGGGCGCTTCGCGGTACGTGAGCGAGACCGGCAGCTCGATCCCGACCGTCTCTTGGCCCGCCTTGACGGCCGTGAGGACGCCGGTCCAGGTGAGCGACGTGTAGGGGAGCCCACGCACCTGGATCGCGTTCTGGCGGGGCTTGTCCGGGAGGTCCGAGAGCACGAAGGCGTCGGACGTGATGCGCGGGAGCCCGTTCAGCGACACGCCGGTGCCTCCCAGGAAGTAAGCGTGGATGGTCACCGGCACGGCCTGGCCGACGTAGAGGCCTCGCGCGCCGCTCCGATCGGGTTGGACATCCAGCTTGATGAAGGCGCGGGCGGGATCGCGCGCGCCGCCGGTCGAAACGATGGGGGTCCCCGACTGCACGGGGTGAGCTGAGGCGTGCGCGCCGACCATCAGGATCAGCGTGCCCGCGAGCGCAACGGAGAGACGTCGGATGTTCATCATGGTGGTCACCAGTCCTTGAGGGGAGGGGCATCGCTGTCGGTCGACTGCCGGCGCCGGGCGTCGGCGACCGGCAAGCGTTGCAGCTCGCCCGATACCGAATCGAGCAGCTGTGCCGCCTCGCTCGGGGTCAGCGCGCCCGGGCTCCGCCGTGTGGTGGCGGGTTGTTCCTTGCCCGTCGGCTGAGCCGGTTGCCCCGCGACAACGCCGGGACCTTTGGGCAAAGCGTTCTGTCCCTGCTCGGTCTCTGGCGGCGGCGGCGCGAAGCCCTGACGCGCACCACTCTGCTGGTCACGCTGCGCCCCCGATTGACTGGCGGAAGCCTGCTCCGGGTGATCCTTCTGCTGCTCGCCCTGGTCAGCGCCGCTCTGGCCGCCCTGCTCCGGTTGGCTGCCGGGCTTCCGCGTCTGGTTCTGGCGCGCCTCGCTCGCTTGCTTCTGTCCGCCCGCCTGCGCCTGTGAACCGCCGCCCTGCGCGCCCGACGATGAGGCTTGCGGCTGCTTCCCCTGGCCCTGATTCTGTGCGCTCTGGTTCTTCTGATCGGATTGGTTCTTCTGTTGCTGGTTCTTCTGATCGGATTGGTTCTTCTGTTGCTGGTTCTTCTGTTGCTGGTTCTTCCGCTGTTGCTCTTGTCGCTCCTGCTCTTCCAAGGCAGCCAGACGCCGCGCCACCAGATCGCGGTTGAAGCGTGCGTCGGCATCTTGCGGTCGCAACGCCAGCGCTCCGTCGTAGGAGGCGACCGCGCTCTTCCACGCGTCGATGGCCGCCGGCCTATCCTTGGCGAGGGACGCTTGCCCCAGCCGGTAGCGGGCGTTGCCGAGGTCGTAGTACGCGTCCTCTTGCATCGAGAGGTCCGTGGTGTGGGTGGCGTTCTGAAATCGATCCCGCGCGCCCGCGAAGTCCTTCTTGCGGTAGGCGGCGGTTCCGTCGTTGTAGGTCGACGCGGCGGTCGCTGCTCCTGCGGCCGGTTGAGGTGCCGGCGTGGTGGCGGCCGCCGCCGGACGCGCAGCCGCCACCAGCATGAGGACGATCGCTACGGCGGCCCCTGTCCCGACGGATCCAATAGGGCGACCCGATCGCGCATCGGCACGCGCCGGGCTGCCGGGGGCCCTCGTCTGGGGCGTGACCGCCACCAGGGCGGCCCCGCGGCGCCGGCGCTCCCCCAGGGCCAGCTCCAGAAGCAGGCAGCCGAGTGCGACGGCCAGCGGGATCTGAAACCGCTCGGTGTAGACCTTGTGCATGCGCTCCTCGACCGTGCGGCGCGGGAGCTGGGCCAAGTGCTGGCTGTAAAGTGTCTCCAGCCCCTGTCCGGCCGAGCCCAGCGGGGCGTAAGCGCCGCCCGTGATGGCCGCCAGCTGCCGCAGCGTCTGTTCGTCCAGGCGGGAGGTCACGAAGTGCCCGTCAGCGTCGCGCAGCAGCTCGCGCTGGCCGTCGTGGTCGATCGGAATCAGCTCCCCCGATTTCGTGCCGACACCGACCGTGTAGATGACCAGCCCGGCGTGCGCCGCCTCCTTGGCGGCTGCCAGCGCCTCGCCTTGAAGGTCCTCGCCGTCGCTCAGGATGACCAGCAGCTTCCGGCGGTCGGGCTCGGTGGCCATCGCCTCGACCGCCGCGCGGATGGGCGACGCGATGTCCGTGCCGCCACGCGCGATGACGCTGGTGTCCAGCGCGTCCAGCGCCTCGCCGAAGACGGCGTGATCGATCGTCATGGGCGCCTGCACAAACGCCTCGCCCGCGAAGGCGATCAAGCCGACGCGTTCGCCGGGGAACTTGCGCAGCAGATCGCTCACGGCCAGCTTGGCGCGCGTCAGACGGTCGGGGCGCAAATCGGTGGCGAGCATGCTCTTCGACGTGTCGACGGCGAACATCAGATCGATCCCGTCACGGCGCTCCTCTTCCCAGCGGAACCCGCCGAGGGGTCGCGCCAGCGCCACGAAGGCCGCCGCGACGCCCGCCAACACCAGCGCCTGTTTCAAAACACGACGTCCCCGGCTGACCGTCGTGACGAAGCGTCCGCCGGCCAGGGCCGCCACGGCGCGCCGACGCACCCGGCTGGCCCGCGCGAGCAGGACCACGAGTGCCGCGCAGCAGAGCGCGCCGATCCAGAGCCAGTGCGGGTGGGCGAAGTGAAGGTTTGTCATCGTGGTTTGGGCTTTCTGGTGTTCACGGGACGCGGCGAAGGGCGGTGGCGCCGAGACCAACCTCGGCGAGGACCAGCGCGAGGGCCGGAAACGCCGCCCAGGCAAAGCGCTCTTCGTGCCGCTCGAACCTGTTCATCGTGCGCACGGTCTTCTCCAGGCTGTCGATGCGCCCATAGATCGCCACCAGGGAATCGGTGTCGGTGGCGCGGAAGAACGCCCCCCCGGTGGCGTCGGCGATCCCGCGCAGGGTCTGCTCGTCGACCTCGACCTCGCCCATGACGATGCGCTTGCGGCCGGCCTCGTCGACGACCGGGATGGGCGCGCGTCCTTCCGCGCCGACCGCGATGGTGTAGACCTTGATCCCGAGCGCTGCGGCCGCCTTGGCCGCCAGCGCGGGTTGCACGCTTCCCGCGTTGTTCATGCCGTCGGTCAAGAGCACGACGACCTTCGACTTGGCGTCGCTCTGCCGCAGTCGATTGACCGAGGCGGCCAGCGCGGAGCCGATCGCGGTGCCGTCCTGGCCGGTTCCGACGGTCACCCGCGAGAGGCTCTTCTCCAGCCAGTCGTGGTCGAGCGTCAGCGGGCTGACCAGGAACGGTCGCCCGGCGAACGCGATGATGCCGATCCGATCGTTCGGTCGCGCGGCGATGAACTTGGAGACGACCGATCTGACGACCGTCAGCCGATCGGCCCGCTGGCCGTCCAGCCGGAGGTCGAGCGCTTGCATCGACCCCGACACGTCGAGGGCCAACATCATGTCGACGCCGCTCGCCTCGATCTTGCTTTTCGCGTGCGTGACCTGGGGCCTCGCCAGCGCCACGATCAAGAGAGCCGCCGCCGGCAGCCGCAGGTACGGCAACAGCTGGCCCAGCCGGGCCCTGGCGGTCCGGGCCACCGCCCGCGCGGTGGCGACGCTGGCATAACGAACCGCTGCCCGCGGGCCCCGGCGCGAGCGCAGAAACGCGATGGCGGGCAACGCGAGCAAGAGCCAGAGGAGAGCGGGATGTGCGAACGTGATCATGCGATTCCCTCGCCGCGAACCGCGGCTGTGGTGACCTGCGCCGGAGACGCCGGCGTCGCGGTGGCGCGAACAAAGGTCTCTGCGCTGACCAGCATCGCCATCCTGTCGGCGGGCGAGAGCGACCAGCCGGCGAACTTGGCGAGATCGCAGTAGCGCAGGAACTCGCCCAGCGCCCGCCGGTGGAGCGCGACGGGACTCCGGTCCAGCATCAGGTCGGACAAGAGCTCCTCCGTCGTTCGGTGTGCGGCGCGCACCCGGAACGCCTCCTCCACGTACTGACGGACAATCTCGGAGACCGCGAACGAGAACTGTCGCGGATCGCCTTCGAACATCGTGCCGGCTTCTTCCAGCAGGCGCAGCGCGCGCTCGTACGGAGGCGCGATCGGCTTACGGCGGCGCGAATAGATGACGAGCGCTGCGAGGACACCGACGCCGATGGCCGCGCCGCCGACGTACCACCAGGGCGAGCGCCTCTCCGGGATCGTGATGGGACCGTGAATGTCCCGAATGTCCTGCCCCAGGTCGGCCTGTGCCGCGCCCGGGGAATTCCTGAAGGGGGCGCCGATGGGTGGGCCTGCCGACCGGACCGGCAGAGCCAACGGCGCCGGCACCGCCGCGTCGGCGGCAGAGAGCCCCACGCCGAACAGGCCCGAGCCCACGGCCAACAAGAACCCAATGCCGAGCCCGACGCCGCGCCGCGCCGCGCCGCGCCGGATCACGCGCTCCTCCTCTCGCGCGACTCGAAGAAGGCGAGCAGCTCCGGCAGATAGGGCCGCGCGGTGTCGAGGGGCAGGGTCTCGATGCGAAGGCGCCGCAACGCCCGCCGCATCTCGGCGTCGCGTCTGGCGGCCAGCGCCGCGAATCGTTCGCGCACCCGCCGCCGTCCGGTGTCCAGGGTGACGACGGCGCCGCTCTCGGCGTCTTCCACGGTCACGAGACCCAGATCGGGCAGGGTTCGTTCCCGCGGATCGCGCACCTCGAAGGCGACCACGTCGTGGCGGGCGCCGACCGGGCGGGCAGCCCGTTCCAGCGCCGCCAGGGCGGCCCCCGCGTCATCGGGCAGCTCGAAGTCGGAGATCAAAAACATGACGGACCGTCGCAGGGCCCGCTGACGGACGACATCCAGCGCCGCCGCGATGTCGGTGCCGCGACCCGCCGGCTTGCAGGTCAAGATCTCGCGCACCACGCGCAGGACGTGGGCGCGACCCTTGGCGGGCGGTACGTGCGCCTCGATGCGATCGCTGAACATGAGCAGGCCCACCTTGTCGTTGTTCCGCACCGCGGAGAGCGCCAGCACGCAGGCCAGCTCGGCCGCCAGATCCCGCTTGGTGGCCGATCCCGAGCCGAAGTCTCCCGAGGCCGACACGTCGACCAGGATCCAGACCACCAGCTCGCGCTCCTCGTGGAACTGCTTGACGAACGGCCGCCCGGCGCGCGCCGTGACGTTCCAGTCGATGGTCCGGACCTCGTCTCCCGCCACGTATTCCCGGACGCTGTCGAAGTCGATCCCGCGTCCGCGGAATACCGAGTGGTAGTGGCCCGCCAGGCTCTCGTCGACCAGGCGGCGCGTCCGAATCTCGATCTGTCGAACCTTCTCCATCACCGATCGGATGCGGTCGGCTTCGATCGGTTCGGTTGTTTTGCCGTGGGTGTTCATCTGGGTTGGCCTTCTGGCGCGGACCTAGGGGATGGGGATGTGGTCCAGAATCGAGGTGACGATCCCCTCGGCGGTGACCCGCTCGGCCTCGGCCTCGTAGGTGACGGCCACGCGGTGGCGGAGCACGTCCGGGGCGATCGCCTTCACGTCCTGCGGTGTGACGTAACCACGCCCGCGCAGGAAGGCCCAAGCCTTGGCGGCCAACGTGATGCCGATGGTGGCGCGCGGAGACGCTCCGTAGCGAATCAGGCCGTCCAGCGACATCCCCAGCGCCCGTGGATCTCGCGTCGCCACGACCAAGCTCACGATGTAGCGTTTGATCTTCTCGTCGACGTAGATCGCATCGATCAGCAGGCGCGCCGCCGAGATCTCCTCCAGCGAAACGACCTGCCGGACCTCCAGCCGCGGTGCGCTGGTCGACATGGCCTCCAGGATCCGCAGTTCTTCGTCGGGGCTCGGATAGCCGACGTTGACCTTGAGAAGAAAGCGATCGACCTGGGCCTCCGGCAGCGGATAGGTCCCCTCCTGCTCGATGGGGTTCTGGGTGGCCATCACCAGGAAGGGCGAGGGCAGCGGGTGCGTCTCGTTCCCCAGCGTGACCTGCCGTTCCTGCATGGCTTCCAGCAATGCGCTCTGCACCTTGGCGGGTGCCCGATTGATCTCGTCGGCGAGGATGAAGTTGGCGAAGACGGGGCCCTTCTTCGTTTCGAAGGTCCCCCGCTGCGGGTTGTAGACGAGCGTGCCGACGACGTCGGCCGGCAACATGTCGGGCGTGAACTGAATCCTCTGGAACGTTCCGGCGATCGCCCCGCTCAGGGTCTTGAGGGAGAGGGTCTTGGCCAGCCCCGGCACCCCTTCCAGAAGGACGTGACCGCCCGCCAGCAGCGCGACCAGCAGGCGATCGACGAGCGCGGTCTGGCCAACGATGACCTGCGCCAGCTCATGGCGCACCGCCTCGACCCAGCGCGCGTGTTCATGAACGGAGCGTTCGACCGCCTCGAGCCGAGGCGGCGGGGCGCCGATCGGTTGGCGCGGAAGAGAATCGGTGAAGAGCGGGCCCGGCGCCGGCTGCGCGTCGGCGTGAGAAAGCTTGCGATCGGTGGTTTGCATCGGCTGTGTCTCCTCGGGATTGCCTACGGAGACCAGCATGGACGCCTGGGCCTTCAGAGACCTTTCCGCAACATTTCAACTGTGTAATGTCGGCATCTTTTCATCGGCGAGGCCACGTTTAGCCTTCCCCGATCCAGGCGTGACGAGACTCAAGCACGCGCCGCACGAGAAACCTGGCGCCATCCGCCGCGCTTCGGACGTTCTGACTGCCGCCTGCCTGTCGCTGAGCGAAATGCAATCTGGGGCTCGGCGCGGCGTTTCGATTTGCAACCCAGGTGGTCGCCGTTTGCGATCGATGCGACCGAGAGCCCCCGGGTATAGCGGCACCCCGCTGACTGGCGCGGCGACTTGGCTCGTCGCTTGCTGAAACGAATAGTGGTCAATGAACGCAGGAGAGAATCGTGACGAAGGCAAGTGGTCTGTCGCCCGAGCCGTGTCTGGTCGTGGACCGGAAACATAACGGCGGCTGTTCGCCGCGGTTACTTTTCTTACGACGTAGTCGGTTCGCAAGGACGTGGCTCTACTCACCCTGGCCTCTCGTCGCCGCCTCGTCAGACGCTCGACAATCAATTGCGCGTGACGCTTTGAAGATCCATTGCTCCTTACATGTCCGCCGCCTTGTTCTCGCTCCCCGGACTTAGCGGCGGAATACATCACGATCAGGAGGCGACCATGACAGGGAGTAGGAAGATATCCGCCGCGATGCTGAACTCGATTTCGGCGATCGAATCCCCTCGTCGGACGTCTGGCGAATGCGAGGATCTCGTCCGGGAGCTCGAGATCCAGAACAGAGCGCTGCGCAAGGCGCAGCTTGTGCTCGTCGAGGGGCGGCGCCGATATCTGGATCTTTACGAGGTCGCCCCTGTTGGCTACCTGACGCTCGATCGCAACGGTCGTATCCGGGAAGCCAACGCCACGGCGGCGGACATGCTCGGCTTCGGGCGGGAGCGACTGGTGGGGAAGCTGCTGGCTTCCCAGGTCGAGATCGGCGACCGGCGCCGGTTTCGGGAGCACCTGCGCAGCTGTCTCGGAGAGAGGACCCAGGTCAGCACCGAGCTGGCTTTCTCACCGAAGGCGGGGGTTCACCTGACGATCCAGACGGTGAGCACGCCACGCTGCGACGGTTCAGACGATGTGGTGGGCTGCCGCACCACGCTCACGGACGTCTCGCTCCTCAAACAGAGCCAAGAACGGCTCGCGCTAATTTCCGAGGTGAGCCGTCTTCTGAGCTCGCCGTTGGACGACGCTCCCCGGCTCACGGAGGTTCTCGAGATCATGGTGCGCAGCTTCGCTGATGCCGCGATTCTGGACCTGCGAGACGATGCTGGCCGCCTTACACGAGTGGAGCAGGCCTTCAGGGGGAATGACGCCAGGCGGCTGTCCTGGCGATCGGAGTCGTTTGCGGCAGCCCAGCGCAAGGTGCTCGCCACGGGCGCGACGCTCTGCCTCGCCGACTGCTCCGAGAAAGAGACGTCCCGCTCGAGACCGCATGAGGGGGAGCCTATCGGTGGCGCTGGCGCCACTTCCTTGATCGTCGTGGCCCTCGTCTCTCGGAGCACGCGACCGGGCGTCCTCACCCTGGCGTCGATGCCAGGTGGCCGGCGGTTCACGAGCGCGGACGTGATCGTAGCCGAGGACCTGGCGTCCCGCATCGCGACCGCGATCGACAATGCTCGGCTCTATCGTCGGGCGCGGGACGCGACGAGGGCCCGAGACGAGGTGCTGGGCTTCGCAGCCCATGACCTCAGGACCCCGTTGGCAGCGATCACGTATTTCGCGGCGAGTCTGTCCAACCCGGGACAGAGTGCTCGGCGCGCCGACGAACATAGGGTGCTCGAATCCGTGCGCCGATTGGCCTCGGACATGAACAGGATGATCGACGATCTCCTCGACGTTCACGGTTTGGACGCAGGAAGGCTCTCGATCGAGCGCGAGGCGAACGATCTTCGCCAGTTGCTGGCGGACGCGTTCGAGGCGCTGCAGCCTCTCGCCAGGGAGAAAGCCCTAGACCTGCAGGTGCGCCTGCCTCCCCAGTCCGAACAGGTCAGCTGCGACCGCGCTCGCGTGTTACGGGTCCTCTTCAACCTCGTCGGAAATGCCGTGAAATTCACGCCTGCTGGCGGGACGATCACCCTCGCCGCAGGAAAGCGAGCAGCTGAAGTGGTGTTCACGGTCGAGGACACGGGACCCGGCGTCTCGGGCTCGGGGCTAATCCATCTGTTCGACAAGTACCGGCAGGCCGACGAGCACGCCCGCAAGGGACGTGGTCTCGGTCTCTACATCGCGAGACGAATCGTCGAAGCGCACGGGGGAGTGATCTGGTGCGCCAATCGGCCGAGAGGCGGCACCGCGGTCTCATTCAGTCTGCCGCAGGCACCACCTCTGGTCGGAGCGGCGCCACTGTCACCCCGGGCGCGCTCGCGCTCGAACTGGGCCAGCGGGCGCCACGAAAGAGCCGTCCAGCTGACCCGTGTGCGCGCGAGCGGCGCGACGACCGATCCGCCTGGGTCTCGATCCAAGACGTCGAATGGCCGGTAGGCGCGGTGCCCCCATCGCTCCGGCGCCTCAGCCCAAGGCGCGTGCGGGCCCGGCTCTTCGCGGCGGACGGCCGACGGCAGTCAGGGCGACCGACGCCGTTACGCCTGGCGCTGCCGCAACGAAGGGAGCCCACGATTTTGCAGATCGAGCCAGCGGACGACGTCGCGCCGCCGGAACAGACCGACGAACCGTCCCTGGTCGAGGACCGGCAGCTGCTCGACATCGCGGCTGGCCAGCTTGTCGAACGCCGACGAGGCCTCCTCATCGGGCGCCGCCACGGCCAGGTGCTTCCGGTCGATCATGATGTCCCCGACCTTCTTTTCGCTCCACTCCGCACGGGGGATCCGCCGAACGTCGGCCGCGGTGACGATCCCTCGGAGCTCGCCTCCTTCCAGCACCGGAAAGGCGCGTTGCTCCGTGGCCATCAGGCGGTCGTCGACAAAGGTCGAGAGAGAAAGGTCGGGGGCTACCGCCACCACGAGATCGCGTTGCATGAGCCGCGAGACCGGGACCTGCTCCAGCAGATCGTGAACGACCACCTGGGTGTAGCTGGCGACGGCCGCCATGTTCAGGAACCAACCGATACAGGCTATCCAGAGCCCGGAGACGAGGCCGCGCCCAAGGAACGGGATCCGGATGCCCAAGATCATGCTGATCCCGGCCAGGACGAACAGCAGCGCGAACGCCCGCCCGACTGCGGCCGCCCAGCGGGTCGCCTTCCGGAGATCGCCCGTCGAGGCCCAGAGCGCGGCTCGCAACACCCGGCCGCCGTCGAGCGGGAAGGCCGGAACCAGGTTGAAGAGGCCAATCACGATGTTGACCGGCCCCAGCCAGAGCAGCAACGTCGCCAGCGGGCCGACGTGGGCGAAGGCGCCTAACGGGTCCTCCGCGCTCACCGCCGTCAGCCCCGGCGCGATGCGCGTCCCGAGCAACAGCGCGACGACGCCGATGAGGATGCTGGTGAGCGGACCCACGATGGTCATGAGGAACTCGCGCTGCGGCGAGTGGGGTTCCTGCTTGGTGCGGGCAACGCCCCCGAACATGAACAGCGTTATCCCGGCGATCTCGACTCCCTGGGCGCGGCCCACGAGCGCGTGCGCGAGTTCGTGCGCCAGAATGGAGAGCAGAAACAGCACGGCGGCCACCGCGCCCGTGCCCCAACGGAGGCCGGGCGACCATTCGGGGTGGTCGAAGGCAAACAACCCCATGCTCAGGTTCACGAGGATGAGCCAGAAGATCACGATGAGGCTCCAATCGAGTCGCACCTCGATCCCCGCGATTCGCCCCGCCTTCACACCACGCATCGGCAACGCCATGACAGAAAGCTAATCAGCGTCAGCGCCGCACCAACGGGGCGACCCGTCATGCGCGGCGGGGCGCGTTCAGGACCTTTTGCGGATCGTGCTGTCGGCCGACGACAATCAGATCAGCGCGGCCGACCGAGCCCGCTTCGCCGATCGCCCGTGCAGACGGTCCCCGGGCGCAAGCTCGCGAGGATGAGCGGGATCGGAAACGCATCCGCCAGCTCGAGGTGATCGAACACCGCAGCTCCTCCTTCGCGGCAACGGCTGCGTGCTCAGGCCTCGACCCTTCGATGTCGCAACGCCGAAAGCCGGGGCACCATCGCAAAGAGGACCAACCCAAACCCCACGATGATGTCCGTCCAGAAGGTGGCGACCCGCAGGCGTGGAACGAGAAGCGCCGAGACGATCAGCCACCCTCCCAGAGCCGCGTTAACCGAGCGGCCCCAGGTTCTCCCGGACGTTCCAGCCAACGCCGCCGTGACGGCCAACAGCCCAACCGTCCACGCGGTCACGCGCTGGGCCCTGGTGTGCGGCCAAAGGAAGGCCGAAAAGAAGAGCCACAGGCCCAAAACTGCGTTGATTGCACGTGCACCCATGTTCCACCATTCGAAAATGGCGACGTTGATTTAAAGGTGCAAGCTGAGCGTCCTGGTCGGCCGACCTCCGTCCGATCCGGTTGCGGACCAGGTCGCTCGTCCTGATTCCAGCGCCCCGGAGATGGGCTGAAGCGCCCCGCGAGTTGCCTGAGCAGAGCGTCGTGTTCGCCCCGCATCGGCTTTCGGGCGGGATGGTCTACCTGAGCCCGCGCGAACAACCCGAGCGCCCATCAGTCGCCGAAGAGCTCCATGCCCACCGCGAGCGCTTCGGCCATTGTGCCTTGGGTGATGATCCCGGCGACCAGCGCGGCGCCCTCGCTCCTTGGTCCTACCGATGGAGCGGTCACCACAGCGACCGTGGCATGCGCCGACGCCATGCGGCCCAGGAGATCGAACAGCGTCGCGCTCTGCGGGATGGTCACGAACTCGTGGCGAGCGAGCGCGGCGAGCTTGCGCGTCTTGCCGGCCTCCCCGGCTTGCTCCAGCAGCCACGCCCGCGGGACGACCCCGACGATCCGACCACCGGCGTCGAGAGCGACGACGTACTCTGGCGCCTTCGGGCTGTCCTGCAGATGCAGTTCCGCGAGCTGCGCCTCTGCCGGCATCACGAGGACCGAATCCAGCTTGAGGTCCGAGACGCGGCGAACGAGGTGCGCATTGGCTTGCAAGGCTTGCGGCATGGTGTGGCCTCGACGCGTCAGCTTCATCGTGTAGATGCTCTCGGCGAAGAGCGCACGCCGCAGGCCGTAGCTGACGGCGGCCGTGATGGTCAGCGGCAAGATCACCCCGTAGTCGAGCGCCATCTCGAAGATCATGATGATGGCCGTGAGCGCCGCGCCGGTCGCGCCCGCGACCAATCCGGCCATTCCCGCCAAGGCGAAGGACGCGGGGTTGAGGTGGAGACCGGGCAGCACCGCTCGGAGCAGCGAGCCGAATGCGGCACCCAGCGTCGCGCCCATGAACAAGGATGGGGAAAAGACGCCCCCTGACGCGCCCGAACCCAGCGTCAGCGAGGTCGCGAGCAGCTTCAGCGCCAGCAGCGTCAAGAGCAGGGTCCAGCTCGCCAGCCTTCCCGACAGCACGTCGAGAATGGTCGCGTACCCGACGCCTTCGACGTAGTAGTGCCCGGCCAGCCGCATCAGCAGCGCGATCATGATCCCGACGCAGAGCATCCCGGTGACGTGCCGCAGGTAGGGGCGGCCCGGGAAAAGGCGATCGAAGAGGTCCTCCGCGCCGTAAAGGGACCGGATGAAAACCACGGAGATCAAGGCCATCAGACATCCGAGCCCCACGTAGGCCGGCAGCAAGGCCAGCCCCGACGCGCCCGGCGTCGCGGCGGCCGGGACCTCGAAGGCCGGATGGCTTCCGAGCAGGTAACGGCCCACGTAGGTCGCCGTCGCGGTCGCGAGCGCCACCGGCACCAGCGTGCGCACGCTGACCTCGAGCATGAGGATCTCGACCGCGAAGAGGACGCCCCCGATCGGCGTGTTGAAGGTCGCCGCGATCCCCGCTCCACCGCCCGCGGCGACCAGGGTGGCGAGCTGCCACCGCGACGCGCCCGTCAATCTTCCGACGGCAGAGGCGACGGCCGCGCCGATCTGGATGATCGGACCTTCGCGTCCGACAGAGCCACCGCTGCCGATTGAGAGCGCGGAGGCCAGCGACTTCACCACCGCCACCACGGGGCGAATGACGCCCTTCGCGTAATACACGGCGTCCATCACCTCGGGGACGCCGTGGCCCCGCGCTTCCGGGGCGACGTTCTTGGTCAGGAAGACCACCACCACCGCCCCGATCACGGGAGCGAGCGCCACCCACGATCCCCAGGGCCCGGGTGGCGTGTGGTGGTTGCTGTCGTAGAACCACGACAGGCGGCCCGAGAAGAAGAGGTTGTGAAAGAGGCCGATGAGCGCCCGAAAGGCGAACGCTCCGACGCCGGCGATCACGCCCAACCCCACGGAGAGAATCGACAGGGCGAGCGTCCCGAGAGGCCGCCGGCCGGGCTCCACCACACGGCCCTGAAGGCCGGCCCGGGGGGGCGGCATACTCGAGCTGCTCGTCGCGTCAGCCATCTCGACCGCAGCAATATGGTCACGACCCCGGCCGGCGGGCACCTCTCCTAGACCTTCGTGCGAGTCTTGACGGATCCAAAAGCCGGGCCTTCGCTCGTCAGGGGACGGACAGACCATCCGTTGATCTCGGCAGCTGGCCGCCACGGCTGGGTCTGTCGAGACGCTTCCCCCGTGTGTTGGGAAGCCAGTCCTGACCGGCAGGCCCCAATCCGCTCGCATCGGCGGCGGGAGTGGGATCGCTTCCATCCGTGATCACGTTTAAACGTAGTTGGGCGGGATTCATGAGGTGGATGGCAACGGTCGCGCTTGTGGTGGGGCTGGGCCTTGTCGCTCGCTCCGGCCCAATCGCAGCAGCCGATGGTCCGGCCAATGGTTCGATCTTGGCCTCGTCCCCCGGCCACGAGCTCCTCTTGACCGTGGGAGACGACGTTCGGACAGCCCACGTCACACGAGAGGGCCTGTCCAGCAACGGCGTCACGCTCACTCGCTTTCCGGGGCGCCTCGCCGGCCACGTCGGGGTCGAGTCGGTCGACCTGCGAATCGAGCCGGGACGGCTGGAAGGACAGATCGGAGATCGCGGCATAGGGCTCGATGTCGTGCGGGCGGGCGACGCCTTGCAGGTCATGGGGACTTTCGGTGCGCGATCGGTGGCCATGGAGGTGCGCCACAACGGTATCCACGCGCAGATCGGGCCGTGCTGGTACAGCCTCTCCCTCATGTCCGGCAGTTATCGAGGATCGGTCGCCTGTGGCGCCCGACCCCAAGTCCTCGCCTTGAGCGTCCCTGTTGCCTTCGTCGCTCAGGACGACGTGGAGCTCGCCGCCATGCTGACGGCGTTGCTGGCCCGTTGATCGGGACCGACCTAACCTCTGCGGGCGGGGGCTACCACGACTCGTAGCGGGCCGCTTCGGGGAAGCGACGGTCGAAGATCGGCGCCAGCAGGCGGCCGTGCTGGGCCTGGAGCGCCAGGGCCATCGAGAGGCCACCCACGGCCAGGACCGCCACCGGATCCCACCAGTCGAAGACCGAGGGGAGGTTGCGCTCCGGAGCGATCAGCCAGTGCACCTCGAGGTACTGCGCCGCCAGTAGCCAGGCTGCCATGAACGCCAGCAACCTCCGGCTGCGTCTCACGACGTAGGTGATGAGCATGAGGAACGGGAACCCGAAGTGCCCGAAGATGATGAACAGGCTCATGGCCCGGAATGGTTCGACCGAACGCTGGACGAACCAGCGGGCTTCGGCCGGCTTGTTGGCGATCCAGGTGATGAAATAGTTGAAGTAGGCGGTGTAGGCCCAGAGGACCAGAAAGGTGAAGAGCACGCGGCCGAGCGCGTGGTAGTGGGACACGGTGACGGAGAGCTGGTTTCGACGCCCGCTCAGGACGGCGAGCAACGTCAGCAGCGCGACCCCCCCCAGGAGCGACAGCGCCATGAAGTAGAAGCCGAAGATGTACGACACCCACTCGGGGGCCAGGGACATGATCCAATCGGTGGCGGCGGCCGTGAGGGTGATGCCCATGATCGGCCCCATCGCCGCCGAGAGGGCCCGCAGCCGCGGGCGATGGTCGCGATGCGGCTCCGGATCCGTTGCCAGCGACCAGCGGCGCAGCAGAATCGCGAACAGCGACCAGATGAGCAGATAAAAGACGGTCCTCACCACGAAGAACGGGGGATTGAGGTAGGGCGCCTTGTGCTCGAGCACCTTGCGCATGGCGGGATCGCGGAACGTCCCGATGTGGGTCCAAGGGTAGATCTGGTCGATGCCGAGCAGGACCGGAACGAAGAGCACCGCAAGCAGGGGCATGATCGGCATCGCCGCCTCGGCCAGCCGCCGGACCACCGTCGGCCACCCGGCGTTCATCGCGTGCGTGATGACCAGGACCCCCATGAGGCCCAGGACCACCGTCATCACGTAGATGACGGCGATC
Organism: uncultured Myxococcales bacterium; assembly: GCA_964618005.1. Lineage (GTDB taxonomy): Bacteria > Myxococcota_A > Polyangia > Fen-1088 > Fen-1088 > JADGRB01. Next base: position 24,642 of record CAZTZM010000071.1, read on the forward strand.
AGCCAGGAGAAGAGCGCTCGCGCAGGCGTCACGGCGAAGCCCACGATGTTGATGGCCAGCGCGGCGAGCCCCAGACCGAGCGCGATCCGCATCGCGGTTCGGCCCCCCTCGTACCGTGGCAGCGTTGGCGTCATGCGGCCTCCTCGGCGTCGCGATCCTTCTTGAGCTCGTGCGCCAGCTCCATCACGTCGGCGGCGGGGATGAAGGGCACGAACCTGATGAACAGGAGAAACAGCAGGCTGAAGAAGCCGATGGTGCCGACCAAGATGCTCCAGTCGACCCAGGTTGGCGCGTACCAGTACCAGTCGGAGGGGAGATAGTCGCGCTGCAAGGAGTCGGCGATGATCATGAAGCGCTCCGACCACATCCCGATGAGCACGAACACGGACAGCACCCACGACAGGAGGTCGTTGCTGCGGATGCGGCGGAACCAGAAGAACTGGGGAACCACCATGTTGCAGAACAGCGCGGTCCAGACCACGGGCGCGCCCGGTCCGAACAGGTACTGGTGCCAGAACATGTACTGCTCGGAGTAGTCGCCGCCGTACCAGGCATAGAACCACTCGGCCATGTACGAGTAGGTCACGATCCAGCCCGTCACCAGCATCATCTTCCCCATGACGTCGATGTGTCGGGTCGTCACGACGTTCTGCATCCCGAACACGCGCCGGATGGGAACGAGGAGGATCATGACCATGGCGAAGCCCGAGTAGATGGCGCCGCCGACGAAGTAGGGCGGGAAGATCGTCTCGTGCCACCCGGGAACCAAGGTGATCGCGTAGTCGGTCGAGACCACGCTGTGGACCGACACGACGAGCGGGGTGGCGAGCCCGCCCAGCAGACCGTAGGCGACCCGGTAGTGACGCCAGTGCTGGACCGAGCCACGCCACCCCAGCGCGAAGACACCGTAGATCCGCCGGCGGAGCAGCCCGGGCGCCCGATCGCGCATCGCCGCGAGGTCGGGCACGAGGCCGAGGTACCAGAACAGCAGCGAGACCAGGCCGTAGGTGAAGACCGCGGCCGCATCCCAGGGCAGCGCGCTCTTGAAGTTCGGCCAGACGTGCATGACGGCCGGATACGGGACCAGCCAGTAAGCGAACCAGGGGCGCCCGAGGTGCAGGAGCGGGAACAGCCCGGCCTGGGCGACCGCGAACAACGTCATCGCCTCGGCCACGCGGTTGATCGAGGTGCGCCAGCGCTGCTCGAGCAGCAGCAAGATGGCGGAGATGAACGTGCCGGCGTGGCCGATCCCGATCCACCAGACGAAGTTGATGATGGGGAAGGCCCAGGCGACGGGGATGTTGTTCCCCCACACACCGGTCCCGCGCCAGATGCTGTAGGTGATCGCCACCAGCGCCAGCAGCGTCCCCATCCCGCTCAGCGCCAGGCCGAACAGGAACGCTCGCCCGCGGGGCGTCCAGATCGGCTGCAGCAGCTCCAGTTGCAGCTTGGTCGGGGAGAGATCGCCCGTGATCACCGCGGTGTCAGCCATGGCGCGAAAACCTCAGTCCCTCATCACGAAGCGCAATCAGGACCATTGCGGGGTTGCGTCGCCTCAGAGCTCATTGGGCGTTCGGATCTCGTCGATCTGGCCCTGGAACACGACCGTCACCGTCGCGGCCGCGCAGAGGCAGGCGAAGGTGAAGATCCACCAGGCGAACCACGGCGTCCCGTTCTCCAGGAGCGCCAGCAGCCACAGCGCCAGCAGCACCAGGGCCAGCGCGAACAAGCACGTCCCGGCCAGGGGCGCGGAGCTCCGCGCAGGGACCAGCCCGACCACCCCGAAAACGCCCAGCGCCGCCGCGCCTTCGAGCCATACCATCCACGACGTCGCGTCCTCGGTCCGCGCGACGACCCAGAGCACCGCCAGGCCGAGGCCCAGCGAGGCCACGATCGGCCGGGTCATGACCCGGCCCCCGCGCTCGTCGCTGTTGTCATCATTCGCATGTTGGGTCCTCGATTCCGTTGCGATGTCGCCGCTCCGATCAGCGTTGGTAGAAACCGAAGCTGGGGCCGGGGCTGGCCGCCATGGGCTGAACCTCGCGCGTGGCGACGTCGGCCACGGTCAGCAGCAAGAGCGTGAGCAGCAGCGACACGCCCACGCCGAGGCCGAAGCGGATCGGGAAGCCGGCCTCGGCGAGGTGCATGAACACCCACAGCACGATGCTGGACTGCAGCACCGCGATCGTCAGACTGACAACCAAGTCCCAGCGTGGCCGGTGGACGGCCCGAGCGAATGCCAGCGAGACCACCGCCAGCACCAGCAGCGCCACGTAAGCCAGCAAGTAGGGAATGACCGAAGCGCGTTTGCTGGTGGACATGACGATCAGCTGAGATAGAGGATTGGCCAGAGGAAGATCCACATCAGGTCGATGAGGGCCCAGTAGAGGGCGCCCATTTCCAGTTTGACGTGATAGTCCGCGGTGTAATTCCCCTGGAAGGCGCGGACCGCCATCCAGGCGACCACCACCACGCCGACGGCCATGTGGACGGCGTGGAAGCCGGTCAGGCCCCAGTACATCGTGAAGAACCGGTTGCCGCCGAACGTGGGGAGCGCCTGGTCGTGGTACCAGGGACCCGGCAACGAGCCCTCCCGGACGTGCACGCCGTACTCCGTCAACTTGATGGCGAGGAAGGCCAGGCCCAGCAACGCCGTCGCCACCAGCATGAGCCCGGTGAAGACGCGGCGGTTGACGCGGGCGCCGTGGACCGCCAGCGCGGCGGTCAGGCCGCTGGTGAGGAGCACGAACAAGTTGGTCGTCCCGTAGGCGAAGGTGTTGTGCAGGACGCCCGCCCTGAAATCGGCCTCGAACATCGTCCGGTAGGCGGCGTAGAGCGTGAACAGGGCCGCGAACAGCAGGATCTCGCTGATCAGGAAGACCCACATCCCGAACCGCAGCGTCATCGCCTGGCGGTCGAGATCCGCGAACTGCTCACCGAGCTCCGGCGCGCGCACGGGCCTCCTCCTCGGTCAGGGTGTAGTCGTAGGGCGAGAAGTCGAGGCGGGGCGTCGTCGCGAAGTTGTGCTTGGGCGGAGGCGAGCTGGTGAGCCATTCGAAGCCGCGCGAGTGCCAGGGGTTGGGCGGCGCCTTGGGGCCCCACTTGAGCGCGGCGAGCAGATTCCCGATGGCGATCAGCACGGCGCCGCCCAGCAGCCAGGCGCCTCCCGTCGAGAGCACATGCAGAAACTGGAAGCGCGGCGGGTACGCGTAATAGCGCCGGGGCATCCCCATGTTTCCCAGAAGGAACTGGGGGAAGAACGTGAGCAGGAACCCCAGGAACACGGCGGTCGCCGCGAGCGTGCCGACGCGCTCGTTGTACAGGCGTCCGAACATCTTGGGGAACCAGTAGTGGGCCGCCGCGAGAAATGCGGTGACGCTCCCGCCGACCATGATGAAGTGGAAGTGCGCCACCACGAAGTAGGTGTCGGTCCAGTGCACGTCCAGAGCCTGGGTGGCCAGCGCCACGCCGGTCATGCCGCCGAACACGAACAGGAACAGGAAGCCGAAGAAGTAGATGAGCGGCGTGCGCACCTGGATCTGCCCGCGATAGAGGGTCCCCGTCCAGGTGAAGACCTTGATGGCCGAAAAGATCGCCACGAACATCGACATGATGCCGAACACGCCGGCGTCGAAGGTCGACATGCCCGAGACGAACATGTGGTGGCCCCAGGTCAGGAACCCCACGAAGGCGATCCCCAGCGTCGAGATCGCGATCGCCGAGTAGGACGACAGCCGCCGGTGAGCGAAGGTGGGCACCACCTCGGTGATCACGCCCATCCCGGGCAGGATCATGATGTAGACCGCCGGGTGCGAGTAGAACCAGAAGATGTGCTGGAACAGCACCGGGTCGCCCCCCACCGCCGGGTCGAACATTCCGAGGTGGAGAGCGTGGTCGAGCCCGACCAGCGCCAGCGCCATCCCCAGCACCGGGGTGGCCAGCACCATGATGATGCTGGTCCCATAGATGGTCCACACGAACAGCGGCATGTTTGTCCACCGCATGCCGCGCGCGCGCAGCAGGTGCGTCGTCGCGATGAAGTTGATCCCGGTGAAGATCGACGACAGGCCGAGGATGAAGATCCCGATGATCACCGGGACGACGTCGGTGGGCGTGGTGTCGGCGTACGGCGCGTAGAACGTCCAGCCGGTGTCGGTGCCGCCCGCGATCATGCCGCCGAAGGTCACCGCGGCGCCGATGACGAACGTGTAGAAGCTCAGCAGGTTGAGCCTGGGAAAGGCGAGCTCACGAGCGCCGAGCTGGATCGGAAGGATGAAGTTCCCGAAGCTCGCCGGGATGCTGGGGACCAGGAAGAGCCACACCATGGTCACCCCGTGCAGGGTGAACATGCGGTCGTACGTCATGGCGTCCATGATCGTGCGGTTGGGCGTGAGCAGCTCGGTCCGCAGCGCGAGCGCGAAGAGGCCGCCCAGCAGGAACATGGCGGTCACCGTCGCCAGGAACATCACGCCGATGCGCTTGTGGTCCCGCGTGTTGAGCCAGGACCAGATGCCGGTCCCCTCCTCGAGGTAGCTCGGCTCCGCGACGGTCTCGGCGATGATCTCGGCGGTGGCGCTCATGGGGACGGCTCCTTGTTCGGCGCGCCGGCGGCGGTTGCGGTCGCGCTGGAACTGGGGACGGTACGGCGGTTCCCCGCCGGGCCCTGGACCTCGATCGGTCCCACCGGAAGCGGGCTGCGTTCGAACCCCGGCGGCGGCAGCCCCTGCTGGATCGCCGGCGGCATCGGCTGTTGAGTGGGAGCGCGGTTCGGCGGCGGCGCCTCGACCGACAGGGCCGGCCGGCCGATCGCGCCCGCCGGTGGGGCGGTGGCCTGGGCCGGCGGCCCGGCAGGGGGCGCGGTCCTCCCAGGAACGTCGCGGAGGTACTTGATGAGCTCGATGATCGACGCGGTCTGCCCCGGCGACAGGAGCCCGTGATAGCTCGGCATCACCGCCGCGTAGGTGGCGTGGATCTTGGCCAGAGGATCCATCATCGACTCGGTCAGGTAGGCCGCGTCGGCCACCACGGTCCTTCCGTCGGCGAGGGGCACCTGGCTTCGATACAGGCCCGCCCAGGTGGGGCCGATGTGCGGCGTCCCGTCGAGGGTGTGGCAACGGAGGCAACCTTGCTGCGCCGCGATCTCCATTCCCACACGCACGAGGTTCACAAGGTGAGGGGCCGGGAACTCCTCCTCGGACGCCGGCTCGACGTCCGAAGGGCCCGCCAGCGCCACACCCCCGACCTGGGGCAGCTCGCGCGGGTGATCGCCCAGGCCGCCCACGACGCCGTCGCTGTTCCCGGCCGCCAGCCAGCGCGCGTAGTCGGACGGGTCGAGCGCCACGACCTGCCCGCGCATGATCGAGTGGCCGGTCCCACAGTACTCGGCGCAGAGCACCTGGTGGGTGCCGGGCGCGGTCACCTGGAACCAGGCCGAGGTGTAGCGCCCCGGCAGCGCGTCCTGCTTGATGCGAAAGTCCGGGACGAAAAAGCTGTGGATGACGTCCCGCGAGGTGAGCAGCAGCCGGACGGGACGGCCTGTCGGGACATAGAGGCTGGTCACCGAGCTCTGGCCGTCGGGATAGGCGAACTTCCACATCCACTGCTTGGCGCTGACGTAGACGTCGAGCGCGTTCGCCGGCGGTACGCGCAGGCGGACGAACTGCATGTAGCCGATGAGCCACCAGAGGCAGAACAGCCCCAGGAGGCCCGAGCCCAGAATCAGCTCCAGCCAGACCGGCGTGACCGGGGCCGGCTGGTCGGACCGCGGCAGCGCGCCGTCTCGGGCCCGGTACTTGATGACCCAGTACATCGCCAGCAGGCCGACCGCGGTCGCACCCGCCATCGTCGTGCCGATCACGAAGAAGTGAAGGTGATCGATTTCGGCCGCCATCGTTGACGACTGTTCGGGTAGGAACAGCACCCGCCGGAACAGCTCGTTGACAGCCCCCTGGTGGCCGGGACCGGGTCCAGGGGTCATTTCCGGTCGCCCTCGGCGAGCGTCTCGGTGATCGGGGCTTCGGAGCGCTCGCGCCGGAGCGCCGCATCCCGCCGCCAGAGGACGACGAGGCCCATTCCGGTGGTGAGCAGGACCAGAAGGCCGCCCCCCTTGAGCACCCCCACCATGTAGATTCCGTAGCGCCTGGCGCTCGGGTCGTAGCGGAAGCAGGTCAGCAGGACCCGGTCGACCACGCCGCCGACCTTCCCCTGACCTGCCTCGGTCAGCGCCAGGCGCAGATCGAACGGGCGGAAGTCGATCCCGTAGACGTAGCGGGCGATCCGCCCGTCCGGCGTCAGGACCACCGCGCCGGCCGCGTGCGCGTACTGATGGCTCGTGGGGTCGTACACGTACTGGAACCCGACGGCGTCGGCGAGATCGCGCGAGCTCTCCCCGCTTCCCACCAGGAAGGGCCAGCCCGCCCTGGCTTCCGGGTGCCCCAGCGCCTGCAGGACGTGCCCCTGCTTGAGGCGTGCGGCGGCCGGCGTGTCCTGGGGATCAATGCTCACCGTGAGCAGGTCGACCTTGTCCCCGGGCGTCCAACCAATCTGGGCCAGCGCGCGGGCGAGGCCGCCCAGCACCAGATCGCACAACATCGGGCAGCGGTAGTAGGCCAGCACCAGCACGATCGGGCGGCCATGCCCCAGACGATCGCCGAGGCGCACCGGCTGGCCGTTCTCGTCGCGGAACGGGAGGCCGGCGGGTACCCGACGCCCGAGGTGCTCCTCGATCCCGACCTGCAGGGCCGCGACGGGCAAAGGTCCCCGCAGCGGCCCACGCGGAGCAGAGGGCGCGACGAGCGAGAGCGTTGCCGCCTCCGTCGCCGGCTCGGCGCCGGCCGAGGCGCCCGCGATCGCGGCTGGCGTCGTCAGCGCGAGGAGGCCCGCCAGCGCCGGGGCCGCCCGGCGGCAGCCACTCATGGGCGGATCCTCCCCGCCTGGGCCTCGCGAACCACCAGGTCCATTCCGACCTCGATCGGGACGGAGATGACGCCGCGCGGGCGATCGACCCAGCCGTAACGTTCGAGCATTTGGCGCCGCTCCTCGAGCAGCGTCGGCTTGGGCCTGGTGATCGAGAAAACCTCCTCACGCACCTCGGCGACCCGGTGCGGAGCGGGCAAACGCTCCCCGGCGATCGGGCGCGAGCCGAAGAGCGAAGACTCGCGGGCGCGCAGCAGGAGGTAAGCGATGGCGCACAGACCGAGGCCCACGGCGAGGGTCCCGACCGCGATGCGCAGCAGCAGCCCGCGCGGCAGGTTGTCGGGCTCGTGGAAGACGTCTTCGTGAACGGGGCCGGTCATCGGCTCTCTACCCCGAGCGCCGCCGCCGCGCGGATCCGCTGGTCGGGCGGCAGATCGGCGAGCCGGGTGCGCTGGCTGCGCTGAAGCGCGCGCAGATAGGCCACCACCGCCCAGCGATCGGAGACGCTGAGGTGTCCGTCGTATGCAGGCATGAGGCCGTAGCCGAGGCTTTCCACCTCGAACACCCGGCCCGGCGGGAAAGACGGCACCGGATCGTCCAGCAACGACGGCGGGCGGCGCAGCGTCATGTTGCTCGCCACCATGCTGATCCCGTCGCCGCGTGCGCCGTGGCAAGGCGCGCAGGTGATGTCGAACCGGTCGCGCCCCCGCTCGAGCAGCGGCTCGGTGAGGGGGAGGGGGATCTCCTCCGCATACTTCCCGGACGGGAGCACCCCCCGCGTCAGCGCCGGCTGGCCGAGCACCTCGCCACGCGCGATCGTCCCCGCCGGCGGCGGCCGCATGACCCGGCCGTCGTCGAACTGAGCCGACGCTTCGAAGGGGCGGTAACCGCGCTGGTAAAGCATGCGCTCGAAGTCCGGCTCGGGCAGCACACCCTCACAGCCCTCCAGGGCCGCCAGTGTGGAGACCAGCCCCAGCCCCAGCCCGAGACGGGCCGCTCGCCAACGCCGGCGACCGGGCACCGTTCGGTCGAGGTGGCGCGCCCACGGCCTCACCCCGGCTCTCCCACGTATTCGACGCGCGCGGCGCCGAGCGCCCGCAGCTCGCGCTCGGTGCCGTCGGGATCGAACTTCTCGTCGCGCACGTTCACCCCCAGCCAGAAGCCGCTGCTGGTCGCGCTCTCGAAGCCGGGCACCGCGAACAGCGGGTGGGTGAGGCGAGGGAGGCGGCAGATCCAGAAGAACAGCACGAACACGGCGATCGAGGTGAAGAGCACCATGGTCTCGAAGGCGATGATGACGAAGGCGGGAATGGCGAGCGGCGGCCGGCCGCCGTCGTTCAGCGGGTAGAGGTAGCCCACCAGCAACCACTGCAGGCAGAAGGCGAACACCGCGCCGAAGCCACCGATGGGTCCGGCCAGGAGATCGAGCCGCGACCGGGGCAGATCCAGCGCCTCCTGCACGCCCCGCACCGGAAAGGGGGTGAACGCGTCCATTCGGCGATAGCCGCGCCCGCGCAGCGCGCGAACCGCCGCCAGCAGCCGCTCCGGATCGCGGAACTCCGCGAGGACGCCGAAGCGCATCAGCCGATCTCCGGATTGGGATTCTCGATGCGGGCCAGGTAGTGGGTGCGCGGCTGCGTCCCCTGGTCGTGCAGCACGGCGAAACTGCGGTCCTGCTGCCGCCAGCGAACCATGGGGGTGTCGCGATGGGTCAGCGATCCGAACTGGATCGCGCCGGTCGGACAGGCGGCTTCACACGCGGTCACCACCTCGCCCGCCGCGATCTCGCGCTTGTCGACCCGAGCGTGGATCTCCGCCGCCCGGATTCGCTGCACGCAGTAGGTGCACTTTTCCATCACGCCCCGCTCGCGGACCGTGACCTCGGGGTTGTAGTGCAGCTGGACCAGTCCGCGGTTGGCCGCGACCTCGTGCGTGAAGTCGAACCAGTTGAAACGCCGGACCTTGTACGGGCAGTTGTTCGAACAGAAACGGGTCCCGACGCATCGGTTGTAGACCATCTCGTTGAGGCCGTCGGGGCTGTGCACGGTGGCGTTGACCGGACAGACGTACTCGCAGGGCGCCTTCTCGCAGTGCTGGCACGCCATCGGCTGGTGCACGAGGCCCGGCTCGTCGGGGATCCCGCTGTAGTACGTGTCGATGCGCAGCCAGTGCATCTGGCGGTGGCGGAGCACGTTGGACTTGCCGACGACCAGCAGGTTGTTTTCGGACTGGCAGGCGACCATGCAGGCGCTGCACCCGATGCAGATGCCGAGGTCGATCGACATCGCCCACTGCGGGCCGCGGTACTCGAACTCGGGCAGCAGCGAATCGACCGGACCCTTGTACTCGCGCGTGAACTCCGGGTCTTTGCGGTACTCGGGGAGCGTGCGTTTGAGGGCGATGGGACGCCCCTCCATCGAGAAGTGGATCTGGGTCTGCGCGAGCTCGTGGTACCCCTCGACGCGACGGATCTCTTGAACCGGCGCGTGGTGCGGCGCCGCCGTGGTGCGCAGGGGGAAGGCGTTGAACCCGACCCCGGCCGCGAGCGCCTCTTGCCCCGAACGCCCGTAGCCGAGCCACACCGCAACCACGTCGTCCGCCAACCCCGGTACCACCAGTACCGGCGCACGCACGCTCGCGGCGCCGGCCCGCAGCGTGACGATATTCTCGGTCTGGAGGTGCAGGCGGCGAGCGGTGGCCACGCTCACCAGGGCGGCGTTGTCCCAGGTGAGCTTGGTGATCGGGTCGGGCTGCTCGAGCAGCCAGGCGTTGTTGGCGAAGCGTCCGTCGTAGACCGTCGGCGACGCGTAGATCTCGACCTCCAGCCGGGGGTCGCCGGCGGGTGGAGGCGAAGGACGGAGGGCCCGGAGCAGCCGCGCCACCCCTGCGGGCTCGACGGTTGCGTCCACGGCTGGCGCGGCCGTGCCGCCGACGAGGCCGTCCTGGACCGCCCGCTGCCAGGACTCCTCGTCGAGCGCGCCCGCTCCGAGCCAGTGGCCGCGCAGCAAGCGATAGGCGTCGGGGTCGGGCTCGCCGGCGAGGGCGGCCAGGATCTCGCCGGCGGTCTTCGTCTCCACCAATGGGCGAATGAGCGGCTGGATCATCGACACCGTCCCGTCGTAGGCGCGCGCATCCCCCCAGCTCTCGAGGAAGTGCGGCGTGGGCCCGAAGACCGTGCACCGGTCGGCGGTCTCGTCCTGGTAGTAGCCAAAGCAGAGGCTCTCGGCGACGCGCGCCAGAGCGCCGCAGAAATTCAGGTCGGCCGGCGCGGCGTAACAGGGATTGGTGTCGAGCAACAGCAACGTGTCGACCTGACCGGCGTGCATCTCCGCGACCAGCGACTCGAACGGAATCAGCCCCGGATGGCCGCCGGCGAACGGCACGACCGGCTCGGTGAAGGAGACGGTTCGGCCGAGGTTGCCGAGCGCGGCGTTGAGCGCGTAGCCGAGCGCATGGACCGCGGGCGGCTGCCGATCGCCGACCACGACGACGGTGGTGCCCGCCGGGCGGCCTGCCAGATCGCGCGCCGCCTGCGTCACCCACGGATCGGCGGGCGCCCCCTGCTCGATCGCGGCGCCGCGAACCGGCAAGGGCAGATCAGGAAAGTTGGTTGCCAGCGCCAACGCCGTCTGCGGAATCTGCGACAGCGGCCGGCGCAGGCGGTGGTCGGCCACCGAGCCGGTCACGCTGAGCAGGCTCTCGACCACGTAGAGCCGGTTCATCTCGCCCTGGGGCGAATCGAGGCGCCGCCGCCCCGCCCACTGGCGCGCATACCGCACAGAGAACGGGAGGCTGTACATGAAGTCGCAGTCGAGCGACACGATCGCTTGGGCGCGGCTGAAGTCGTACTGCGGGAGCAGCGGCCGCCCGAACGCGGCGCGCGTGGCCTCCAGATGGTTGCGCGCCTCGAGCGGCGCGAAGAAGGCGACGCGGGCTTGTGGGTAACGGGCCTGCACGCGCCCGATCAAGTCGAGCAACAGCGGCGACGAGGTGGGCTCGAGCAGGAGCCGGAGGCCCGCGCCGCGATCCTGGCGTGGCCGCCAGAGCAGCTGCATCACGTCGTCCCAGGAGGTCGGCGCCTCTCCCCGCCGCGGGGCGCGGGCGCGCATGTCGTCGTAGAGCTGCCGGACCGCGGCCTGCTGGAACATGTTGGTGCCGCCCAGCGTGGACGGGTGCTGGAGGTTGGCCTCGATCTTGGTGGGACGGCCCTCGTGGCTCGCGACCAGAATGCCGCTCGCGTAGCCGTCGACCACCATCGAGGTCGCATAGAACCTCGCCTCGCCGGGCAACACGTGAGGCGGCCGCTTCGTATAGGGCATGATCTTGCGCGGCACGTCCATCGCGCATCCGGCCGCTCCGGCGAGCGCCAGGCTGGCTCCCGCGAGCTGCATGAACCGGCGCCGGTCGATCTCGGGCCGTTCGAGCTGCTGGGGGAAGAACTCCCCTGCCGCGCTCGGCGCACCGCGGGGCTCGAGCTCGGCGAGGCTGCGCCAGGGCCGCTCGCCCGCCGGCAAACGCCGAATCTGGTAGAGCGCATCCGAATCGTGGTGGTCCATGGCGTCAGCGGTGGCAGGCGGTGCAGGTTTGCAGGTGCGGGACGTTTCGCTCGGTGCTGAGCGCGATCTTCGCGCCGCCCAGGAGCTTCTCGGGGAGCTCGCTGGCAATCGCCGGCTCCTGGCCGTACCGGTCGGGCTGTCGCTTGTGGCAGTCGAGGCACCACCCCATGGTGAAGAGCCGCTGCTTGCGGTCGATGGGCATCGTCGTGACGTCGCCGTGGCAGTCGGCGCACTGGATGCCGTTCCTCACGTGCACGGAGTGGTTGAAGAACACGAAGTCGGGGACCAGGTGCACGCGGTTCCAGGGGATCGGCTGCCCCGAGAAGTAGCTTCGGCGCACGGGTTCGAGCATCGGGCTTTGGTTCCAGACCTGGTTGTGGCACCCCATGCAGACCTCGGTCGCTGGAATGCCTGCGTACGCCGAGCGATCCGCGAGATCGTGGCAGTAGAGGCACTGGATGCCGTCATCCTTGACGTGGTGCCGGTGATCGAACTGGACCGGCTGCATGACGTCGAACTCGCGGTTGAGGTTGTAGGGGGTGCGCTGGTAGATGATCGGCACGACGAACACGCCGGGGACGGCCAGGGCGACGGCGCCGAGACCAATTCTCAGGAGTGTGTCGGACCAGACCGGGAACAGCGCGGGCACCCGCCTTCGGTAGGCACGGCGCGTCGCCGGCGCAATGAGCACCGTCGTGTAATCCAACGTCGCGTTCCCGCCCCTGGCTGTCCGTGCGCCGACGATCTGGGTGGCGGGCCCTCTTGTCGCCGCGCTGGTGCGGTTCCAAAGTGGCGCGCGTGACCCAACCCTTGCTCGTCAACGCCGCTTGCGCGGTCTTCATCTGGCCGCCGCTCGGCATCGGCATGGGGCTCTTCCTCGCTCTCGCGTCGCGGGAGCGATCGATCCTGGCGATCGGCTCGTACCTGGTCGCCGGCCTGCTGGGGACCTTCGTCGGCGGCGGCGTGACCTACATTTTTACCTACGAGCGGGCCCGCCTGGGGGGCTTCTGGACCAGCATCGTGACGAGCCTGTTGGGCGGCCTCGTATTCCTCGGGCTCTGGAAGGCGTGGCTCGACACGAACCGGCCGTCGCACCCGCCTCGCACCTGACGTCGGCGCCCGCACGCGGCCCACGCGCTCTCGGCTCTCGACGTGTCGCAGCCATCGGGCCGGGGGGGGCACCGTCAGTTACGTGTTGACGGCGAGCGACCGCGATACACATTGGCGGCGAAGTCAGAAGGAGATCATGCCCATGCACGCAAGAGTTGTCCTAGGCGCCTCGGCTGCGGTGTTGCTTCTCGGGAGCGTGGCTCGGGCCGCGGATCCGCCGTCCACGGCGGATGTCCTCGGGAAGCTGCATCACGCCAACGAGACCGAGATCGCGATGGGGAAGGTCGCCGAGAAAGACGGTCATTCCAGTGAGGTCAAGGCATTCGGCAAGATGCTCGTCAAGGACCACACGGCGGCCGACAAGAAGGTCGGCGCGCTCGCCAAACAAGAGAAGATCGACCTCGGAAACATGCCGGCCATGCCGGAAATGGCGCAGCCCGAGCCTGGTCCTGGGTTCGACGACAAGTTCGCGCAGATGATGCTGGAGGCTCACAAGAAGGATATCGCGGCCCTGACGGCGGCTCGCGACACCACCTCCGACGACAAGCTGAAGAAGCTGCTGACCGCGGTGCTGCCGACCTTGCAGAAGCACGAGGACACCGCCCAAAAAATCCTGGATGCCCAAGTCAAGAACCCGCATACGTAGCCGGGGAACACGGCGAATGGAGGGGTGGTGCATAAGAGCCAGGCCCTGAAGACCATCCGGCGGGGGCTCTTCGCCGGGATCGCGGGTACGCTCGTGCTCTCGGTCTTCGACCGTCTCGAACGCCGCCTCCTTGGGCGAGAGCCTCTCTATGCTCCCAGTCGCATCGCGGCCCGTCTTGCGGCGCGGTTCGGGATCGAGCTGAGCGCGACCGCTGCACGCCGGGCTGGCTGGGCGCTGCGCGCCGTGTACGGCCCGTCCCTCGGCGTCGCGGGAGCGTGGCTCGATCCTGGGACTGGTCGTCGGACGAGCCGCGCCTGCCGTCACGGCCTCGCGATCTCCGTGTTTGAGCTGACGGTCTCGCCGTTGGTCGGCGCCGCACCGCCGCTTGCCAGGTGGCCGCTCTCCGAGGTGTTCCTGCTCGTTGCGCACGCCACGGCCTTCGCCGCGGGGGCTGAGCTCGCTTCTCCCGAGTAGCGGCCGCGACTCAGTCGTTTCCGGCGAAGGCTATGGTGCTCAGCAACGCACTGGCGGACTGACGGGTGTCGAGCCGGGTGTGTTGCACCACCACGGGGACATCGGATTCGATGACACTGCTGAAGTTTGTGCCCCGCGGAATGGTCTCCGGCTCGTGGAGATCGTTGAAGCGCAGGTGCTTCGTCCGGCGCGGTCCAATCGTGAGCGTGAAGGGTCCCGCCGGATCCCGATCGCTGTAAAAGACCGTGATCGCGACGTGCGCCTCCTCATCGGAGGCGTTCAGGATGCAGGCGGTTTCGTGGCTGGTGAACTCCGGGGCGGGGCCGTGGCTCCCCTCGGGGATGTAGCCCTCGGCGATCGCCCAACGCTTGCGTCCGATCGTCAGCGACATGGTCGATACCTCTACGACAAAGGTGCAGACGCCGTTGCCGTGCACAAGGTCGGCGGCTTGTCTATCCGCTCGACACGCCCATGATCAACCGATGAACGCAGCGACGCATCAGCCGTGGCGCGACCTGCCGGCTGGGCCGGCCGTGGAGGCCCTGCAGGTCTCAACCTACGTCGTCCCGACCGACGCTCCGGAGTCGGATGGAACGCTGGAGTGGGACCGAACGACGCTGGTTCTGGTCGAGCTCTCGGCCGGCGACGCCAGGGGGATTGGGTATACGTACGCCGACGCCGCGACGGCCGAGGTGGTCCGGGCTCATCTGTCAGCCGTCGTGGTGGGACAGGATGTGTTCGCGACGGCGGCGATCTATGCCCGAATGGTTCAAACCATCCGCAATCTCGGCCGTCCCGGGATCGTGTCGATGGCGATCTCGGCGGTCGATGCGGCGCTGTGGGACGCCAAGGCGCGGCTGCTCGGGGTGCCGCTGTTCAGGCTGCTGGGGGAGGCGCGCCCGCAGGTCGCGGTCTACGGCAGCGGGGGCTTCACGTCCTACGGACCCGCCCGACTCACCGAGCAGCTGGGTGGCTGGGCCGCCGAAGGCCTGCGGTTCGTGAAGATGAAGGTGGGGCGCCAGCCGGGGGACGATCCGACCCGGGTGCGAACGGCGCGCCAGGCGATCGGCCCCGGCACTGAGCTCTTCGTCGACGCCAACGGCGCCTACGACCGCAAGCAGGCGCTGGCTCTGGCCGAGCGGTTCGCGGCCGAGGATGTCCGTTGGTTCGAGGAGCCGGTCAGCTCCGACGATCTCGAGGGGTTGCGCCTCTTGCGCGATCGCGGGCCGGCCGGGATGGCGATCGCGGCCGGCGAGTACGGCTACGATCCCTTCTACTTCCGGCGCATGCTGGAGGCGGATGCCGTCGACGTCCTGCAAGCGGACGCCTCGCGCTGCGGGGGCGTCACCGGCTTCCTGCTCGCGCACGCGCTGTGTGAGGCGCGCGGGATGGCGCTCTCCGCCCATTGTGCGCCCGCGTTGCACATGCACCTCGGCTGCGCGCTCAACCGGATCTGCCATCTCGAATACTTCCACGACCACCAGCGCATCGAGCGGATGCTGTTCGACGGGGCGGTCGTTCCGCGCGGCGGAGCGCTGGCGCCGGACTCCAGCCGTCCGGGGCTCGGCCTCGAGTTCAAGCACCAGGACGCGCGGCGCTTCGCGGTCTGAGCGACGCGGGCTTCATGCGCCCCGGTCAACGGGCGTGCTCTTTCGTCGGATCGTGAGCGACCGCGGCGGCGGGGCTCGGGTGGCGTTGCTCTTCGAGCGCCAGCTGCAGCACCTCGGCGAGGTGCAAGGGCTTCCGATCGGTGGCCTGCAGGATCTGTTGCCGGCAGCTGAATCCGTCGGCGATGACGAGCGTGTCAGCGTCGGCCGCGCGAACGGCCGGCAGCAGGACCCGCTCGGCGGCCGCCATCGAGACGTCGTAGTGGTCAGCCTCGAAGCCAAACGAGCCGGCCATCCCGCAGCAGCCGGAGTCGAGGAGCTGGTAGTCGAGGCCGAGCTTGTCGAGCAGCGAGGTCTCCTTGCTCATTCCAATCACGGCCTTGTGGTGGCAATGGCCGTGCACGATCGCGCGGCGGTTCAACTTCGGCGGCTGGTAGCCCTCGTGCTCCAGGAACTCGCTCAAGAGCCAGGTCTGCTTGGCGAGTCGCTGGGCGTCGTCGTCGTGGGGCAGGAGGCCGATGAGCTCGTCCCGGAAGGCCGCCACGCAGCTCGGCTCGAGGCCGACCAGCGGGATGCCGGCCCGGATCTCTGGCCGCAGGTGCTCGAGGATCTCGCCCCACAGGCGCTTGGCGACCGTCAGCATCCCCCAGTCGTAGAGGGGGCGCCCGCAGCACAGCAGTCGCTTGGGTATCTCGACCTCGTAGCCGGCGCTCTCGAGGACATCGACGGCGGCGCGCGCCGCCCCCGTCATGAGGAAGTTGTTGAAGGTGTCGGGCCAGAGGATCACGCGCCGGTGATGCACCTGGCCCTCGGGCGTGGTCGAGGCGTCGGCGGGGACGGGCGCCGGTGAAGAGCCGGCGTCAATCCGCCGCGTCGGCTGGCGCCTGGCGAACCAGCGCCGGAAGGTCGGCAGCGCGAAGGCCGGCAAGCGGCGCTTCTGCGACACGCCCGCCACCCACTTGAGCAGCGACGAGAACGGCGGCGTGCGGGCGAAGAAGTTCGCCACCTTCGCGAGGGGTGCCGCCAGGCGCGCCCACCAGTAGATGAGTCCCATCGCGTAGGCGGCGCGCGGGCGGAGCCGGCGCTCGTAATAGTGAGAGAGGAACTCTGCCTTGTAGGTGGCCATGTCGACGTTGACCGGACACTCGCCTTTGCAGCCCTTGCAAGCGAGGCACAGGTCCAGCGCCTGCTTGACGTTCTCGTCCCGCCACCCGTCGGTGATCACCTGGCCTTCAGCCATCTCGAAGAGAAGCCGCGCGCGGCCGCGCGTCGAGTCCTCTTCCTCACGGGTCACCATGTAGCTCGGGCACATGAGGCCCCCGTCGACCCGCCGGCAGGCGCCGACGCCAACGCAGCGGCCGGCCGCCTGGGCGAACGAGCCTTGGTCGTCCGGGAACGCGAAGTGGGTGGCCAGCTGCCTGGGAGCGTGGTCCGGCCCCCGGCGGAGGTTCTGATCGGGGGCGAAGGCGTCGACCACCTTGCCGGGATTCATCTTGCCGGCGGGATCCCAGAGGCGCTTGAACTCGCCGAAGGCGCGAACGAGGTCCTCGCCGAACATCTTCGGCAGGAGCCAGGCGCGCGCCTGGCCGTCGCCGTGCTCGCCCGAGAGCGAGCCGCCGTTCGCCACCACCAGGTCGGCGGCTCGGTCGAGAAAAGCCAGCCAGTGCTTGACGCCGTCAGCGGTCGAGAAGTCGAAGTCGATGCGGCAGTGGACGCACCCCTGGCCGAAGTGTCCGTAGAGCGCGGCGTGGTAGCCAAACTCGTCGAGCAACCCGCGGAAGGCGCGCAGATAGACCCCCAGCTTCTCGGGCGGCACGGCGGCGTCCTCCCAGCCGGGATGCGTCTCTTTCATGCCGGGCACCAGCGCCGTCGCACCGAGGCCCGACTCGCGCACCTCCCACAGCTTGTGCTCCTGCTTCTCGTCGTCGTAGAGCTTCATCGACGGTGGATGTCGGTCGGCCTTCAGCCGCGCCATCATCTGGCGGGCCTGGGCGTCGGTGTCCGCCTTGGTCGGTCCGCCGAACTCGACCATCAACCAGCCTTTGCCTTCGGGCAGCATGCTCACGTCCTCGGGATGCATCCCCTTTTTCTTCATGTAGCCGATGAGCTCGTCGTCGATCCCTTCCAGGCCCACCGGCCTGTGCTTCATGACCTCGACGACGTGGTCGGCCGCTGAATAGACGTCTTCGTACCCGAGCACCAACAGAGTGCGCGCCGGCTTCTCCTCGATCAGGGTGACCGTCGCCTCGAGGACCACCACGCAGGTCCCTTCGGTGCCGACCAGGGCCTGCGCCACCTGAAAGTGGTTCTCCTCGAGCAGGGCATCCAGATTGTAGCCGGAGACCCGGCGCGGGATGGGCGGGTAGCGGGCGCGGATCTCCTGGGCGTAGCGATCGCGCAGGGCGCGCAGCCCGCGGTAGATCTCGGCGCGGCGGTCTCCACCGGCGACGATCCGCTCGAATTCCGCCGGCGACGTGCGGCCGACGATGAACCGCTCGCCGTCATAGGTGAGGACGTCGAGCTGAACGACCTGGTGCCGCGTGAGCGGCCCCGGTCCATAGAGCTGCGCCATCACCGAATGGACGCCGCAGGAGTTGTTCCCGATCATCCCCCCCAGCGTGTTTCGGCTGTGGGTAGCGGGGTCGGGCCCGAAGGTGAGCCCGTGCGCGCGCGCCTCCTGGCGCAGCTGATCGAGGTTGCAGCCGGGCTGCACCCGGGCGAGCTTGGCGGCAGGATCGATCTCCAGCACGCGGTTCATGTACTTCGAGTAGTCGATGATCACGGAGGCGTTGCAGGTTTGCCCGGCCAGGCTGGTGCCGCCGCCGCGTGAGGTGAGGGGCGCGCCGTGCTTGCGACAGATCGCCACCGTGCCGATCACGTCCTCGACGGTCCGTGGCAGGACCACCCCGATCGGGATTTGCCGGTAGTTGGACGAGTCGGTCGAATAGGCGGCGCGGCTGCCGTCGTCGAAGCGCACCTCGCCGCTGATCGCGCGCCGCAGCTCGGTCGCCAGCGCGTCGGCGTCGGCCACTTGGCCGGCGGTGGTGCCGGTCTTTGCCGAGCCGACGGTGGGTCGTCCCGGATAGTGGACCGGCTGCACCTGGAGATGGAGTCGCGCTGCCGGGGCCCCAGGGTTGCCGGGCCGGGTTCCGGGTAGTGACCGCCGCTCCACTACGAGCGCTTCCGGTGCGGCAGGAACTTCGCGACCAGCTCGGTGAAGCTCTGGTGGATGATGCCTCCCTCGTCGGGATCGCCCTTGAAGAGCGTGGAGGTGTACTTGGCGGCTTGCTCCAGGGTGATGTGGGGCGGCAGCGGCGGGACGTCGGGATCGGTCACCACCTCGACGACGACCGGGCGATCGGCCTTGAAAGCGACCTCCCAGGCCGGCGCGATCGCCTCCGGCGTGTCGACCCGAATTCCGCGCAACCCGAGCATGTCCGCGTAGCGCGCGTAGGCGAAGTCGCAGACATCCTGTGAAGCGTCGAACTTCGGGTTCCCCTCCATGACCCGCATCTCCCAGGTGACCTGGTTGAGATCGCCGTTGTTGAGCACCAGGACCACCAGCCGCGGATCCGACCACTCTTTCCAGTAGTGCGCGATGGTGAGGAGTCCGTTGTTGCCGAGCATTTGCAGCGCGCCGTCTCCCACCATCGCGACGGGCACGCGCTCCGGGTAGGCGAACTTGGCGGCGATCGCGTAAGGCACGCCTGGACACATGGTGGCCAGGTTGCCCGAGAGGCTGGCCATCATGCCGGGACGGATCTTGATGTCGCGCGCGTACCAGTTGGCCGACGAGCCCGAGTCCGAGCTCAAGATCGCGTTGTCGGGCAGGCGGGGCGAAAGCTCCCGAAACACACGCTGGGGATTGATGGGATTGGCGGGCTGCATCGCCCGCGCCTCCATCAGCTCCCACCACTCCTCGAGGTGGCCGGCGATCTGCTTCCGCCAGGCGCGGTCTTCCTTGCGCCGGAGCAGCGGAATGAGCGCGCGCAGCGTCTCCTTGCTGTCTCCGGTCAGGTTGAGCTCCATCGGATAGCGGATCCCGAGCATCTTCGGGTCGAGATCGATCTGGACGCCGCGCGCCTGGCCTTCGCGGGGGAGAAACTCCGAGTAGGGAAAGCTGGAGCCGACCATCAGCAGCGTGTCGCAATCCATCATCAGATCCCAGCTCGGCTTGGTCCCGAGGAGCCCGATGGAGCCGGTCACGAACGGTAACTCGTCGGGAACCACCGCCTTGCCCAGCAGCGCCTTGGCGATCCCGGCGCCCAGCAGCTCGGCGACCTCCAGGACCTCGGCCGAGGCCTGCAGCGCGCCCGCGCCGACCAGCATGGCCACCTTCTTCCCCTCGTTGAGGATGGCGGCGGCCTTCCGCAGATCGTCGTCGGTGGGGACGACCCGCGGCTCGCTGTAAGCGTGGCTGGAGTGCACGGTGCCGTGGGCGCGCGGCGGCGTCTCGACGGCGTCGATGTCCTGGACATCGTTCGGAAGGACGAGGCAGGTGACGGTCCGCTCCGCCTTGGCGATGCGGAACGCGCGGTCGACCAGGTGCCGCACCTGCGCTGGATCCGAGACCATGTGGACGTACTCGTGCGCGACATCCTTGAAAAGGGAGATCAAGTCGACCTCCTGCTGGTACGAACCGCCAATCGCCTTGCGCGACTGCTGCCCCACGATGGCGACCACCGGCTGATGGTCCATCTTGGCGTCGTAGAGACCGTTCAGCAGGTGGATGGCGCCCGGGCCGGAGGTGGCCAGGCAGACCCCCACCTCGCCCGTGAACTTGGCGTGTGCGCAGGCCATGAACGCCGCCATCTCCTCGTGGCTCGTGCGCACGAGCTTGAAGCGATCTCCGGCGCGCTGCACAGCGCCCATGAGGCCGTTGATTCCGTCGCCGGGGAAGCCGTAGATGCGCTTGACGCCCCAGAGCGACAACCGCTGCAACAAGAAATCGCTGACCGTCGTCGACATCGCGTCCTTCCCTCGTGCGTCCCGGGGCCTTCGTACCGGCGCGGAGAATCCGCCACGATATCGGGCGACGCCGAAGGTGCTCACGACATGAATCAAGGCAACGCGGGGCTTGACCTGATCTCGACCCCGATGAGCTGCGTCGGGCTTCGGTTGCGCGCGACGCAGGCATGGTCATCTTGGAAGCTGTCAGTCAACGTCAATCGAGCTGGGTCAGAGGCGAGCTGGGTCGGACGGCGAAAGGGAGGGCGGGGTGGCTAAACGAAGTCTCGAGGGAAAGAGGGCGGTCGTAACAGGGGCTTCGAGCGGCATAGGGCGGGCGATCGTCCGAGCCTTCGCCAAGCAGGGCGCGAAGGTGGCTCTCCTCGCGCGAAACGTCGACGGACTGGATGCGGCTGCAAAGGAGGTCCGGGAGCTGGGCTCGGAGGCTCTCGTCCTTCCGCTCGACGTCGCCGACGCGGCGGCGGTCGACGCTGCCGCCGATCGGGTCGTGAAGGAATGGGGCGAGATCGACATCTGGGTCAACGACGCCATGGTGTCGGTGTTCTCGCCGATTCGCGAGATGACCGCCCAGGAGTTTCGCCGGGTCACGGAGGTCTGCTACCTCGGGTACGTCCACGGGACGCTGGCGGCGCTGCGGCACATGCGGCCGCGTGACAGGGGCCTCATCATTCAGGTCGGTTCTGCCCTCGCTTACCGCTCGATTCCGCTTCAGAGCGCCTACTGCGCGTCGAAGGCCGCGATCCGCGGGTTTACCGACTCGCTTCGAAGTGAGCTCATCCACGACCGCAGCAAGGTCGCCGTGACGATGCTTCAGCTCCCGGCCGTGAATACGCCGCAGTTCGATGTCGTGCGAAACAAGCTTCCGGAGCATCCGCAGCCGGTGCCGCCGATCTACCAACCCGAGGTGGTCGCACGAGCCGCCCTGCACGCGGCGCTTCACCCGAAGCGCGAGGTCTGGATCGGGTGGAGCGCGACCAAGGCCATCATCGGGCAGCGGCTGATCCCGGGAGTGCTCGATCGGTATCTGGCAAAACGGGCGTGGACCGCTCAGGAGACGGATCAGCTTCCGCCTGGACATCCGCTGAAGCATCACAGAGACAACGTGGACCAGCCGCTTCCGGGCGATCGCGGCGCCCACGGCGTCTTCGACGCCAGGGCTCGCAGCATGAGCACGAAGATGTGGTTACGCAGGCACACGGGCCGGCTCGCCCTCGCCGGTGGCGTATTTGCCGCCGCGCTTCTCTGGTGGCGACATGGGGGCCTGGCCACGACGAGATGAATTGACGGCCGGCCATTGAAGCACGGCGTTGAATCTCATCGAGCTCCAGATCCTGAACCGGCACCCGTTCGAGTTGGTCAACATTCAACAGATCGAAGGCGGCGCGACGTTTCGGAGTAACGAGAATCCCTCCGGACAGTGCTGAAGAAGTCGCGTGAGTAGACTCGAGTCACTTCGATCGGGAGGCGTCGCGTCCTGCCTGAACGTCAGCCCTTCCTGCTGGGGCGGTTCTTGTCCACGATGCCCCCGATGAGGAGGACGAAGGCCAGGAGCCGGACCAGGTAGAAGTAATGTTGGCTCTCTGTGCGCACATTGCAGACGCCGAGCAGAAGCCAATTGATTCCCAAGATGGCGAAGGCAGCGCTGAAGACGCCAAACAGGCGGTCTCGGGTCGTGCGCCAGAACCCCAGGAAGAACGTGGCAATCACCCAACTCGCCATCGTGAGGGCCCCCCAGATGAACTGATGCATGCTCAAGCACTCCTGTCCCAGATGAGCCCGAACAACATGACGACGACGGCCAGGAGGGCGGCGGCGTTGCGGGCCGGCTGAAGATCGATGGTCGGCACCACGACCAGATCGACGAATAGCAGGACATTGTTCAGCGCGAGCCCGATGAAGCAGAGGCTGCTCCAGAAGAGCAGTCGCGCACGCTGGAGCCGATACGCCCGAAGGAGCAGGACGGCACAGGCGATCGAGGTCAGTGCGCAAAGGATGTAGACGCCGGCGGCCATCATCCATCTCCCTTCTTTATCCGAAACGCTTCGGCAAAGGCGTGGGCAGCGCCAGCTGCCGGCGCGTAGATTTGACTGATGACGGCAACCCTGCGCTCTTGATAGTAGTGAAGCAAGGTTCGAACCTGCCCGTCCACTCGCTCCGACTCGGGGTGGTATCGATAGATGGGGGGAGCGGAGCTGTCCGGTGCCGTCAGCCCGGCGGCCTGCAGGAGTAGGAGACGGGAGTGGACCGAATTCGCGTTCGTGCGAAGCTCACGCGCGAGCTCCGAGGCTGACCACGGTCGAGCGGGATCCTCGACGAGGAGACGCAAAATCTCGAGCTGCTCGAGCGTATGAATGTGTCGCTCCACGAAGCGACAGACATCCTCGGGAAGCGAATTCGCCAACCGACTCAGAGTGCGGCCATCGGGGAGCGAGTCAAGACATACCCAGATGATTGCGATCGCGCACCCGTCGTCGAACCGCGGGACCGTCATCGGGGCTAACCCGGACGGACCTAATGACCGTCAGAGAACCACCCGCTCCGCCCGTTGACCGACAGATTTATCGGCACCTGCTCGATGAGAATCGAACCGCGTTGGTCCACCCCGGAGAAGTCCGACCGCATCATTCCTCACGCGCGCGAAGAGTTGAAGATCCTTCGCCCGGGCGTCCGCCCATCCACCGCGTACCGCTCCGGGGCGTGCCTGTCCACGTCTCCCCTATCGGTTTGGCCTGAACCTTGCGTACTTCGGGTGGCGTAACCAGTCTTCACGACCGGCCAGGCCCGGGAGGATCAGATGCCGGGCGTAAATGTGCGGTCGGCGAAGTCCACAGCGTCGGGGAGCTGCGCCATCGAGCCATCGCTTATGACCTTTTCGATCGTCAATTCCGATTCAGGCGTCACGCGCGTCGCGATGAACGGCTGCCTCGACGTGGGCGTGATCGGCCTCTTCCGTCGGGAGCTGTCGAATCTGCTGCGCCTTCACCCTGCGCTGGTCGAGGTCGACGTGTCTGGCTTGCGCCTCAACGACAGCCCAGGCCTTGAGCGGCTGCTGTCGTTCTTCAAGGACCTGTCGGAGCAGGGAGCTCAAATCGTCTTGCACGGCCTTCGCCGTCATCCAAGGGGGAGATTCGACGTAGTCGAGGTGAGGTCCGCTGCGCCTTCGGGTTCGGCCAACTAGAAGGACCGTCTTCGACCGCATCGAGACGATGACAAAGACGACGGACACGACCGAGCTGGCCGACGACGGTGTCGATCAGGCACGTGGCGCCATGTCGTTCGAGAGGCCCGAGGGGCAACGGACGCGGGTGCACGCTGCGGCCGGTCGGACCCGCCGGCCGGCGACGGGCCGGTCATTTCTCACCATGATGGTCCTGGTCCTGGCCGCGACGAGCGTCGCGCTGTACCTGGCCATGAGATCTCCTTCAGACCGCGCCGATCATTCGGCGGCGGAGAAGCTGGGAGGTCGGCATGCAGCACCGTGAGCTCTTCGCGGCGTAACCTCGGGGTTCGCCATCGGGCGGGTTGCCGGTGAGGCGAGCCCGTTTCGCGATCTCGGCGCCCAGGCTTCGGGCCAAGTAGGTGCGCCGGCCCAGACGATGCAACCGCCCGGGCCGACGCAACAAAACGCTCGTAGCCGGAGCGCAAGAAAGAGCTATTCGGCCTTCTTCGTGTCGGTGTCGGCGGCCTTCTTGCTCTTCTTGCTCTTCTTGGCCTTCTTCGCGGGCGCGTCCGCGGGCGGCGCATCCGCGGCGCTGGCGATGGTCCATGAGGTCGGCAGGAAAACGGCGAGCGCGAGGAAGATGATCCGGGTGAGCTTCATTGACTGTCTCCTTTTTGTGGGAACGCTCCAAATATCTGGACGCTCGGACAATCAAGGCATGGAACGTGCCAGCTGCGGGATCCCCCAAAAGAGCCAGACATCTCGGGCGACTAAGGCCCATCCCTGTGGCGGATATGGATGTCAAAGTGAGCACAGCGTGTAGAGGCGTGCCTCATACACGGCTGTACGTAGTGTCGTGGCTCCACCGCCGGTGATGCGTGACGCCCGACGCCGGCAACCACACGCAAGCAGAGAGATCCGACACCGCTCGCGGGCGGCGGCCGTGAGCTGGCGGTTCAGGTAGCTGGGTGGTCGATGAATCGCGTCGGCTAAGAGGTCGGGCCACTCAAGCGTGATCTCCGCGACGGGAATTTGGCGGTGGTCGACGTTCACGGCCAGCGCCGCAGCGGAAAAGAAATGAACGGTCTGGAAGGCTCCGCCAAAACCTGTGACGGCTTGAATTCCCTCCCGCGGCCTTTGGACGTTCGTCTGCGCGCCAGCGCGCTTGGCATGACCTTGGCAAGTTCAGGAAA
>CAZTZM010000072.1:0-10161 GCA_964618005.1 uncultured Myxococcales bacterium
GTACAGCGGCCCGGTGTAACCGGGGTAGACGACGCGCGTGGTGCTGTGCGCCGCCACGCAGCTGTTGCCCGCGGCCGCCAGGATCTCGCACGGCGTGGCGCCGCTGATGATCGACCCGTCGAACGTGGGAAAGCCGCCACCGCCTGAGCCGGTGGTCGCGCTGCCGTCGCTGCCGCCGCTGCCGGTCGTCGCGCCCGAGCCCCCGCCACTGCCCGAACTGCCGGCGGAGAAGGACGAGCAGGCCCCCAGGGACAGGGCCGCCAAGGCGAAAAAGACCAGGAGCATCGACCCGCCGGGCCCGCTGGCCGGCTGGCCCTTGCCAATGGAGGCGCACACGAAGCGACGAAATCCGTTTTGCATCACGAGAGCGGATTGTCGGGATGGGCACGCTTTTGTGAGGGAATCGTCGCGGCGCCCGGCGCGGGCTCGACACGACGTGTCGCGAAGGTTTCCATCCCATTCTAGTTTTAACGTGTAATATTATGTTTTGGTGCTGACGTATTTTTGCGTAATCATATGTCCCGTTCGCGACGCCGGGAGGTCGCGGTGGGGTTGAGGGCGGGCCGCCGAGGCGCCGGTCGGCCAGGTTCGGCCGCGCCGCTCCCGATCCCCCCGGAGGCGGAGATCGCGCGCCTGCGGAACGAGATCTTCTTGCTGGAGACGTTGATGGACAACGTCCCCGACACCATCTACTTCAAGGACCGGCAGAGCCGCTTCACGCGCATCAACCGCCACGCGGCAGCCCGCTACGGCATCGCCGATCCGGCGCTGGCCGTCGGCCGAACCGATTCCGACTTCTTCACCGACGAGCACGCGGCGCAGGCGCTGCGCGACGAGCAGGAGATCATCCGCACCGGCCAGCCGCTGGTGAATCTGGAAGAGAAGGAGACGCCGTCCGGCGGCGAGGTTCGCTGGGTGTCGACGACGAAGCTTCCGCTGCGCGATCGCGACGGGAAGATCGTGGGGACGTTCGGGATCTCGCGCGACATCACCGAGCGGAAGAAGGCCGAGGACGAGCTGCAGCGGCGCGCGTTCTACGATCCGCTCACGGACCTCCCCAACCGCGCGCTGTTTCTCGATCGACTGCAGCACCTGTTTCATCGCGGTCGGCGGGCGCTGGGGAGCCCGTCGTTCGCCCTGCTCTACCTCGACCTCGACCGGTTCAAGGCGATCAACGACAGCCTGGGCCATCAGGCGGGTGACGAGCTGCTGGTCGGCACCGCCCGCCGGCTGGAGCGCTGCCTGCGCCCCGCCGACACGCTGGCCCGGCTGGGCGGCGACGAGTTCACGATCCTGCTCGATGAGATCGGCTCCGAAGCGGACGCCACCGGCGTCGCCGACCGGATCCGCGAGGCGCTGACCGCCCCGTTCGAGATCCGCGGCCACGAGGTGTTCGCCAGCGCCAGCGTCGGGATCGCCACCTCGCTGGCCGGGTACCTGTCCGCCGACGACATGCTGCGGGACGCGGACGCGGCGATGTACCGCGCGAAGACGGCGGGCCGTGTCCGGTACCAGGCGCTCGACCGCGACCAGCACCTGCGCGCGGCGTCTTCCCTGCAGCTCGAGGCCGACCTCCGGCGCGCGTTGGAGCGCCGGGAGATCGTCCCCCACTACCAGCCCATCGTCGATCTCGACAGCGGCGCGGTGCGGTCCTTCGAGGTCCTGGCGCGCTGGCGGCACCCGAGCCAGGGTCTGCTCACGCCCGACCTGTTCGTTCCGCTCGCCGAGGAGCGCGGCCTGATGGGCGCCATCGACGACTGGATGCTCACCGAGGCCTGCCGGCAGGCGCGCGCCTGGCACCGACGGCAACCTCACCGGCCGGCGCCCGGGATCTCCGTCAACGTCTCGGGCCGCCAGCTGTCACAGGGCGGCGTGGCGGCCGCGGTCGAGCGCGCGCTCGGCGCGAGCGGCCTCGATCCCACCTGCCTCACGCTCGACATCACGGAGAGCGCGCTCATGCACGGCCTGGGAGAGATCCACCGCCTGCACGCGATGTCGGTTCGCCTGCACCTCGACGACTTCGGCACCGGCTACTCGTCGCTGGCCGACCTGCACAGCTTTCCGATCGACGCGCTCAAGATCGATCGCTCGTTCGTCAGCCGGATGGACCAGGGGCACCAGCCGCTGACGATCGTCAGGTCGATCGTGTCGCTGGCCCAGAACCTGGGCGTCGAGGCGGTGGCCGAGGGGATCGAGACGCGCGCGCAGGCCGACGCGCTCCGGGCGCTGCGCTGCCCGCGCGGCCAAGGGTTCCTGTTCGCGAAGCCGCTCCCGGCGGACGAGGCCGATCGGCTGCTCGACGCGCCCTAGGCCGCCTCCGCACCAGCAGGCCGCCGGCCGCCGCCATCCGCGGCGGGCCCGGCGAGGCGCCGAATCGGCGCCGCCCACAAGACGAAAGCCCCGGCCGAGGCCGGGGCTTTCGCAGGGACGGGCGGGGATGGCCCCCGAGCGACGATGTCTTAGCTGGTGGTGCCCACTGCCTGGACCTGGAAGCGCTGGTACGAGCTGGTCGCGTTGCAGTCGTAGACCTCCATGGCCGTCTGGGCCGTCGCGGCGCCGTTCTTCACGTGCAGGCAACGGCCCGAGGCGGCGGTCGTGATCAGGAAGGCGCCGTCCCGCTGCGGCTGGGGCGTGAAGCTCCAGTCCTGCGAGGCCACGCCGCTGCAGGCGTTGAGGTGAACCGTCGAGGAGTTGGCGGCCGCGTTGGCGTCGACGCACTTGGTGGGGTCGCTCTTCATCTGGATGATCCAGTTCGCGTTATGCGCCGTGATCAGGAACTGCGAGGTGTTCAGCATCGCCGATTGCGCGTAGTCAGCCAGCACACCCGACTCGGCGTCGAGGATCAGCGTCGGCGCGCCCAGCGGCGACATCGTGTAGTAGTACGCCGGGTCGAAGTTCGGGACGTAGTTCGGGTTGCGCCACACGGTGATGCCGTGCTGCCAGACGCCGCCGTTGCTGGCGGTGGTGATGGCCTTGTAGCCGTCCGGGCAGCCGGCCGACGGGTCGGTGTTCGAGCCGGCCGGGCAGCTGCCGCCGACGCCCTGGCTGAACTGGCCGACGGTGGAGGCGTTCTGGCAGATGGTGCCGACGCCGAACGGGTTCGCGTACGGCGCGTTGGTCTGGTTGCCGAGGCGGCCGGCGACCGTGCCGGCGGCGCCGACCGGGAAGCCCGCGCCGTCACAGTAGTAGGCGGCGGGGGCGGTCACGCCCGGCTTGGCGAGGGCGGTCAGCGGTCCGGTGTCGATGATGTCGCCGAAGAACGTCCCCTCCTGCATCGGGTAGTTGACGCGATCGACGCCCCAACCGATGGCCGCGTCGCCCGAGTCCAGCCACAGCGGGACGTGGACGCCGGCAGTGTTGACGTGGGCCATCAGGCAGGCCGAGATGGCCTCCATGCAGGTGGAGTCGCTGGAAACGCCGCCGGTTTTCCAGGCGGGGCAGAGGCCGATCCCGCCGGCGTAGGTGTACGTGTTGCCGTTCTGATCCTGCTTGACCAGCGTGTCACCGGACGCCAGCGCGCAGCGCGCCAGGTAGCCGACCGTCTTGCGGCCGGCCGTCGTGGTCATGAGGCCGTTGACCGAGCTCAGCCCGTTCACCGAGCTCAGCCCGTTGATGGCGCTCAGCCCGTTCACCGAGCTGAGCCCGTTGATGGCGCTCAGCCCGTTGATGGCGCTCAGCCCGTTGATGGCGCTCAACCCGTTGATGGCGCTCAACCCGTTGACGGATGACAACCCGAAGTCGTGGCTCGACTCCACCACGCTGTTCGACTGGTCGCCGCATCCGACCAGGCCGACGATCGCTCCGAGCGTCACACTGATCTGAATCGTCCGCTTCCCCAGCTCTCTTCCCATGTTCCACTCCTTGAGGCGGCCCGGCCGACTGCGAGAGTCCCGTAGGCTTTGCGTCCCCCGATCGCTCGAGGTTTGCCGTTTTGTCACAAGGACCAACCCGGTCCGTACAGACGCTAAAGCAGTAATCGGGCCAACGGTTTATTTCGGGGGCAGCGTGATGCTTCCGGGGGTTTCCCCGGGGCGAACGCCCCCACCTGTTGCGCCGGCGACAACGTTCGTCGTTGCCGCGACAACGCCCGGCCGAGCGGGTCTAGGCGGAGCCGAGCAGGCCCACGTAGTCGGCCAGGATGCGCAGCGACTCGCCCAGGACCAGGTCGTCGGCGGCGCGGGCGGCGGCGGACTGCGGTTCGTCCAGATCGTCGGGGCTGGCGTGCACCGCGGCGTCCGTCTTCGGCTTGGGGGTGCTCCCCACCCGCGGCGGCAGGCCGGGCTGGCCCGCGTCCTTCACCGTGATCTCGTAGGCCGGGATGCCGGCTGACGCGGCGCCCGCCTTGCTGGCGATCTCCTTGCCGAGGGACTTGTCCTCGGACAGCTCGCGCCGCCGCTGGACCTCGTTCAGAGAGACCGAGCCGTCGTCGATGCGCGACTTCAGGCGCACGAGCTGCTGGCGCAGCTGGCTGAACGCCGGATCGGCGCCCACGCGGTTGGTCGAGGCGTTGCGGAGGGCCGTCAGGTAAGGCGCCACCTGGCCGAACGGGTGGTAGCGCGCGGCGCTGATGGTGTCCCACGGCAGCGGATCGCTCAGCTTCGACTCGCCGACCGGCACCACGCCGCTGGCGGCGGGGATCACGATATCGGCGGCGACGCCGCGCAGCTCGGTCGAGGCGCCGCTGGGGCGATAGAACTTGCTGATCGTGAGCTTCAGCGCGCCCGGATCGAACGCGTGGGCCAGCCCCGAACGGTCCATCACCTGGGCCAGCGGCATGATGGTCTGCACGGTCCCCTTGCCGAACGTCGCGGGATCGCCGACCACCACCGCGCGGCCGTAGTCCTGCAGCGCGCCCGCCACGATCTCCGACGCCGAGGCGCTGAAGCGGCTGATCAGCACCACCAGCGGGCCCTCGTAGCGCGCGGTGGCGCCCTTCTCGGCGCCCACCTCGACGGAGTCGTCGGCGCCGCGGGTCTGCACCACCGGCCCGCTGCCCACGAACAGTGCCGCCAGATCGATCGCCTCTTGCAGCGACCCGCCGCCGTTGCGGCGCAGGTCCAGCACCACGCCCCGGACCTTCTCCGTCTGCAGCTTGGCCAGCAGGCGCGCCACGTCGGCCGTGCAGCCGTGGCGGCCGCTGTCGTCGGCGCCCGTGTAGAAGGACGGCAGGTCGATCACGCCCAGGCGCAGCGGCGTCGCGCCGGCGCGCGGCAGGTCGACGATGCGGGCCTTGGCCTGCTGGTCTTCCAGCTTCACCTCGGCGCGCGTCAGCTGCACGGTCTTGGTGGCGCCCGCCGGCGGCAGGATGCTCAGCGTCACCTGGGTCCCCTTGGGGCCGCGAATCAACTCGACGATGTGGGTGAGCGGCATGCTGGTCACGTCGACCTGCGGCTTGCCGGCCTGGGCAACCGCCACGATGCGGTCGCCGGGCTTCAGCAGGCCGCTGAGCGCCGCCGGCCCGCCCGGGACCAGCTCGCGGATCGTGCACAGGCCGTCCTCGATCTCCAGCGTCGCGCCGATCCCGAACAGCGACAGGTTCATGGAGATCGACATCGACTCCGTCGACTCCTTGTCCATGTAGTCGGAGTGCGGGTCGTAGACGTGGGTCAGCGCGTCCAGGTAGATCTCCAGTACCTCGTCGTCGCCCAGCTCGCTCATCGTCTTCAGCTGGCGCTCGTGGCGCTTGATCAGCGCCGCGCCGATGTCGGCCGGCGGCTTGTCACCCAGCTTCTCGTTCAGGTACTCGGCGCGCAGCTGCTGCCGCCACAGCTCGTGCGCGGCGGCGAGATCCTTCGGGTGCTCGGCGTGCTCGCGATCGACCTGCACGCGATCGGCGCCGCGAAACTCGAAGTGGCCCGCGTGCAGCAGCTGGGTGTCGAAGGCGACCTGGTCGCGCAGCCGCTCGAGGTAGCGCGCGAAGATGACGTGCGCGGCCTGCGTGTCACCGTCGGCGCGCGTCGCCTGCGCCAGCGTGGCGCGCATGGGCGCCCACTCGGCCAGGTCGGTCCCCAGGAAGAGCGAGCGCGCCCCGTCCAGGGCGTCCATGTAGCGGTCGAGCAGCTTGCCCGCCAGCTGGGTGTCCAGCGGGTGGTGCGCCAGCTGCGAGCTGGCCAGCAGCGACGTGGTCACCCGCGTGATGTTGGCCTCCGTCGCGCGCGGGGTCGGCGGCGCGAGCGGCCCCGCGACGCTGAACGACGTGATGAAGGTGAGCGCCCCGATCAGGAGCAACCGCCAAGACCACCGGCGGGACTGGGTCACACCAGCCCCTGAACGGATGCCGCATCCGGAAAATGCATCGCCCAACTATGAAGGATCGCGGAAACTCTTCAACCGCGGCCGTGCCGCGCCGGCCCACCCACGTTCAGCTGGGAGACCGACGCCACGGGGCCAGCGCCGGCCGCGTCACCCTTTATCGGCGACTGCCGTGGCCGGGCGCCGGAGCGAGACCAGCGTACCCAGCAGCGCGACCGGGACGACGTGGCTCAGGTGGTAGGTGAGCGCGAAAGAGATCGCCACGTCGCGGGGCGCGCCGCAGAAGACCAGCGCCGCCGCGGCGCCCGCCTCGAACGTGCCGAAGTTTCCGGGGATCGCCGGGATGGCGATGGCGGCGTTGATGCCGATCAGGGTGACCAGCGCGGTGCGGACACTCGGGGGCAGATGGAAGACCGACTGGAAGATGACCAGCATGACGACCTCGCTGGCCCAGGCGAGCAGCGACAGGCCGACCATCGCGGCCACGCGCCGGGGCGTGGACGCTTCCAGCCCTGAGGCCAGGGCGTGCTGCGCGCGCGGCCAGCGGCCGAGGCGCGGCACCAGCCACCGGCCCGCGCCGACCAGCAGGGCGTAAATCGCCGCGGGGAGCGCCGAGAGCGCGAGCGCGAGCGCGCCCAGCCGCGCCAGCAGCGCGGTGACGAGGAGCAGGATCGCGAACGCCAGCGCCTCGGCGCCCCGCTCGGCCCAGGTGCAGGCGTAGTCGACGGCCAGCTGCTTCCGCAGCCGGGCCGCCCGCACCACGTCGCCGCTGCCGACGCCGAGCGCCGCGTTGGCGAGCATCCCCTCCAGGGTCGCCGCCAGCATCCGGCGAAACGGCGGCGGATCCCGCAGCGCGACGCCCCAGCGAACCGCCTTCAGCGGCAGCGCGATCACCAGGTTGACGACGATCGCCGCCGCGATGGCCCACGGCGCGCCCGGCGCCAGGTGGACGGTCCAGGGCTTCTCGCGCCAGAGGACCAGGGCCAGGAAGACCAGCGGCAGCCCGCGCAGCGCCTTGCGAAAGGCCTTCTTCCACGCGGGCCGGTTCACGCGGCGCCGAGCTTAGCAGCGCCGAGCTTAGCGGGGCCGACCGGCGACGCGCCCTCCGCGCCACGCGACGGCCTTGGAGCGGCGCCGGCGCGAGCCGCGCGTAGAACGCGCGCCTCACCGCGCCGGCTGCAAAGGCAGCCGCTTCGGCAACCTCCTGGAGGTCTGCGCCGCCGCGCGACACCGGGGCCTCGCTGTTTGCACAATCGTCGTCAACATCAAGAGATGAGACGGAGGCCGGCGCTGCTGGTCGTGACAGGCGCCCTGGTTCTGGGTTGTCACGACGCGCGCCCCGAAGCGCGTCTGGCGACGGACGGTAACGCGCCGTCCAACACACCGCAGCCGCCGGTCACCACCACCTCGGGTGGAATCCCGAGGGGCGGACCCGACGCCGACGGTGATTCATCGGACGCGTCCAGTGCCTCGCCGGAGATTGTCGCGGCCGGGGACATCGCCTGCGGCGAATGCGCGCAGGCGGCCACCGCCGATCTGATCGACGACCTGCTCACCTCGCGGCGGGTCGCCGCGGTGCTGGTCCTGGGCGACGAGGCCTACGCCAGCGGCCTGCTGTCGGAGTTTCAGTCGTTCTATGCCCCGGCCTGGGGCCGCCCGGAGATCCAGGCGGTCGCGCACCCCGTGCCGGGCAATCACGAATACGCGACCGGCGCCGCGACCGGGTACTTCGACTACTTCGACGGGCCGGGCCAGCAGACCGGCGTCGCCGGGGCTCGCGACCAGGGCTATTACAGCTTCGACGCCGCCGGGTGGCACTTCATCGCCCTCAACTCGAGCGACACGTGCCGCTGGGTCTCGTGCGCGGCGGGGTCGCCCCAGTATCAGTGGCTGGTCGGGGATCTGGCCGCCCACCCGGGCGGCTGCAGGCTGGCCTTCTGGCATCACCCGCGTTTTCAGGCCGGGACGACGTCGGGCGAGCTGGCCGAGGCCGCGCCGCTGTGGGACGCGCTCTACGCCGCGGGCGTGGACGTGGTCCTGAACGGCCACGAGCACGGCTACCAGCAGCTCGCGCCGCTGGATGACAACGGGGACATCGATACGGCCAGCGGCATCCGGACGTTCGTGGTCGGCACCGGCGGCGGCGACTACGACACGACCTTCGGCGGTCCGCGCGCCGGCGCGCTGGAGACGACGCTGGTCCGCACGCACGGCGTCCTTCAGATGACGCTGCACCCTGACGGGTATGAGTGGCAATTCGTGGCCGTCGACGGGAGCCGGCCCCCGGCGGCCTCCGGCTCGGCCCCCTGCCACTGAAGGGTTCGGGGCACGTCGAACGCCGCCTCGCCGTCACTGAAGCGGGCCCCCGCGTCAGCGGGCGTTCGCGGCGGCGGCCGTTTCGATGACGTGCCGGTCCAGCCAGTCGAGCCCGTCGGGCGCCTGCCGGAGAGCCTGATCGATCGCGCGCGCGGCCGCGTCGGGCTCGCGCGAGGGGGCGGCGTAGGCGCGGGCGTAGAGGATCCAGTTCGAGAGCTGGTAGTGATGCAGGAGGGGCGCGAAGCGACGGCCCCCGAATCCCTCCAGGACCGCCTGCGCGTCGGCGATGCCGCGGCAGGTGAGGAGGCTCGCCGCCGCGTCGAACAGCAGGGCTCGCAGATCCTCGAACGCGCGCTCGGGCTCGCGCACGACGTCGTCCAGCAGCGCGGCGAAGTCCTCCTCCGACAGCCCGGCCTCGCCGGCGCACTCGGCCATGAGCGGAACCTGGGTCGTGACGAAGTCGCACGACGGCGCGTTCCGGAGCAGGCGCCCCACCAGATAGAGATCGAAGGCGCTGGCGATCGCCTCGCAGAGAAACAGCGCCTCGGCGCTGGGTGGTGGTTGGCCCGGTGCCAGCGCCGGGTCGGGCTGGCGCCGCGCCAGCTCGCGGCTGACCACCTCGTGCCAGCCGACGTGCGCCACGACGTCGGCGGGGATGTGATCGTCGCAGAGCACGTCCGCCCCCTCGTCCGCGTTCCAGTAGGTGAGATTGAGAAACAACGTCCGATCCCAGCTGACGCTCTGCCCCCCTTCCGGGATACGGAACGGGTGACGGGCGCGGCGCAGGATCCCTTCCAGGCGCCCATAAATCCCGACGCCCGCGAACGAATCACGGTCGTCGATGGTCAGGTCGTCGAGGGTGACCAGGCGAAATTGCAGGGGCGGGGACATGGTCGGAATCTGGAGCTCCCTGGAGTGGGTGGGGCGTTACAGTCAGCATCGCACTTGACTCGGTGGCGCGGCTCCATAAATCTACCGGCCCTCTCTACGGCGTGTGGTCGTGGGAGCAAAAACAGGAAGACCGTAGGAGGACGCAGATGGCTACCGGTAAGGTCAAGTGGTTCAACGACGCAAAGGGATTCGGCTTCATCGTTCGTGACAACGGGCCGGATTTGTTCGTTCACCACACCGCGATCATCGCGGACGGGTTCAGGTCGCTGGCGGAGGGCCAGGAGGTCGAGTTCGACATCACCGAGGGCCCGAAGGGCCTGCAGGCGACCAACGTTCGCCCTGCCGGCTGACCGGCGGCCCGCGCGGGCGCCGCACGCAACATATTGGCGACGGCGCTTGCGCCGGCGACGGCGAGGATGAATAACCAGATCACGTGAGTTTTCGCGCGATCGACTCGGCCGTCATAAGCGAAAAGGTCGTCCACCGCGTCGAGCGGGTGCTGGATCGCCAGCCGTCGGACGAAGGTCCGACCTGGCGGTCACTTTGCGGCGCCCGCGTCGGCGCCGTGAACGAGAACGGTCTGTTCGAGTTCGCGGTGGCGGTCGCGCTGGACCCTGAGTCCTGGCGACTGGCCGCCAACTGCCCGGCCTGTCTGGCCGAATCCGAGAAGCGCGAGCTCGGCACCCTGGACTGACGCGGGGC
>CAZTZM010000073.1:0-2778 GCA_964618005.1 uncultured Myxococcales bacterium
GACGTGCTCCCCACGTTCGAGGCGATGTTCCGCGGCGGCGACCGCGCCGCGCGCGAGGCCGCGGTGGCCGGCGTCGGCGAGCTGCCGGATCCGGGCGACGCGGGGCTCCGCCTGCTGGACGAGGCGATCGGCTCGCGCAGCGAATCGATCCGCACGGCGGCCACGCGCGCTTACGGCCAGCTGGCGGCGCGGCTGCCCGCTCAGGTGGCGGCGCCGCTCGATCGCGCCGTGCGGGACCCGGCCTACGACGTGCGCAGCGCGGCGCGCCCGGCGCTGGCGGTCGTCTGGTCGCAGCAGATGAACGCGCGCGAGCTCGGCCGGGCGCTGGTCACCTCGGACGCCGACAGCACGCGCCGCTTCGTCGCGCTGGAGGCGCTGGTCGCCCTGGCCCAGCGCTCCTCCGCGCCGGCCGCCGAACGGGCCGCCGCCCGCCACGAGCTGGACCACGCCGCCGAATCAGCCCCGGCGCTGGCGCGCCTGGCCGCCGAGATCGGCCGCAGCTTCATCGACGCCCCCCCCGCCGACCTGCACGCGTTCATCGAACGCATGTTCGGCGGCTAATGTTCTCAGGCTCCCCAGCTCAATTCGGACAGGAGTTGCAGAGCCCGTCGCCGGTCCAGCCGTCGGAGCAGATCACCTCGCGGCCGTGGTCGTAGTGGGCGTCGAAGAACTGGCGGAAGGCGACGGGGTCGAAGCAGCTCGCGCGCAGCGTCCAGTCCCAGGCGGTGGCGGCGAAGCGCACGTCCAGCGTCGGGTCGGGCATCGAGATGACGCGGTTCTTGCCCAGCGACGGCGCGCAGTCGGTGTCCAGCGGCAGCCCGGCGATGAAGGCCTGGATGTTCGCCACGTCGTCGGGGCAGCCGTCCGGGCAGTTGTAGACGATGATCACCGCGCCGTGCTCCAGCGAGTGGACCAGGTTCCCCCACGGGATCGGGGCGTCGTAGCTCTGGTAGGCCGCCCAGCAGGGGTAGTGGTTGCCGGACGAGGGCGGGTTGGTCAGGTAGGTCGTCTGGTCGGTGCAGGAGATGTGAAGGTAACCCTCGTCCGTCTGCTGCTGGATCGTGCTGCTGCACGCCGCGCCGTCGATCGTGCCGCCGTCGATGACGGTTGCCGCCGCGTCGGAGATCGAGCCGTCGGCGGAGGAGATGATGCTGGGGGGCGAGCTCTTCGATCCGCACCCGGCGGCCAGCGCCAGCAGGCTAGCGGCGGCGACTGGCCATCGCGCGATCGATCTCACGCTGGCTCTCCCGCTTCTTGCTGTCTTCACGCTTGTCCCAGCTCTGCTTTCCGTGGACCAGCGCCAGCTCGGCTTTGACCCGTCCCTTCTTCTCATACAATGACAGCGGAACCAGCGTGCTCCCTTTCTCGCGGATCTTGCTGGCCAGGCGGTCGATCTCCTGCCGGTGCAGCAGCAGCTTGCGCTTGCGGCGCGGGTCGTGGTTCCGCTGGTGCGAGAACGCATACACGCCGATGTCCACCTGGTGCAGCCAGGCCTCGCCGCGATCGAAATCCGCGAAGGCGTCGACCAGTGTGACTTTTCCGTCGCGGATCGACTTCACCTCCGAGCCCACGAGCACCAGCCCGGCCTCGACGGTTTCGTCGATGTGGTACTCATGGCGCGCCTTCTTGTTGCGCGCGAGCACCTTCACCTCCGCGCCAGGCGCCGGGTTCTTGGCCATGTCCGAAGACTACAACGCGCGCGGCGGCGCGTTCGACCTCTTGGCGGCGCGACCGCGCCCGGCGAGAATGGCAATGGCACTGTGATTGCTAGGTTCCGCGCCCGGATGGGCTCGCGACGATGGATGGGTGTGGCCGCCCTGGCGGTGGTGGCGCTGCCCGCGGCGGGGTGCTCGTGGCTGTTCGTCCACGGGCCGCCGCCCGAACACCAGCAGCTCTCTTATGTCGACTGCACCGGCAGCAACGTGCTGCCGACCTTGGACGTGATCATCAGCGCAATCGGCGCGCTGGACGCGGTGGGCATGCTGGCCGACGGATCGAACAGCTCCTCGGCGCGCGCGAACAAGGAACAGTTCGGGGTGCTGGTGGGCGGGGCGGCCGCGTTCGCGGCCTCTTCTTATTACGGCTACCACCGGACGGCCGCCTGCCGCGCGGCCGAGAGCGAGGCGCTCAATCGCGCCGGCATGCAGGTCGGCTATCCCCTGCCGTTCGCGCCCCGTCCGGTCACCGATCCCTGGATCGCGCACCCGGCACCCACGCCGCGCATCTGGGACCCACCACCTGCCACGCGCGCGCCGGCGGATGCCGGGTCCCACGACGCAAGCCCCGATGGCGAAACCGACGCGGGGTCGGCTCCATGAACCAGGGCGAGGCTGCTGCGCCGCGCCATCAAGAGGCTGACATTTCTGTCCGAATTTCGGCAGCGGGGCAGCGTTCAGAAACGGAGAGCCCTTTGCAATTGGGCTCGCGTGCGCTGGTCTTTCGCTTGCACAGTCCTCGCGCTGTTCCCGTACGCCAGGAGATCCCCATGAAGATTGCCCCGCGGTTGGCCCGGTTGTCGTTCGTGATTGCGGTCGGTGTGTGTGTCGTCGCCGGGTCGCCCCGGACGGCCGTGGCGCAACCGATGGCGCGCGCGCAGACGGTGGCGGTGCTGCCGCCCACGGGCGAGAACATCGCGCCCGATCTGCTGCGCGCGGCGCAGGACATCCTGCGCGACCATCTGCAGCGGACCGGCGTCTACAGCGTCGTCGCGGCGCCGCTTCCCGCGCCCCCGGCGCCGCTTCCCGCGCCCCCGGCGCCGCCGCCCGGCGCTGCCCTGAC
>CAZTZM010000074.1:0-8752 GCA_964618005.1 uncultured Myxococcales bacterium
GCGCTGACGCCGGACGGGTGGGTCGCGAACGAGCTGGTGCCGCCGGCGGCCCCGAATCCGGGCCGACCGTAGCCCGCGGACGCTCAGGGCACTAATCTGACGGCGGAGAGACCAGATGCCCACCGTTCTGATCGAAGTCCGCAAGGCCTATGCGGCCGCCGAAGAGGTTGCGTTGATGGAGGCGGTTCACGCCGCGCTCCGAGAGGCGTTCCGGATCTTGCCGAACGACCGCGACGTTCGCCTGATCGCGCACGAACCGCACCGGTTCGCCTGCCCGCCCGATCGATCGCGCCCCGAGCTCTTCACGCTGATCAGCATCGACGCCTTCCCGGGCCGGTCGTTGGACGCGAAGCGCGCGCTCTATCGCACGATCGTCGCCAATCTCGGGCGGCTGGGCATCCCGGCAGACCACGTGAAGATCCTGCTCCGCGAGATCCCGCGCGAAGACTGGGGCATTCGCGGGGGCCAGGCCGGGTGCGACGTCGAGCTGGGATTCAAAGTGGACGTGTAGCGACGGCCACCGCGCGGGCCTCCAGCCGCGCCAGCCACAGCGCCAGCGGGATGCTGCACACGACCAGCGCCGCCGTGCCCAGGTAGGGCAGCGACGTGCTGCTGACCAGCAGCGCCGTGCCGACCAGCGGGCCGAGCGTGCCGCCGAGGTCGCCGCAGAACTGCATCAGGCCGACGCCGGTGGCGCGGCGATCGCGGGGGACGAGCGCGCCCATGAGGACGAGGAGGGACGGGCCCAGGCCGGCGGCGCCCACGCCTATCAGGGCCAGGCCGGCCGCGATGCCGCGGATTCCGGTCGAGAGGCCCACGACCACCAGGCCGGCGACCAGGGCGGCCATCGAGGCGGCCGCCACGCGGGCGTGGGCGTGGAAGCGGTCGCCGAGGCGGCCGACGAAGGGGGTCGTCGCCGCGTCGCTCACGATCATGATGCCCATCAGCAGGCCTGAGGTCCCCTGCAGGTTGCGGCCGAACAGGGAGAGGTGGCGCTCGCGCACGAGCAGCGCCAGCGTCGTCAGGATCATCCCGGCGGCGGCGAAGTTGACGACGAGGTTGAGGGCGCCGAGGGCGACCAGGCGCCGATCGCGCATGGCGAGGAGCCGCGCCTTGAAGCTCAGGTTCTGCGCGATCGGCGCGCGCAGGTCGGGGACCCGGACGTAGGCGACGATCAGCGCCAGCAGGACGGCGCCCGCCGCGGCGGTGAAGGCGGCGGCGTCGCCGACCGCGTCGGACAGCAACCCCCCCACGGCCAGCCCGACCGGGACGCCGAGGACGATCGACGCGCGGACGATGCCGGCGGCGCGCCCGGCCATCGATCGCCCCCCCGAATGCAGCGCCAGCGCCTGCGCCGAGACGAACACGCAGGCCGAGCCCGGGCCGTGCAGCAGCCGCCCGATCAGGAACAGCGGCCCCACCCGCCGGGTGACGATGCCCAGCGCGTAGAGCAGCAGGACCACGATCTGAATCATCAGCCCGACGAGCAGGGTGCGCCGGCAGCCGTTCCGATCGGCGTAGAGGCCGACCCAGGGGCTGGACACCACGCGCATCGCGCGGTTGGCCGCCAGGATCGCGCCGATGAACACCACCGGCAGGCCGACCCGCGCCGCGGCGATCGGCAAGATCGGGAAGGCGATGCCGCCGGCGACGCCGGCCAGCAGCGTCCCCGGCGCCAGGGCCCACGCGACGGCGCGCGGCGACTCTTGGCTGGAATCGGTCACGACTCGACGACCCGGCGGAGCAACGCGAGCGCCGACTGCAAGGCGCGTTGCTCGTCGGGTTCCAGCGTCTGCTCGACGGCCTGGGCCAACCAGCTCTGTCGCGCGGCGCGCCCGGCGGCGATCACGAGGCGCCCCTTCTCGGTGATCGAGATCGTGCGGCAGCGCGCGTCGGCGGCGTCGACCGACCGGCTCACGAAGCCGCCTTGTTCCAACCCGGCCAGCGTGGCGCCCATCGACTGGGGCTTGACCCACTCGGCACGGGCGAGCGCGGCGGTCGTGGCAGGGCCGTGCTCCAGCAAGCGCCGTAGGACAGCCTGCTCGGAGGCATTGAGCTCGCTCTCACCGGACTCGGCACGCAGGCGGCGAGTCAGCGCGCCGAAAAGATGGCGCAGGTCGGTGGCGATGCGTTCGGCTCGGCGGGTCGTCTCCTGGGTCACGCCTCTCAGATTGCCAGATTAGAAGCTAAACTTGCAAGTTAGCCTTCCAATTTCGGGCGCTTTGCGCGAACATGCCGGCATGTCGACCACGACCCAGATCTCGATCGCGACCCCCGATGGCCCTTGCACGACCGAGGTGGTGGCGCCCGCCGGCCCAGGCCCCTGGCCCGCCGTCATCGAGCTGTTCGACGCGGGCGGCTTGCGCCCCGCGCAGACGCGCATCGCCCAGCGGATCGCCGACGACGGCTACCTGGTCCTGCAACCCGATCTGTTCCACCGCGCGCCGCCGCTGTCAGAGCTGCTGGGCGGCCCTCCGACGATGGCGGCGGTCCGCGCCGTCTTTCAGGACCCCGCCCGGCAGGCCAAGTTCGCGGCCGGCTACTACGGACCGGCGCTGGCCTACGACAACCTGGAGAAGACGATCGGCGCCCTGCTGGCGCACATCGCCGGGCGCCCCGACTTCGCGGGCCGCGTGGGGACCACCGGCTACTGCATGGGCGGCAACGCGGCCGTGCGCCTGGCGACCATCTTCGGCGATCGCATCGCCGCGACGGCGTCATTCCACCCCGGCCGCCTGGTGACCGACCAGCCCGACAGCCCCCACCTCCGCGCCCGCACCATCAAATCGCGCCTCTACATTGGACCCGCGACCGGCGACCTGACGCCCGAGAACGAAGCCAAGCTGCGCGCCGAGCTGGACGCCGGCCACGTCCGCTACGAGATCGAGCACTACGACGCCAAGCACGGCTACACGATCGACGACGGCGAGTCCTATGACCGCGCGGCGGCCGAGAGACACTACGCGGCGCTGGGGCGGTTGTTTGGCGAGACGTTGCGCGGTTGACGTAGAGTCGCCGGGGTAGATGCCGGACCACCTTCATTTGGCGACCAGCCCGCTCGAGTCGCTGCGACCCGTGGTCGTGCGGGGCCTCGGGGTCGAGGTGGTGGAGGGGCCCGATCAAGGCAGCCGCGTGACCGCCTCGGAGGAGCGGCTGTCGATCGGGACCGCGCGGACGAACGATCTCGTCCTGGCGGATCCCACGGTGTCGCGCTTTCACCTGGAGCTGGTGGCCGGCGACGAGGGGGTGGTGGTGCGGGACCTCGGCTCGCGGAACGGGTCATGGATAGGCCAGGTCGCCCTCGAACGCGCGCGGGTGCCGGTCGAGACCGTCATCCGGGTGGGGCGCTCGCGGATCCGGATCCTCGACGCGTCCGCCAAGACGGTGGAGGCGTCCGCCTCGCCGGTGATGCACGGGATCCTGGGGAGCGACCCGCAGATCCGCCGGCTGATGCGCGCCATCGAGCGCGTGGCCCCCTCGCGCGTCTCCGTGCTGGTGGCGGGGGAATCGGGCACGGGGAAGGAGCTGGTGGCGACGGCGCTGCACGGGCTCAGCGATCGGCCCGGCGGCCCGCTGGTGGTGGTGGACTGCGGGGCGCTGGCGACGAACCTGGTGGCGAGCGCGCTCTTCGGCCACGAGCGAGGCGCCTTCACCGGCGCCGAGCGCCGCCACCAGGGGGCCTTCGAGCGCGCGCACGGCGGGACGATCTTCCTCGACGAGATCGGCGAGCTGCCGCTCGAGCTGCAGCCGCAGCTGCTCGGCGTCCTCGAGCGCCGGCGCGTGCAGCGGATCGGATCGTCGGAGCCCATCGACGTCGACGTGCGGGTGGTCAGCGCCACCAATCGGGACCTGCGGCGCGAGGTCAACCGCGGCGCCTTCCGCGAGGACCTCTACTACCGGATCGCGCCGGTCACGCTGGAGGTGCCGCCGCTGCGCGAGCGGATCGGCGATCTCCCGCTGCTGTTCGAGCACTTCCTGCGCGAGGCCGGCTCGACGGCCGCCGTCTCGGAGCTGCTGTCCTCGGAAGCGCTGGCCGATCTCGCGCGCTACGCCTGGCCGGGCAACGTCCGCGAGCTGCGCAACTTCGTGGAGGCCACGCTGGCGACCGGCGAGCCGCCCCCCTACACGTCGCAGGCGGACGCCAGGCCGCGCGAGGGGGACGAGCCGGAGGCGCCCCTGCCGCTGTCACCGTCGCTGCTGGAGCTCCCCTACGCCAACGCGCGGGCGGCGGTGCTGGAGGCCTTCGAGTCCCGTTACCTGGCCCGGCTCATCACGGCCGCGGGCGGCAACGTCTCCAGCGCGGCCCGGCTGGCGCAGATGGATCGGACGTACCTCATCAAGCTGTTGCAGCGGCACAACCTCAAATGACGCCCAGCCGACGCAGCAGGTAGGCGACCGCCGCCGCGACCACGGCGGCCAGGGCGACCCACCCGCTCGGCCCGCGGCGCGCGACAGCGGCAACGGGCGCCGGCGACGTCGACGGCACCGGCGGCGCGATCCGCACCGGGCCGCGGGCGCCCGCGGGCCCGTCCTGCACGCGCGGCTCGAGGGCTTCGATTCGCCGGGCCAGCGTGGCCGCGTCGCGCACCCGCTCCTCCGGATCCTTGGCCAGGCAGGCGTCGACCAGCGCCTGCAGCTCCGTCGCGTCCGCCAGATCGTCTGCGAAGTCGGCGAGCGGCGGCGGCGGCCGGGTGAGGTGCTGCGCGAGCAGAAACTCCACCGACCCGCCGGCGAACGGCAGGTGCCCGGTGAGCATCTCGAACAGCGTCACGCCGAGCGCGTAGAGATCGGTGCGGCCGTCCAGCTTCCCGCCGATGATCTGCTCCGGCGCCATGTAGGCGGGCGTCCCGTAAAGGACGGTCTGCGAGCCCTCGAGCTCGGGGCCCATCGCCGCCACGCCGAGGTCCAGAATCTTGGCGAAGCCCTCGCCGCCGTCGTCGTCCAGGACGACGACGTTGTCGGGCTTGATGTCGCGGTGGATGATCCCCTTGCCGTGGGCGAAGGCCAGCCCGTTGCAGATCTGGCGCGCGATCCGCAGCGCGCGCCGCGGCGCGATCCGCCCGCCGTCGCGGATCTCCGCCGACAGCGGGTGCCCTTCCAGCAGCTCCATCACCAGGTAGGAGAGCCCGCGGTTGCTCTCACCGAAGTCCGAGATGTCGACGAAGTTCGGATGGGCCAGCTTGCCTAACACTTCGGCCTCGCGGACGAAGCGCTCGCGCATCATGGCTCGCGTCTGGTTCGTGGGGTGCAGCGTCTTAAGCGCCACCTTGCGCTTGATCGACAGGTGCTCGGCGCGAAACACCGCCGCCATGCCCCCCGTGCCCAGCAGCGCCTCGACGCGGTAACGCCGGTCGATGATCTCCCCCGGCTCGACGCTGGCCGGCCGGTCGCCGCCGTCGTCCTTCGGCGCCCCGGCTTGGGTCATCGCCTCGGTGAAGCGCTGGCGCGCCCGGTCCAGCACGCTCCGGACATCTTCCGGCCCCAGCGTCCGCGCCGTGGCTACCCCCTCGATCGACTGCCCCTCGAGATCGACCGCCAGCAGGATCTCGCGCTCGTCCGAGGGCAGGCTGTGCAGCGCGCGGTGAACGGAGTGCTTGAAGAAGGCGGCCGGATCGACCAGGCGCGGCGACTGCGGGTCGACCGCCTCGCCGGCGCGCGCCGCGCCGACCTCGGCCGCCACGCTGAGCAGCCAGGTGTCGAGGTCCGTGCCCGGCGACCATTCGCCCAGCCGCTGGCTCGCCACCAGGAACACGCGCGCGCACACCGCCTCCGCGTCGTCGGGATCCGACAGCATCAGCGACAGCCGCCGGTAGACGGGGATCTGGTGGCGGCGGACGATCTCCAGCAGCGCGGCGTCCTGCTTGTGCGCCACGAACGCCGCCACCAGCTCGGCGTCGGTGGGCGCGCGCGTCGGCGCGTCGCCGCCCGGGTCGATCGGGATCTCGAGCGTCACGGGGCCGGCGAGTCGGGCCTCAGCGCCTGCCGGCGCTTGAGGCCCGCCAGCAGCTCGCGCGCGGGGATGAACACCTCGTCGCCGCTCGCCTCCCGCAGGATGAGCCCCAGCGGCACGAACTCGACGATCGTCCCGCGGTGGCTCTTGTTCTCGACGTAGTCGCCGACGCTCATCATGCGGCGGAGGTAGTAGTTGGCCACCAGCTGCTCCGACGGCCCGCGCATCGCCCAGCAGCCGAGGAACATGATCACCAGCAGCACGCCCCCCAGGACCAGCGTGAGGTTCGAGGTGATGAACCCCAGGTTGACGCCGAGGACGTCGAAGGCGACCAGCCCGACGATCAGCAG
Source organism: uncultured Myxococcales bacterium (assembly GCA_964618005.1). Taxonomy (GTDB): domain Bacteria; phylum Myxococcota_A; class Polyangia; order Fen-1088; family Fen-1088; genus JADGRB01. The sequence goes on from CAZTZM010000074.1 coordinate 6,301, forward strand.
GATCGCCGCCTCGGTGGCCATCTCCAGCAGGCCGGCCAGCGGGCTCCGCATCTGGCGGAGGACGGCCCCCACGCTGCGCTTCACGACGCCGGCCACGTAGGTGCCGGCCGCCAGCAACCCCAGCGCCCCCAGGACCTTGGGCAGGTACGAGAGCGCCGCCTGCAGGGCGACCTGCACCGAGGTGAGGCCCCACTGCCCCGCCGCGGCGTTGGCGGTGATGAGCAGCAGCGTCAGGTAGACGGCCTCCCCGACCAGGCGCGAGGCCGACCAATCCTTCCCCAGCGCGCCGATCACCCCCTGGATGCGCGAGCCCTGCAGCGCCACATCGAGACGCGCGGAGGCCAGCGCCCGGCTGACGAACCGGCGGGCCAGCCGCGCCAGGATCCACCCCACCAGCAGGACGACCAGCCCCGACACCACGGCCGGCGCCCTGGCGGCGGCGGCGGTCGCAAACCCCGCCGCGCTGGAACGAAGCCCGCTCAGATCCACCGGCCGATCACCCCTTCTTCTGGTGGGCGGCGGCCATCTCCGCGACCACGAAGGCGGGCACGTCGACCAGCAGGCGCACGCACTCCGCGATCGTCTCCAGCGTGGCCACGCGGGCGCGGACCCGGTTGGCGATCTCGTCGCTCCGCCCCTCGGGGACGCGGTAGACGGCGGCCAGGATCGCCGACACGTTCAACCCCTTGGCGTCCACGCGGCCGAGGATACCAGAACGTCAGGCCACGGAGTCATCCGGCATCGCGCCCCAGCCGCGCGGGGCGGCCGCCGGGGACTCCCGGTGCGAGCGCGCGATGATGGAGTACTGCGTCTGGGGCGCCGGGAAGATCGACAGCACCTCCTTCAGCATGGCGTTCGTGTCGAAGAACACCTGCCAGTAGTGGTCGTTGTGGCAATGCGGCCGCACGGCCAGCACCGGCCCCAGCTGGGTGAACTCGAGGATCGCCACCTCGGGCGCGGGCGCCTTGGTCACGTTCGGGATGCGCGCCAGGTTCAAGCGCACGTGCGCGATGGCGGCCCCCACGTCGGCCACCGACGAGATCTGGGCCGTCAGGTCGACCCGCCGGGTCGGGTTCGCCGAGTAGTTCAGGATGTTGTCCGAGAAGATCTTGTTGTTCGAGACGACCGCGCAGAGGTTGTCTCCCGTGGTCAGCGTCGTCGCGAACAGCCCGATCTCCTTGACCACCCCCGTGACCCCGGCCGCGCTGATCATCTCGCCCACCTTGAACGGCCGCAGCAGCGCCAGGAAGACCCCCGCCGCGAAGTTCGCCAGCAGCCCCGACCAGGCCATCCCGATCGCCACGCCGGCCGCCGCGAAGATGGCCGCGAAGCTGGCGGTCTCGACCCCGAACAGGCCCAGGATCCCCAGCAGCAGCGCGATCTTCGCCGTCACGCGCAGCGCCGTGAACAGGTACGAACGAACCGTGACGTCCAGATGCCGCGACGAGAACGCCTTGTCCAGGGCGTCACAGACGAACCGGATGGCGACACCGCCCACCACCCAGATCGCCACCGCGCCGACGATCTTCAGGCCGTAATTCACCATCATCGGGACCAACGAATCGACGTTCACTTTCGGAAGAGTCATGACCGCGCCTCCAGTTGCCCCGCGGCTACAGCCAGATCCGTGCCACCGGCCGCGGGCCCCCGAAAGGCGGCCTTTCCGCGCCTCTCCCGCGCGGGCGGCGCCCGTCCGTCGCCGACAGCAGACGACAGTTGTCGGTTGCAGACGACAGGCTAGGTCGGCCAGGGTGCGCCGGGCGGGCCGAAGCGGGTCCCGGGCGGGAAGCGCAGGCCGAAGTGTTCGGCCAGGACGACCAGCAGGTCGTCGGGCGAGGTGATCGTCCGCGTGGTCGCGTGGCCGTCGCGCGCGCGAACCTTGAGCTCGTCGTTCTGCAGCGTGATGCGGCGGCCATCGGAGGCCGCGCGGGCGGCGATGAGACGGCCCTTGAAGTGCGACTGCGGGTGCGTGCTGGTGAACCAGTTCGAGACCTCGCGGTCGACGACGGGCATCTCCTCGCCGGTGAACTCGTAGACGTCGCTCCAGACGTCGCCGAGGCGGGCCTGGTGGAACCAGCGGTCGTCCTCGCGGACGATCCGGCGCGGCTCGTGCGGCGTCGGTTGCTCACCGTCGGCGCCGAAGCGGATCGCGGACGTGAGCGACAGCGCCCCCACGCCCACGTCGGTCAGCCAGTGGGCGCCGGCGATTTCCACCCGCAAGAACAGGTGCGTCCGCGGCGGCATGACCTCGCGCGGGCGGTCGATGCGGACGCGCGCACTCAGCGGCACCGCCTGGAACCCCAGCGCCGTCAGCGCCCGCAGGAACAGGCTGTTCTGCTCGAAGCAGTAGCCGCCGCGGCGCTGGCGCACCAGCTTGTCGAACACCGCCTCCGGCGCCAGATCGATCCCCCGCCCGAGCAGCACGTCCAGGTTCTCGAACGGGATCGCCTGC
>CAZTZM010000075.1:0-4165 GCA_964618005.1 uncultured Myxococcales bacterium
CTGCAGGCGGGCGACGCCTATCAGGTCAACCTGTCGCGGCGGATGCGGGCGCAGGCCGCGGCGGGCGATCCGATCGCGCTGGCGGAGCTGCTGCGGGCGCGCGCCCCGGCGCCCCAGGCCGCGTTCATCGCCGCGCCTGAAGGGTCCTCCGTCATCCTGGGCAACTCGCCCGAGCGGTTCCTGGCGCTGTCGCCCGACGGACGCGTCGAGACGCGCCCGATCAAGGGGACACGGGCGCGCGGGGGTGACGCCGCCGCCGATCGCGCCGCCGCCGCCGAGCTGATCGCGTCGGCCAAGGATCGCGCCGAGCACGTGATGATCGTCGATCTCGAGCGGAACGACCTGGGCCGCGTCTGCCGCACCGGCAGCGTCGAGGTCCTGGCGCGCAAGCGGCTGGTGTCGCTGCCGACCGTTCACCACCTGGTCAGCACGATCGCCGGGCACCTGCGGCCGGAGGTGGGCCTGGCGGGCCTGCTGGCGGCGACGTTCCCCAGCGGCTCGGTGACCGGCGCGCCCAAGCGCCGCGCGATGCAGATCATCGATGAGCTGGAGCCGGCGCCGCGCGGGGTCTACACCGGCGCGACCGGCTGGCTGGGCGCGGCGGGCGATCTCGATCTGGCGGGGGCGATCCGGACGGCCGGCGGGGGGGCTGGCCGCCTGGAGGTCTCGGTGGGCGGCGGGATCGTGGTCGAGTCGGTGCCCGAGGCCGAGCTGGCGGAGACCACCGTCAAGGCGCGGGCGTTCGCGGAGCTGGCCGGTGCCACACCAGAACGCACGCCACCGTGACGATCACCAGCACGCTGCCCAGCTGGCCGGTCGAGAAGAAGATCGGCTCTCCGCGCGGCAGACCCAGCCAGCCGGCCAGGCGCGGCGTCCGGGCCTGGAAGAGATAGCCGCGCAGCGTGTCGCCGCGGAAGATCTCGACCACGAAGCGCAAGACCGCGTAGCAGCCCAGATAGACCGCCAGCAGCGCGCCAGGGCGTCGCCGCAGCCGCGGGGTGAGCGCGTAGAGCAGCCCGAAGATCGCCAGCTCGCCGAACGCCTCGTACAGCTGCGTGGGGTGCAGCGGCGGCGTCTCGCCCGCGCCCAGCGGAACCCCGCCCGTGCGCTCGAGGACGTCGAACGCCACGCTGCCGCGCGGGAACGAGACGCCGATGGGCGACGCCGTCTCCTTGCCGAAGCAGCAGCCGGCGGCGAAGCAGCCGAGGCGGCCGAAGGCGTGGCCGATCGCCAGCGCCGGCGCCGTCAGATCCCCCACGTCGCCGAAGGACCAGCGCTCGCGACGGGCGAACACCAGGGCCACCAGCGCCGCCGCGGCCACGCCGCCGTAGAAGACCAGCCCGCCTTCCCACACCTGGAACGGGCTGGTGCAGTCGCGCAGCCAGTGCTCGCCCTCGCGGCAGAGCCGCACGAAGTCGCGCGCGTTGACGACGACGTAGGCCACGCGCGAGCCGATCAGCCCGGCGACGACCAGCCAGAACGCCAGGTCCAGCACCCGCCCGCCGTCGAGACCGCGCCGCCGCCCTTCGCGGTAAGCCAGGTAGATCCCGATCGCCAGCCCGACCGCGATCGACAGGCCGTAGCTGTGGATCGCGATCTCGTGATGACCGAGGGGCAGCGTCAAGAGGATCGGGTGCACATCGGCTCCGTCGCTGCCGCCGTCGTCAGGCCGACGAGGTCTCTTCTCGCCGCGTGAAGAGCATGTCGAGCACCATCAGCCCGACCCCCACGCACAGCGCCGCGTCGGCGATGTTGAAGGCCGGCCACTCGTGGACGCCGACCTTCCACACGATGAAGTCGGTCACGCGGCCGTAGAGGACGCGGTCGATCAGGTTCCCGATCGCGCCGCCGCCCACCAGGCCGAGCGCGATGTGTAGCCGCGTGCTCTCGACCGGCGTGCGCCGCAGGTAAAGGATCACCAGCACGAAGGCCGCCACCGCCAGCAACGTCAGCAGCACACGTCCGCCGGGGATCTCCTGCAGCATGCTGAACGCCACGCCCGGGTTCTCGGCGTAGCGCAGATCGAAGTAGCCCGGCACGACGACGTGCGGGTTGAACGGCCCGCGCGGGCGCAGGTCCTGGCGCGCCAGCGCCTTGCTCCACTGATCGAGGATCAGGCTGATCAGCATGAACACGGAGAACAGAGCGTACTTGCGGCGGGTCGGCGTCACGAGGCGCTCCTGGTTGCGCCGAGCGTGGCGACGGCCGTCGCGCAGCGGTGGCAGAGGTGGGGATCGGGGGCGCCCGGCGTCGGGGCGTCACCGGTGCGGCGCCAGCAGCGCGGACAGGTCGGCCCCGGCGCCTCGTCGATGACGATCGACGTCGGCGTGCCGGCGGGGGCGTCGGCCGCGTCCAGCTCGACCTTCGACACCACGCACAGCTCGGCCAGGTGGTCCAGGTTCCACTGCCAGTGCGGTCGCTCGGCGGCGGCCGGCGTCACCTTGGCGCGCGCCTCCAGCGACTTGTGGCCGGCGGCGCGGAACGCCTCCAGCGGCCGCAGGATCGCCTCGCGCCGGGGGCGGATCTCGTCGGTCCAGCGCTTGTTCGGGTTGCCCAGTCCCTTGCCCGGCGGGTAGATCTCCTCGCGCACGGAGGCGTGCACGTCGAACGCCTCCCCCGTGGCGCGCCCCAGCTCGTCGGCCACGTCCTGCGCCGTGAAGCAGAGGATGGGCGCCATCCAGGTCGCCAGCGCGCGCGTCATCTGATACAGCGCCGTCTGCACGCTGCGCCGCGCCGGCGATCCGGGCGCCTCGCAGTAGAGGGCGTCCTTGACCGGGTCCAGGTACTCGGCCGACACGGTCACCACGTAGTCGTTCATCAGGCGGACGACGTCGTGGAAGGCGTACTTGCGGTAGGCCTCGAAGATCTGGTGGTCGCGCTCGCGCAGCAGGCTCAACGCCAGCAGGTCCAGCTCGCGCAGGCGATCGTCGTCCAGGCCGTCGCGCGCCGGCTGAAAGTCGTACAGGTTCGACAGCAGGTAGCGGCAGGTGTTGCGGATCTTCCGGTACGACTCCGAGAGCTGATTGAGGATCGTGTCGGAGAAGACGATGTCGTTCTGGTAGTCGCCGGCCGCGGTCCAGAGGCGCAGCAGCTCGGCGCCGTTCTTCTCCATCCGGACGGCGGGCTCGACGTAGTCCGTCTTGGCGCCGGCGGCGCGGGCCCGCGCGATCTCGGACTTGGAGTAGACCTTGCCGCGCTCATCGAGCACCCAGCCGTGCGTCAGCACCGCCTTGTAGGGCGCCTGGCCGCGGGTGGCGGCCGAGATCAGCAGCGACGAGTGGAACCAGCCCCGGTGCTGGTCCGCGCCCTCGAGGTAGAGGTCGACCTTCTCGCCTTTCGGCACCAGCTTGCCGTCGGCGACGGCGGCCCAGGAGACGCCCGACTCGAACCAGACGTCGACGATGTCGTGCTGCTTCTCCCACTCGCCCTGACCGCACGCGCAGGCCGGCGTGTTGGCCGGCAACAGCTCCTTCGCCGGACGCGAGAACCAGGCGTTCGAGCCGTCCCGGGCGAAGATGTCAGCCACGTGGTCGATAACCGCCGCCTCGAGCAGATCATTCCGGCAGTGGGTGCAGCGAAAGGCCGGGATCGGCACGCCCCACACGCGCTGGCGTGACAGGCACCAGTCCGGGCGGGCCTCGATCATGCCACGGATGCGGTTCTCGCCCCAGGTGGGGATCCACTGCGTCCGGGCGATCTCGGTCAACGCGCGCTGGCGCAACGACTTCTCGTCGCCCGCCTCCCCGAGGCGCGCGAACCACTGCAGCGTGGCGCGGAAGATGATCGGGTTCTTGCACCGCCAGCAGCAGGGATACTGGTGGCGGACCGTCTCGCCCGGCTTGTTCAGCAGCAGGCCGTGCGGCGCCAGCTGCTCGACGATCTTCGGGTTGGCGTCGAACACCCGGGCGTGGGCCAGCTCGCCCAGCTCGACCTCATCCGTGAACCGGCCGTGCTCGTCGACGGGGGCGAAGATCTGCAGCCCGTGGTCACGCCCGACGATGTAGTCGTCGGCGCCGTGGCCCGGCGCGGTGTGGACCAGGCCGGTGCCGGCCTCCAGCGTGGCATGGCGGGCGAACCACAGCCGGTAGTCCTTGGCGGCGTCGGCGTTCGGCCGCGGGAAGGGCGGCCTGTAGCGCGTCCCCTCCAGCGCCTCCAGCCCGGCGCG
>CAZTZM010000076.1:0-18739 GCA_964618005.1 uncultured Myxococcales bacterium
GGCGAGCGCGACGCCGCGACCGCCGCCGTCACCGCGGCGCTGGAAGACGAGCCCGCCGACGTCGAGGCGCGGCTGCTGCTGGCCGAGCTGCAGGTGGCGGCCGGGAAGTTCGCCGACGCCAAGACCAGCTTCAAGGCCGCCATCGATCGCGCCGACGCCCCGTTCGAGATCGCGAACGCCTTCACCGGCTGGCTGGTGTTGCGGGGCGATGTCGCCGAGGCGCAGGAGCTGACCGACCGCCTGACCGCCGACGCGCCGGACATCGAGGCGCTGGAGCAGGCGGCCGCGCTGGAGCGGACGGTGAAGCGGCCCGAGCGCGCGCTGGCGCTGGCCGAGCGCGCGAAGAAGATGGGCGCGGGCGCCGGGCGCGTGGCGATCATGATCGCGGCGGCGAAGGCGGCCAAGGACGATCGCGCCGGCGCCATCGCGATCTACCTGAGCGTCGGCAAGGACGATCCGCTGCTGTTCGAGGCGCGGCTGCGCGCCGCGGAGCTGCTGCGTGAGAGCGGCAAGCTGAACGAGGCCGGCCGCGCCCTCGACGAGGCCTCGGCCGTCGCCACCGACGGCCCGCACCAGGTCGAGCTGGCGATCGCGCGCAGCGAGCTGGAGGAGAAGCGCGGCGACGCCGCCCGCGCCGCCCGCGTGCTGGACGACGCGCTGGCCGCCAAGATGGACGACGGCCAGCTGCGCGATCGCTTGATCCTGGAACGAGCGGCGGTCGACGATCGGCGCGGCGACTGGCGGCGCGCGCTGGATCGCGTGGCGGAGATCCTGCGGCGCGAGCCGCGCAACGTGGAGGCGTTGAACTTCACCGGCTTCCTGGCGGCCGATCACGCGCAGGACCTGCCGCGCGCGATCAAGCAGCTGCAGGCGGCGATGGCGCTGTCGCCCGGCACGGGGGGCATCGTCGACAGCCTGGGCTGGGCGTACCTGAAGGCCGGCGACCTGACCCGCGCCGACAGCTACCTGGAGCAGGCCGGCCGGCTGGAACCCGCCGACCCCGAGATCCTGGGTCACCTGGGCGATCTGTACGCCCAGCGGCAAGAGCGCGACCGGGCGCTGGCCACCTACAAGCGCGCGCTGACGCTGTCGCCGTCCGACCGCGTGGCGCGCGAGCTGGGTGAACGGATCCGCACGCTGGACGCCCACAGCGCCGCCGCCTCGACCGCCGCGCAGAAATCGAAATGAAGCGCGCGCGTCGGGGCGTCCGATCGATATTGGCGCTGGCCTTCGGGCTGCTGGCGGTGGGCTGCGCGCACGCCCCGCCCGCCGTGCGCCCTTACCCGCCGCCGGCGCCGGAGGCGCTGCTGGCCGCGCTGCAGGCCCGGCAGCAGGCCGTCACCGAGATGAGCGCGCGCGCCCGCGCCACCAGCTGGCTGGGCGGCGATCGGGTGCGGGCCACCGTCAACATGCTGGTCGAGCGCGACGGTCACCTGCGCTTCGAGGCCGAGGTGACGCTGCAGGGGATGGTGGCGGCGCTGGTCACCGACGGCACCACCTTCGCGCTGCTCGACACGCGCAAGAACGAGCTCTCGCGCGGGCCAGCCTGTCCGGCCAACGTCGCGTCGCTGATCCGCATCCCTCTGGCGCCCGCCGAGGTCGCGGCGATCCTGCTGGGCGACACGCGCCTGCCGGAGGCCGACGGCTCGCCGGGCGTTGACTGGGATCCCAAGCTGGGCGCCGACGTGCTGACGATCCACGATCGCGCCGGCGGCAGCCTGCAGCTGTTCTTCCGCGGGGCCGACGCCGGCCGCGAACTGATCGCGGCCGCGCGCTTCGGCGCCGGCGGCGCGCGCCTCTGGCGGACGGCCTACGAGGACTTCGGGTCGGTGGGCGGCCATCGCCTCCCCGGCACGATCCACTTCGCCGAGCGCGACGCCAGCTTCGACGACGGCGTCGAGATTCACTTCAAGGACCGCGCCCTCGGGACAGCCCCACCGCCGGCCGCGTTCACGCTGACGCCGCCGCCGGGCGCCGCGGTGCACGACGTCGGCTGTCAGGGTCCGTGATTCCGAGCGCGGGCGGGACCTCGACCAGGGCGCCGGCCCCTCTTTCGGTCCCCGGCGGGCGATCGTCGGCATTGACTCCCTGCCGCCCCGCTGGGAAACTCCCGACCTTCTTTTCCTTTCGCAGTAAGGAGCCGCCCGATGTCCGAGTACCTGTTCACCTCTGAGAGCGTCACCGAAGGCCACCCCGACAAGCTGTGCGACCAGGTCTCGGACGGAATCCTGGATGCGCTGCTCAAGGGCGACAAGGGATCCCGCGTGGCCTGCGAGACGCTGACCAAGACCGGCTTCGTGATGGTGGCCGGCGAGGTCACCTCGGCGGCGCAGATCGACATCCCGAAGATCGTCCGCGGCGTGGTGAAGGAGATCGGCTACAGCGACTCCGCGATGGGCTTCGACTGGCAGACCTGCGGCGTGATGGTCGCGCTTGAGCAGCAGTCGCCCGACATCGCCCAGGGCGTCGACGGCAAGGGCGTCTACACCCGCGACGAGCAGGGCGCCGGCGATCAGGGGATGATGTTCGGCTACGCCTGCGACGACACGCCGGAGCTGATGCCGCTGCCGATTCAGACGGCCCACAAGCTGTCGAAGAAGCTGGCCGACGTCCGCAAGAAGGGCGTGGTCGACTTCCTGCGCCCCGACGGCAAGAGCCAGGTCTCGATCCGCTATGGCGCCGACGACCGGCCGCTGGGGATCGACGCCGTGGTCGTCTCGACCCAGCACAGCGAGGACGTGAAGTACAAGACGCTGAAGGAGGCGGTCATGGACGAGGTCATCAAGCCCGTCCTGCCGGCCGGCCTGGTCACGAACAAGACCAAGTTCTTCATCAACCCGACCGGCCGCTTCGTGGTCGGCGGTCCGATGGGCGACTCGGGCCTCACGGGCCGCAAGATCATCGTCGACACCTACGGCGGCATGGGTCGCCACGGCGGCGGCGCCTTCTCGGGCAAAGATCCGTCGAAGGTGGATCGCTCGGCCTGCTACTACGCGCGCTACATCGCGAAGAACGTGGTGGCCGCCGGCCTGGCGCGCCGCTGCGAGGTGCAGGTCGCCTACGCCATCGGCGTGGCCGAGCCGGTCTCGCTGCTGGTCCACACGTTCGGCACCGGCAAGCTGCCGGAGGATCGCCTGGCCGAGCTGGTGCGCGCGAACTTTGACTGCCGCCCCGGCGCGCTCATCCGCGAGCTGAACCTGCTGCGCCCCATCTACCAGAAAACCGCCGCCTACGGTCACTTTGGCCGCCAGGACAGCGACTTCTTCTGGGAGCGAACCAACAAGGCCGACGCGCTGAAGTCGGCCGCCCGCAAGCTGGTCGCCGTCAACGGCGCCAACGGCCACGCCAACGGCAAGACCGCCGGCGGCAAGCGCCGCGCCGCCGCCATCGAGGTGTAGGGTCTCGGACCCCTCTCCCTGACCCGGCGCTCCTAGACCACTCCTAGACCGACTTCACGTTGATCTGACTGATCGAGGGTCGAGAGCGCTTGCTCGACCGGGCGCCGGCCCGCCGTATCCGCGCGTCCGGCGAGCGCCCATCGTGCGGCCGTCGGCAGTGACTCGGGCTGCGCGCTTCGAGCCCGCACGAAATCTGGGCAGGCGCCCGCGAGGGCATTTCTAGCGGCCGTCGCTTGCGGCTACCGCGCGGCGCGGACGCTGCGCCCGAAACCACGCTAACCGCCGCTTGGTCGCGCTCGCCGGACGCGCGGATACGGCGGGCTGGCGCCCGGGCTTCGAACCTACCCCCATCCGTTCATCTTAAAGTGGGTCTAGTGCGGGGCCGCGGGGATCACCCGCGGCAAGCCCGGCGGCGGCGCCGTCGGGTGCAACGCCGCCGGCGTCAGCCCCGAGGCGGGCGCTGCCGGCGCGATCGCGGGCGGCGCCTCTTCTTCACCCTCGGTGACCTCCTGGCCTGACTCGACGTCGACCGCGGCCGTCGCGCTCGACACCGGGCCTTGTTGGGCCGGTGCCGCCACCGCGCCGCGCGCCTCGCGCACGTAGCGCATCATCGCGTTCACGCAGGTGACCTGCGCGCCGCGCACGGCCGCCAGGCTCCGGCCGCGCAGACCCTCGACCAGGATCGAGAACGCCAGCACGTCGGGGCCGTCGCCCACCAGGCCCGAGAGGCAGGACTTGCCGGCCAGCGTGCCGGTCTTGGCGCGCACGCGCTCGGCCGCCAGCGTCCCCTTGAACCGGTTGCGGGTCGTCCCGTCGACGCCGCCCACCGACAGCGACTGGAGCAGCTCCGGGCCCACGCGCGGGTCCAGATACAGCGACCGCAGCAGCGCCGCCATGGCGTCGGCGGTGATCCGATTGGCGTGGCCCAGCCCGGAGCCGTTGCGCGGGACGTAGCTGTTGGGCGGCAGTCCCAGCTCGCCGATCACTTCACGCAAGAGTCGCACCCCTTTGTCGCCGGTCGGCGCGCCGCCGTAGACCTCGGCGCCCGCTGCCTCCAGCACACGCTCGGCGTAGTCGTTCTCCGAGTCCTTGTTGATCTTTCGCATCAGCACGGCGAGCGGCGCCGATTCGTGCAGCGCCAGCAGCGGCCGGACGTGTCCCGCGTGCGGCGGCGGCGTCGGCTCGACGCGCGCCTCGTCACGCACGGCGATCCCGGCCGAGGCCAGCGCGGCCCGCATCAGCGCCGCTGCGTACAGCGCCTGGTGCGGCACCCGCCGCCGGAAGACGATGCCGTTGCGGTCGACCCCGATGCGCCCGTCGACGTCGATCTGGATCCGCGCCCCCACCACCGACAACCGCACCGTCACGCGCGAGCGGCCGTGCCCCTTCGTCCGCGCGGTGTTGTGAACGACGAACGACGGATCGGACGGCGTGGTGGTGACCTCGGCGGCGACGCCGGTCTCGGCCGCCGGGCGGACCCGCACCTGCATCAGGCCGTGATCGACGACCAGCGGCGCGCGCGGCGACAGCTTGCCGGGCGTCGTGTCCTCGGTGGTGCCCGTCTCGTCGGCGTCGCTCTCGTCGTCGATGATCGGCTCGTCAGCGCCCAGTCGGCGCGGGTCGGCGACCACCGCGCCCGCGATGCTGCGCACGCCGTGGCGGGCCAGCTCGGCCGCCATCGCGCCGAGATCGCCGCTGCTCACCGTCGGGTCGCCGCTGCCGCGCAGATAGACGTCGCCGTTGATCACGCCGTCGCCGGTCGGCGCCACGCCCGAGAGCTCCGTGCGAAACCGCCAGTCGGCGCCCAGCCGCATGAGCGCGGTGGTCGTCGCCAGCACCTTCTGGTTGGAGGCGGGATCCATCAGCACGCCGCCGCGGGTCTCGAAGAACAGCCGCCCGGTGCGCGCCTCGATCACGCGCATGCCGACGCGCGTCCGGCGCAGGATGCTCTCGTGCAGGATCTCGCGCAGCGCCGTCTGCATCCGCACGATCCGGTCGTGATCGCGATCGTCGGGCGGCGGCTCCGGCGCGATGTCGACCACGCGGGCCTGCTTCACCTGCGCCGAGGTCCCGTGGCGGCGCGCGACCGACGCGCGCGCGCCGCCGGCGACAGTGGCGCCCAGGACAGCGGCCAGCAGGCCGAGTCGGAGCGCGCTCACTTCGTCCCTGTTCCCGCGCCGGCACAGCGAAACCCGAGGTCGCCGTCGCGGTGTTCGGGCGCCCAGGCGTTGCGGTTGGGCGCGCGCGGGCCGACGAAGAAGCTGCAGCAAGAGCCGCCGCGGACCACGCGGCGCGCCTCGTCGCCGTCATACTTGTCCGCCACCCACTCCCAGACGTTCCCGCCCATGTCGAGGACGCCGTACGGGCTGGCGCCCGTCAGGTACAAACCGACCGCCACCGGGTGTCCCGGGTTCTTGCCCGCGCAGGGGCCTTCGCCTTCGAAGTTCCCCCAGTTGGCGCGGCTGCAATCGACCTGGTTGCCCCACGGGTACTCGCGCCCGTCGGTGCCGCGCGCCGCCTTCTCCCACTCGGCCTCCGTCGGCAGGCGGCCGCCGGCGAACTTGCAGTAGGCCTGCGCGTCGTTCCAGTCGACGCCCGTCACGGGCACCCGCGGCTCGCTGGCCGCGGTGGCATCGGCGACGGCGGCGCAGCGGCCGGCGGCCACGCACTTGGCGTAGTCGCCTCGGGTGACCTCCGTGCGATCGATGGCGAACGCCTTCAGGTTCACCTTGCGGGCCGGGCGCTCGTCCTCCTCGCCGTGCGTGCTCCCCTGGGTGAACGGACCAGCCGGAATGAGCACCCGGTCGTGCGCAGGTCGATCCGCGTGCGTGACCGCCAGCCAGATCGCGGCCGAGATGAGCCACCGCGCCATGGCTGAGAAGTTTAGTCGAGCCGTTCGATCAGCGCGCGCGCTTGTTCAGCCCACGGCGTCGATTCAGGCTCCAACGTCAGGTAGTGCTCCAGGTGGGCGCGGGCAGCGGCCCGACCGCCCAGCCGTTCCAGCGCGACCGCCAGGTTGTAGTGCGCGTCGGCGAAGTCGGGCGCCGTCTGCAGCACCCGGCGCAGCTCAGCCACGGCCAGCTCGAGGTCGCCGTTCTCCAGCACGAGGTTGGCGAGGTTGAAGCGCGCCTCCGGCTGATCCGGATCCAGCGCCAGCGCCGCCTCGAACGCCTCCCGCGCGGTCGCGATGTCGCCGCGCCGGTAGGCCAGGCTGCCGAGGTTGGTGCGCGCGGCCGCCAACCCGGCGTCCAGCGCCAGCGCCTGCCGATAGCAGCGCTCGGCGGACGCGTCCGCCTCGGCGTTGCCCGCCATCTCCGCCCGGGTCCCCTCGATGAACCAGTCGTAGGCCTTTCGCTTGGCCGAGCCGGCCGCCTCGGCCTCGGCGATCGGCAGCGGCTCGACCGCGGCCGGCGTCCCGGTGGCGGGGCGCGCCAGCTCACCCAGGCCGAAGTCGAACAGCTTCTGACCCGACGACTCATAGGCGCTGCCGGCGTCGACGACCACCAGCTTGGCGCCGTCGAACGCGACCCGCATCCGATCCAGCGGCCGGTCGACGTGCGGCAGCGTGGCCCGCACCTCGTCGATGGCCTTGCGGATCTCGGCCGCCTTGAAGCCGCGGTCCACCAGCTCCTTGGCGGCCTTCACGCTCACCAGGTCCTGGAACGTGAAGTGCGGCTTGCCCGAGCGCCGCACCGACGGGCCGACGAAGCCGACCTGCGCCCAGTAGCGCAGCTTGCTCTCCGGCACCCCCAGGATCTTGGCGGCGCCCGAGTAGGTGTAGGTCGTCTCCTCCATGGCTATCGCGCCTTCGGCGCCGTGAGGGGGTGACCCCCCTCGCGAGCTCCCCCCGTAGGCCGTCGAAGCCGGCGAGGCAAAGCCGCGCCTCCCGGTGCCTGGACCCGGGCGCGGTGCGCCCTCTGGCGTCCAGGTCGCCGCCGGAGCCGTGCTTCGTTCGTGCAGAAGTCGATCGAGGAAGGCATCTAGAACGTCGCTTCGACGTCGATGTCGATGAAGACCTTGGCCGCCTGGGCGCGGATCGCCACGTGCGTCCGGACCGCCTTGGGGGCCGCGCCGGACACCCGAGCCGCCTCGCGCCCGGCCAGCGCCTCGATGTGCGCGCCAGCCTCGGCGTCGGACTCCAGCAGCGCCGCCAGCCGACGCGCCGTGCCCGCGTCGCAGGTGTCGCGCAGCACCAGCTCCAGCGCCGGCAGGTCGATTGTCAGCATCGTCGACCCGAAGTAGGCGTCGCGGCCGTGGCGGGTCGAGCGCTGTCCCTCGGAGATCACGTCGGCGCGGGCGAGCACCAGCTCCAGCGCCGTGCGCGACAGGCGCTCGCGCACCTCGCGCTCGAACAGGGCGATCTGGGTGGCGCGCGCCATCGGCCGGCGCGCGGACAGCGCGGGGGCCGCCTCGGGCGCGGATTCGGAGGGGTGGGGACGCTTCGGGTCCGTCATGACGGCGAAGGCCCGATCGTATCAAGAGTCGCGGGCGGAGCGCAAAATCGCGCGAGCGGGTATGCTGGCGGGACGCATGCCCCAGGGTCTGGATCTGTCGAAATACCCCGTGCTGGTGGTCGACGACGAGTCCGACAACCTGGACGCGTTCCGCTTCAACTTCGGCCGGACGTTCCCGCTGCTGCTGGCCGGCAGCGGCGAGGAGGCGCTGGCGCTGGCGCGCGAGAACGACGTCGCGGTCATCGTGACCGACCAGCGGATGCCCAAGATGACGGGCCTGGACCTGCTGAAGGCGGCGCGCGAGCTGCGCCCCGACGCGGTCGGCATCATCGTGACCGCCTTCACCGACGTCGACGTGCTGATCGAGTCGATCAACCTCGGGCGCATCTACCGCTACGTCACCAAGCCCTGGGACTCGAAGGAGCTGCGCGGCGTCCTGACCCACGCGGTCGAGCGGTTCGCGCTGCAACGGGAGAACCGGCGCCTGGAGGAGCAGCTGGCGGCCTACGTCGGCATGCTGTCCAAGGAGGCCCACGGTGAGTTCAGCTTCGGCGCCATCGTCGGTGAGGCGCCGGCGCTGCGGGAGGTGCTGGCCCGGGTCGAGCAGGTGGCGCAGACGTCGTCGACCGTCCTGCTGCGCGGCGAGACCGGCACCGGCAAGGAGATCGTGGCGCGGGCCATCCACATCAACAGCGCGCGCGAGGCGCGCCCGTTCGTGCGCGTGAACTGCGCGGCGCTGGCGCCCGGCGTGCTGGAGTCGGAGCTGTTCGGGCACGAGAAGGGGGCCTTCACCGGCGCGGTGGCGCGGCGGCTGGGCCGGTTCGAGCTGGCCGACGGCGGCACCCTGTTCCTGGACGAGGTCGGCGACCTGCCGCTGGACGTCCAGGTCAAGCTGTTGCGGGTCCTGCAGGAGCGCGAGCTGGAGCGCGTGGGCGGCACCGAGACCATCAAGGTCGACGTCCGGATCGTCTCGGCCACCCACCGCGACCTCGAGCGGCAGATCGCCGACGGCACGTTCCGCGAGGATCTCTACTACCGGCTGAATGTCTTCCCGATCGTGCTGCCGCCGCTGCGAGAGCGGCCGACCGACATCCCGCTCCTGGCGGAGCACTTCGTGCAGAAGTATGCGCCGGGGGCAGGGAAGGCCGTGCGCGGGGTGGACGCCTCGGCGGTGGCGGCCCTCTGCGCCTACCCCTGGCCGGGGAACGTCCGCGAGCTGGAGAACGTGGTCGAGCGCGCGCTGATCCTGGCGCGCGGATCGGAGATCACCTCCGCCGACCTGGAGTTCACGCGCCGGCCGTCGCCGGTCGGGGCGGCGGGCCTGACCGCGACCCGCCCGCTGGACGGCGCCCGCCCCCTGGGCGAGCGGCTGCACGAGCAGGAGAAGGCCGCCATCGTCGCCGCCATCGACGCCGCGCAGGGGAACATCGCCCACGCCGCCCGGGCGCTGGGGATCAACCGCTCCACCCTCTACTACCGGCTGCGCAAGCACGGCCTCGAGCACCTCTTGCCCATGAAAGAGTCGGGCGGGGGAGGCGCGGTCGATCCCAGCGGCGCACCGCCCGGTTCCTCGGCACAATAGGGCCCATGAAGCTGCTCTTCGTCATGGACCCGCTGGCGCGTCTGCAGATCGCCGGCGACACGACCTTCGCCATCATGCTGGCCGCGCAGGCGCGCGGCCACGAGATCTGGTTTTGCGAGCCGCGCCACCTCTCGCTGGAGCACGCCGACGCGGTCGCGCGCGCCTGGCCGGTCACCGTCCGCCGCATCGAGGGCGACCACTATCTTCTGGGACCGCAGGCCACCGTGGCGCTGGCCAGCTGCCAGGCGGTGTTCATGCGCAAGGACCCGCCGTTCGACCTGGACTACTACTTCGCGACGCTGATGCTCGAGCGCGCGCGCGGCAAGACGCTGATCATCAACGACCCGCGCGGCCTGCGCGAGCAGAACGAGAAGCTGGCCGTGCTGGAGTTCCCCGATCTCTGCCCGCCGACCATCGTCACGCGTGAGACGAACCGGCTGCGGTCGTTCCTGGCCGAGCAGGGGGGCGAGATGGTGGTCAAGCCGCTGGACGCGTCCGGCGGTTATGGCGTTTTTCACGTCCGCCGCGGCGACCCCAACACCGGTGCCATCCTCGAGCAGTCGACCAACCTGGGCCGGCGCTGGATCATGGCGCAGAAGTACCTGCCGGAGGTGCGCCGGGGCGACAAGCGGATCGTGCTGTGCGAGGGCGAGCCGCTGTGCGCGGTCCTGCGCGTGCCGGCGCCCGACGACGCGCGCGGCAACCTGCACGTCGGCGCCAAGCCGATGGCCACCAAGCTGGACGAACGCGACCAGGCGATCGTCAGCGCCCTGGGGCCCTGGCTGCGCGAGCGCGGCCACTTCTTCGTCGGCCTGGACGTGATCGGCGGCTGGCTGACCGAGGTCAACGTCACCAGCCCGACCGGCATCCTGGAGGCCAACGTCCTCTATGACGACACCTATGAGGTGAAGGTGGTCGAACGGCTGGAACGGAAGATCGCGGCCGCGGCCGGATGATCGCGGCGCGCGCGGCGATCGCGGCCCTGCTGGCGGCGATCGCCGTCACCGCGCCGGCGGGCGTGGCGGCCGCGGACGACGCGCCGGCCGAGAGCGCTCCAGTCGGGCGCGCCGCAACCTATCCGCTGGTCCTGCTGCTGCAGGGGGACGAGCTGATCGCTTCCGAGCCGGCCGGACCGCAGGACCCGCGGGATGCGCCGCCTGGTCTGGCGTTGCGCCTGCGGCGCGCGCGGGTCGGGTTCGACGTGGCGCAGAGCCACTTCCGCGCCCGCATCCTGTTCGAGGCCGACGCCGTCACCGCCAGCGGCTCGCATGACACGCCGCTGGCCGGCGGTCAGATGCCGTTCGGTGGCCCCGTCCGCGCGACGGAGGCGTACGTCGCCTGGGCGCCCGGACGCGCCTTCGAGGTCGACGTCGGCTCGCTGCGGGTGCCGTTCTCCCTCTCGCGCCAGGTCGACGAGGGCGATCTGCGCCTGGCCGAGCGCGCGCCGTTCGTCGACGCGTTCCTGCCCGACTTCCGCACCGGCGTCGGCGTGGGCGGCGATCTGGGCGCGCTGCTCTATCGCGCCGCGTTTCTGAGCGCCGACACCACGTTCGACGGGCGCCTGATCAGCGCCGGCCTGCTGGGGGCCGCGCGTATCTGGGCGGAGCCCATCGGTCCGGTCGGCCTCGTCCCCTGGCGGCGCACCCCGGGCGACCCCTGGTACGACTGGTTCCGGT
The DNA here is from genome assembly GCA_964618005.1 of uncultured Myxococcales bacterium. Classification (GTDB taxonomy): domain Bacteria; phylum Myxococcota_A; class Polyangia; order Fen-1088; family Fen-1088; genus JADGRB01. The sequence continues at coordinate 11,111 of CAZTZM010000076.1, forward strand.
TCGCGGGCGGCGTCTCCGTGCTCTACGGCACCGTCGCGGCGCCGCGCACGCTGGCGATCGATCCCGACTTCCAGGCGCAGTGGCGCCGCTTCGTCGTGACCGCCGAGTACCTGTTCGCGATCCGCTACGATCAAAGCAACGCGACCGTGCCCGGCAGCATCCAGCAGGGGGCCGTGATCGAGCCCGGCGTCACGTTCTACCGCCAGCGCCTGGATCTGGTGGCGCGCGCCGACTGGGAGCGGGTGGCCGGCGCCGACCTGTGGGGCGCCGGCGGCGGCGTCACCGCCTACGCGCCCGATCCGCGCTGGCGGCTGTCACTCGGCTTCGAGCAGCGCTGGGGCGAGTCGGTCGTCCCGGGCGCCGGCGGCAGCTCGCACTGGGTGATCCTGCGGCTGACGCTGGCCGTGGACTGACAGAGACGGCCGACGGTCGACGCTCACTCCGACGGCTTCACCACGTGGCGCTTGCGGACCGGCTTCGGCGCGACCGCCTCGTCGGTGGCGGACGGCGGCGGGGGCGGCGGCGCGGCAGACCGCGACCGCTTCTCCGGGCAGCCGTTCTTCAGCGGGTCGGGCGAGGCGGGGCCGGCCTTGGTCGGGCAGGCGTCGTCGGCGTCGGGGATGTTGTCACCGTCGGTGTCGATGATCGGGCAGCCGGGGCGCTTGGGATCGGGGTTCGGGCCGGGCGGCGTGACGGGGCAGGGATCGTCGCTGTCGGGGATGCCGTCTTCGTCCTCGTCGCTCTCCGGGCAACCGGGGCGGAACGGATCGGGGTGCTTGCCCGCCGGCACGTCCTTGCACTGATCTTCGTCGTCGGTGACGCCGTCCCGATCGGTGTCGGGGAGGCTGATGTGCCAGGTGCCGCGCTTCACCGCCGGCCCCTGCTCCGGGTGCGGCGCCGCGGCGGCCCGACCGAAGTGGTAGCTGATGGAGACGCCCAGGTTCCAGGCGGTGCCGTCGTTGCCGTCGTTCGGATAGGGGTTGATGAAGTCGCCGTAGCGAACGTACGGCCCCAGGCTGAAGCCGGGGACGTCGGGCATGTCGAAGTCCAGTCCGGCGCCGAGATCGAACCCGAACGTCCAGTCGTATCCGGTCGAGGCGGGGCCCACCGCGGCGTCGAAGTACAGCCGTCCCCACGAATAGACGAACGGTTCGTAGCGCGCGCCGAACCCGATCAGCAGCGCGTGGTTCGGTCCGGGCAGCCACCACTGGTGCAGGGTGAACATCCCGGCGAAGCCGTGCGCGATGTCGTAGGTGCCGCGGACGCCGGTGAAGAACAGCGTGCTGCTGGACCCGGGAAACGGATTGAAGGAGGTGATCGTGCCGCCGGCGCCGAGATCGAGGCCCAGCGCCGTGTGCAGCGTCCAGTCATCGGGCGGCGCGGGCGTCGCCGGCTGCGCCCGCGACATCACGTCCGCGTGGGCCGGCCGGGCGGCGAGCGCGATCGCCAGGGCGGTCAGAACGAGCGCCAGCCGCGTGCGGCGGCCCGCCGGGCGGATGGCTTTTCGTCGTGATGAACGCGCGTCGCTGACCATGGTGCGCATATTGCCAGAACCACCTTCCGACCACGAAAATCCCGCTCGGACGCCTCGGGTCGATTGCCCCCTCGTTCATTTCGGACTGAATTCCGAATAACTGAAGCAGTGATCTCCGACGGGGTTGGTTTGTCGAGACACACCAAACGGACGCGCGTTCCCGTAGCCTCGCGGCGTGCCACGCCGTTCGAAACCGGATCCGCTGGCGGTGGTGGTCGGGCGGCGGGTGCGGCAGCTCAGAGAAGAAGCTGCGTTGACGATCGAGCGGCTCGCCTACGAGTCGGAGGTCGGCTCGAAGGGCCACCTCTCCAGCATCGAGCGTGGCCTGGTCCGGCCCACCATCCAGACCCTGAAGGCCATCGCGGACGGACTGAACCTGTCGCTCTTCGACATCGTCACGTTTCCCGAGCAGGACGAGCGGCAGCGGCTGGTGGACGCCACCCGGTACCTGCGCACCGACCAGATACGCCGCCTGGCGCGCGACGCCGAGAACGCCCGCCGCCACATCCTCCGCGCCGCCGACGAGGACGATTAGACGGGGGGCGGCTCGCTCCCGCTCGCGTCCGAGATTAGACGGGGGGCGGCTCGCTGCCGCTCGCGTCCCCCGGACCCCCCTCGCTTCGCGCGGCGGAGCCGCGCTGCGCTCGCCTGGTGGTTATGGTTTGTCTTGACAAACTGTGGTTGCGCCGGGACTATCGGTCGGGAACGCGGGAGGGGCATGATGCGTGTGAGGCATCCGGAGGTCGACCTATCCGATCAGGCGGTGGCGGCGGCGCTGTTTCTGGCTTACGTCGAGCTGGAGCTGCACGACGACCGCGGCTACGCCGAATTGATCGACTACGGGATCTCGAAGCTCGAGGACGACCTGGGGCCGATCTTCTCGCCGGCGCTCCGAAAGCCGCGGGGCCCCCGGCCGCCCGGGTGGCGTCCGACGCCGGCAAGCTGGCGGACCATCGGCGAGACCCCGCGATCGGCACCGGGCCTGCGGGCGCGCAGGCGTTCACCTTGGCGGCGCTCTAGATTCGCGACAGCAGCGCTTCGAACAGCCGGCGCCCCTCGGGCCAGTCACCGAGGCCCGACGCGGCGTTGAGGTGACCGCGAGCACCGGCGTCCACGAAGGCGGCCCCCCAGGCGGCAGCGAAGGTTCGCGCGCGATCGAGGGCGACGTAGGGATCGTTCTCGCTGGCGACGACGGTGGCCGGGAAGGGGAGGGGGAGGCGTGGCATCGGCGAGAAGCCGCGCGTCTCGGCCGGCGTGCGGTCGGGCGAATCGACGTCGGCCGGCGCGACCAGGAACGCGGCGGCGATGCGGGCGGCGATCGGACGCGCCGCCGCGCGGGCGACCAGCGCGCAACCGAGGCTGTGCGCCACCAGGACGGCCGGCTCGGCGGCGGCCGCCAGCGCGCTCTCCAGCGCCGCCAGCCACGCCTCGGGATCGGGGGCGTCCCAATCTCGCTGGGTTACCCGCACGTGACGCGGATAACGCGCCTCCCACCGGGTCTGCCAGTGCTCGGGGCCCGAGCCACCCAACCCCGGGATGACCAGGACCAGCGGGGTGGTGCGTCGCTGTTCCGGGAGCGAGGAGATCGGCGCCTCTTTCAGAGCAGCGTCGTGCTGCCGGTACAGGCCGCCTTCACGCAGGTGCAGCTCTTGAGCGGCGTCAGACAGGGGAGCAGGCACTGCACCGTGCCGGGGGTCGGTTGCGACTTGGGGAGACAGGCCCCGCAGCAGCCGCCGGTGCCGGCCGGATAGAGAACGCAGTCGGTGTCCGCGCCGCAGGCGCCGCCGGTGAGGGTGCCGTCCGAGCTGGCGTCATGTGGCGGCGAGGTCGCGTCCAACGCCCCGTGATCGGCGCGGGCGTCGGACATGACCGCGTCGTGCGACATCGGCGCGTCGTGGTGCGCGTCCTCGTGGAGCGCGTCCTCGCCGCGATCACCCTGCGCATCGGTGCGCGCGGCGGTGTCCGGGTGGCTGCCGGCGTCGGTCGTCTTGGGCGAGATCTTCCCGCACCCGGCGGACCCTACCAGCGCCACGACGAAGAGCGCGAGCAAGGTCCGGAGCTTCACGGCGCCCGCCGGACCGGCTGGCGCAAGCGTGAGAAGAACGATCGCAGCAGCCCGGCCCCTTCGGCCGCCAGCACGCCCGGAATGACCTCGACCCGGTGGTTGAGGCGCGGGTCGTCGACCAGCGAGTAGAGCGTCCGCACGGCGCCCGCCTTCGGATCGTCGCACCCGAAGTAGAGCCGCCGCAGCCGCGCGTTCACCAGCGCCCCCGCGCACATCGGGCAGGGCTCCATCGTGACGTACAGCTCGGCGTCCACCAGGCGCCAGCGACCGAGCGCCGCGGCGGCCCGTCGCAGAGCCAGGATCTCGGCGTGGGCGGTCGGGTCGCTGGCGGTCTCGCGCTCGTTGTGGGCCACGGCGACCACCTCGTCGCCGACCACCAGCACGGCGCCGACCGGCACCTCACCGCGCCCGCCGGCCTCCTCCGCGGCCGCCAGGGCCCGGCGCATGAACCCCAGCTCGCGCTCGCCGACAGAGGCGGCGGGAGCCGGAAGCGAGACAGAGGCGGCGGTGGTCATCGGGAGGGCTTATTCTATTATCATCCCGTGCCGAAACCGGAGATCGATCTGTCGTTCGCGCGGTATGTCGCGGCGCGAAAAGGGGAAGCGTCGGCCCGTTCCCGTGAGGGGGCGGCCTACGCCTACGGGGGTGACGTGAAGGTCCGGGCCGCGCTGGACCGGGTCCGCCCGGTCACGCTGGCGGTCGAGGCGGCCGTCCGGCTGTGGCAGTCGGTCGAGAAGAGCCGGATGCTGGGGACCTCGGTCAAGGTGACCAACAAGCAGTTCCCCAAGCTGGCGAAGCTGGCCGAGCGCTGCGCAGACACGCTGCGGATCCCGATGCCGACGCTGTACGTGTCCCCCAACATCGGCTCGCTGAACGCCCACACCTTCGGGACGGCGGAGGATCCCTACGTCGTGGTCAACGCGGCGCTGATCGACCACCTCTCGGAACCGGAGCTCCTGGATGTCATCGGCCACGAGTGCGGGCACATCCAGAACAACCACGTCGTCTACATGACGACGCTGCACTTCCTGACCCACGCCGCGAACGCCTTCCTGCGCTGGAGCGTGAAGCCGGCGGTGTTCGCGCTGAACGCCTGGGCGCGGCGAGCCGAGATCACCTGCGACCGCGCCGGCCTCATCTGCACGCGCGACCTGGACGTGTCGGTCGGCTGCCTGGTCAAGCTGGCGCTGGGGTCGCACAAGCTCTACAGCGACGTGAACCTGGACGAGTACCTGGCACAGATGGACGAGGCGCAAAAGGGGATCGGGCGCTTCGACGAGCTGTCACGGCGGCACCCGTACCTGCCCAAGCGGGTCGCGGCGCTGCGGCTGTTCGCCGAGACCGCTTACTTCAAGGGCCTGCTGGGCGGCGCGCGCGGCGGCACCGAGCCGGACGGCGCGACGGCGGGGACCTCGCGCAACGATTGCGACGCCAAGGTGGCCGAGCTGCTGTCGGTGCTGCGATGAGCGCGACGGGCGGCAACATCGACGCGCGCAAGGCGGCGATCCGCGGCGTGCTGACGGAGCTGGGGACGCTGGCCGAGAAGGCCGGCCTGCCGTTCGTGGCGCGCGACGTGCGCGACGAGCGGCTCCCCAAGCTGGACGCCGAGCGGGTCACGGTCGTCGTGCTGGGCGAGTTCAACCACGGCAAGTCGACGTTCATCAACGCGCTGCTGGGGTCGCCGATCTTGCCGACCGGCATCACGCCCACGACCGCCGTGCTGGCCCACCTGTCGCACGGCGCGCGCCCCGCGGCGACGCTGGTCGGCGAGGACGGCGCGCGCAAGCCGATCGACGCCGCCGCGCTGGGCGACTGGCTGACGGTCGACGGCCTGGACGGCAAGCCGGCGGCGTTCCACCACGTCGAGCTGACTCAGCCGGCGGCGCTGCTGGAGAACCAGCTGACGATCGTCGACACGCCCGGCGTCAACGACATCAACGAACAGCGCGCCGAGATCACCTACGGCTACCTGCCGCGCGCCGACGCGGCGGTGTTCCTGCTCGACGCCACGCAGATCCTGACCGCCTCCGAGCGGCAGTTCCTGGAAGAGCGGATCCTGCGCTCCACGCGCGATCGCCTGCTGTTCGTGGTGGCCAAGACCGATCTGCTGACCGAGGCCGAGCTGGCCGAGACGCTGGCGTTCGCCAGGAAGCACCTGGCCGCCATCGTCCCCGAGCCGGCGATCTTCCCGGTGTCGGCCAAGCGCGCGATCGCGGGTGACCGCGCCGGATCCGGCATGGACGCGTTCGTCGCCGCGCTGGGCACGACCGTGGCCAACCAGCGGCGAAGGTTGCTGCTCGACCATGCGCTGGCCGACGCCGGCCGGCTGTCGGCGTTCGTGCGCCAGAGCCTGGCGATCCAGCGCCGCTCGCTGGAGCTGCCGGTGCCCGAGCTGGAGGAGCGGATTGCCCGGGCGCAGGAGAAGCTGCGCTCGGGGAAGAAGGTCCTGGAGACGGCGTCCGGCGCCGTCCGTGCCGAGACCGCCGCGCTGAAGGCGCGCGTGCGCCAGGATCTGGCCGACTTCACCGTCGAGCTGCGCACGGCGCTCTCCGCCGATCTGGACAAGGTCGACGCCGGCGACATCCGCCGCTACCTGTCGTTCTTCGTGCAGGATACGTGGAAGGCCTGGACCGAAGCCGAGGGGGAGCGGATCGCCGCCGAGCTCGACAAGCTGGCGGAGGCGGTCGTGCAGGTGGCCAACGAGAACGTGCGCGAGGTGGTCGACAGCGTGACGACCGAGCTCGGCCCCGCCGAGACCAAGGTCGACATCCGCGTCGACACGTTGAAATACGACGCCTCGATCTTCGCGCTGGGCGCGCTGGGGACGACCGTGTTCCTGTTCGTCGACGGGCTGGTCGGCGGCGTGCTGACGCTGGCGGCGCCGCTGCTGGCGTTCGCGTTGCGCGGGCGGGTGGCGGCCGAGGTGAAGACCGAGGCCAAGGCGCAGGGACCGCTGGCCGTCGATCGCGTGGCGGCGCTGGTCGGCCCCAAGCTGGACGAGATCATCGACGGGTTCGGCGCGCGTCTGCTGGAGTTCGTGGCGCAGGCGGGCGACACGCTGGCGCGCGGGATCGCCGCGGTGCTGGATCGCGCGCTGGTCGACCGGCGCGCGGCCGCGACCAGCAGCGCCGCCGCGCCGGGCGCCGCGCAGATCGACGGCGCGCTGGGCGAGCTGCGCAAGATCGACGAGCGGATCGCCGAGATCCGCCAGACCGTCTGGTCCGACGACGCCGCGCCGCCGGCGAGCGCCTGATGGGGCTGTTCGAGCGGCTGGCCGGGACGCTCGACGAGCTGACCGGCGATCGGCGCACGGCCGTCGAGGCCGAGGTGGCCCAGGCGCGCGCGCAGGCAGAGGCCGGCGACCCGACGGCCGCCGAGGACGCGCTCGACGCGCTCACGCGCCGCAGCCCCGACGCCGCACCGGCCTTCCGCGCGCTGGGCGAATTGATGGCGAGGCGAGGCGCCTTCGAAGCGGCGGTGGCGCCGCTCGGCCGCGCGGTCGATCTCGACGGCGGAAACGCGCTGGCCTGGTGCGCGCTCGGCGAGACGCTGGCGCACCTCGGGCGCGCCGAACCGGCGCGCGACGCTCTGCGCCGGACGCTGGCGCTGGCGATCGAGCCGGCGCTGCGCGCGCGGGCCCACGCGGCGCTGGGCCAGGTGATGGCGGCGACAGGCCGGCTGACGCAGGCGGCGCGCGAGCTGCGCAAGGCGATCGACCTGGCGGGCGCCACGGGCGCCGACGATCGCCTGCTGGCGCGCGACTACGGCCGCGTGCTCGATCAGCTGGGCGCGCCCGACGCCTCGGAGTGGCTGACCCGTGCGGCGCGTGCGGACGGGGCGCCGCCCGCGCTGTTCGCCGAAGCCGCGGACTCCCTGCGCGACGACAGCCGCGCCGAGCCGCTCTTGCGCGAGGGACTCGAGCGCGCCCCGGACGACGTGGCGCTGCGGGCGGCGCTGATCCGGTTTCTTCTCCGGACCGGCCGCGTCCACGACGCGCTGCCGGCCGCCGAGGCGGCCTGCGCGGCGGCGC